>CAYXOS010000009.1:0-30965 GCA_964467115.1 uncultured Sedimenticola sp.
CCGAGCAACTTGAGATAGGCACCATCCTCATGGGACTGGCCGGGGGACTGGCCATATTCCTGTATGGAATGGAGCTGCTCACCAATTCGCTTAAAGCGAGCACGGGCAAACGGCTGAAAAACCTGCTGGCCCGGATGACCACGAATCGTTTCCGGGGGGTAATGGCAGGTGCTCTGGTTACGGCAATCATTCAGTCTTCATCAGTCACCACTGTACTGGTTGTCGGCTTTGTTTCTGCAGGTCTGATGCACCTGGCGCAAGCGATTCCCATCATTATGGGCGCCAGTATCGGCACCACCATCACTGCCCAGATCATCGCCTTCAAGATCACCCATTTTGCACTACTCATCATTGCCCTGGGTTTTGCCATGCAATTTTTGAGTAAGAACGAAGTGGTGCAGCGTTCGGGAACCATGATTTTTGGTTTTGGGATGATTTTCTTTGGCATGAGTCTCATGGGCGATGCCACTTCCCCGCTTCGCGACTATCCACCTTTCATCCAGATGTTGCAGGAAATGGAGCATCCCCTGTATGGCATACTGGCAAGTGCTGCATTTACTGCGGTGGTACAAAGTTCATCCGCTACCACAGGTGTCATTATCGTACTGGCAACCCAGGGATTGATCACCCTGGATCAAGGTATTGCCATGGTACTGGGTGCCAACATCGGCACCTGTGTCACTGCCTTGCTGGCAGCAATCGGCAAATCCAGGGAAGCCCTGCGTGCAGCCATGGTGCATATCACCTTCAACACCCTGGGGGTTTTTATCTGGTTCTGGTTTATTCCCGAATTCGCGGCACTGGTACGCAGCATATCCCCTTTGCAAACCGAGTTGAGCGGAATAAACAGACTGGCTGCGGAAACACCCCGACAAATCGCCAACGCCCATACTCTTTTCAATGTGGGTAACACCCTCTTATTCATTGGCTTCACGCCATGGTTTGCCCGCTTTGTAACCTGGATGATTCCAGTGACCGAAGAAGAAAAATCAGGGCAAGTGGTTCCAAAATATCTGGACAAGAATCTGTTGGACACCCCGGCTCTTGCCTTGGATCGCGTGCGCATGGAAATTGGCAGGCTGGCGGAAAAGGTCTTGCCCATGCTGCGTCAAGGTTTTCATCTGGCACTGAAAGGAAACGCCCAGGAACTGTCTGAACTGGCGCGTATGGACGCCAAGGTAGGTATGTTACATGCACCGATTCTGGATTATCTGCAGGAATTGTCCAAGCAAGACCTGAGTTCAAATGAAGTCGAATTATTGCATCATTATTTAACCATCGCTTCCTACTATGAAAGCATCGGAGACAATCTGAAACTTCATCTCATCCATGTCGGAAGAAAACGCCTGCACGAGGATCTGGTAATAAGCGAAGAAACCCAGCAGCTTTTTGAAAATATGGTCACCGAGCTCATCCATCTGCTCGAAAAAGCCACCCAGGCGGTAACACGAACCAAAAAGAAGCCGGCACGAAACGTGGTCAAAGCGAAAAACCGGATCAGCGAATTATCAGCACAGATTGAACACCATATTCTGCGCCGGGTATCCGCAGAAGCTCCCATGCGCAGACTGACCTATCAAACCGAAACCGAGCTACTTGAGGCGCTGAAGCGGGTGTATTACTTTACCAAGCGTATCGCCAAAGAAATGTTAGTAACCGAGGTTGCCACAGCCGACGAAGAAGCCGCCAGGGACTGAAGCCAGCGGCTACAAACCAATCTCCGTTGGCCAATCGAGCAATGCATCTACCACTTGTCGCTGTTGCTCGCTCAACTGCGGATCAATCACAAGACGAGACAGTTGTTTGCGATATTCATCCAAAGTGATACTGGAACCGCCATCCTCTGTGGTCAGGCGCTGGCGTCGATATTCTTCCCAACGCAACATTTCCTCCCGGGACAGGGTTTGGGGCCAATTTCGGGCGCGATAGCGAAACAGCAACTCAGGCAAACGAGGGTCTTCAAAAGCCGGATGAAAGGTCGCCAACTGCGCTGGTGAACTCTTGAGTATCTGATCACACAAACGTCTGTCATTGTTGGAAATAAAACCACCGTAGAGATTCTGATCAGGGTCAGAATTTGGCGCAAAATCCTGCTCCGAAAAAACCTGCTGGATTTTTTTCTGCAATTCCTCATTGCCCTGAATCATTTGCAAATGTTGTTGCTCTCTTGCCATGTCCAGATCCCATTTTTCTCGGGCGTCTTGAGTCAGAGTATTCAACGGAACCACCACTGGCGCATGATTGATACTGATCATTTTCAGTGGAATACGTTGTTCTCCTTCGGCAAGGTCTTTGCTTGGCGTGTACAACTTGGTTCGAATCTGTTCCACACTGAGATCGAACAAGGGCTGAGGGTCCATGCGCAGATCGAAAACAATAATGCCGTTACGGTTGGAAGGATGCTGCGCCACAGGAACGATCACAGCAATACAGCCGAGCCGGGCAGGATATTTTGCAGAAACATGCAGCAAAGGCTGCTGTTCACGCAAGCTCAGTTGTTGCGCCAGCTTGTGTTTGTCGCGGTTATTGAATACATATTCGAATAGCTTGGGCTGCTTTTCCTTGATCAGCTTCGCCAGAGCAATGGTCGCTTTGACATCGACCAGGGCATCATGGGCACCTTGATGCTCGATATCATTGGCAGCAGTCAACAATTCCAGCTTGAAGCTGGCGACACCCTTGTCATCTACAGGCCAATTGATACCCTCTGGTCGTAACGCGTGGGTCAGGCGCACCATATCAATGATGTCCCAACGTGAATTTCCATTGCGCCATTCTCTGGCATAAGGATCAAAGAAATTCCGATACAGACCATAGCGGGTGAATTCATCGTCGAAGCGGATGCTGTTGTAACCCAAAGCACAGGTTCCTGGCCTGGACAGTTCATCATGAATGGCATGAAAAAAATCTGCTTCACAGACCCCTTCCTGTTTTGCCAATTGGGGAGTAATGCCTGTCACCATGCAAGCACCAGGTTGAGGCAGAATATCATCTGCCGGCTGTGCATAAACCATCAACGGCTTTCCCACTGGATTGAAATCAAGATCGGTTCTCATGCCTGCAAATTGCACCGCCCTGTCCTTGCGTGGATCCGTACCCCAGGTTTCATAGTCATGCCAGTAATAACTTGCGCTCATTTCTCTCTGCCACTCGTTGTTTTCTGCAACCGCAACGCCAAGCCGGAATAGCGATTGACGGTTCGCCGCACAGCCTGTTTCCACACCGCTTCATTTGACCACAGGCTCAGGTTTTTCCTGGCGCGGGTGATGGCAGTGTACAACAGCTCCCGGGAGTTGATCAGTTTGTCCGTTTCCGGCATCACTAACGCCACATGCTCAAATTCCGAACCCTGGGTTTTGTGAATCGTCATGGCATACACCACTTCCAGGTGGGGTAACCGGGACAAGCTGACATAACGGAAGCCATCTCCATCCTGAAATACTGCGCGCAATCGTCCCCGATGCATCAACAATACCGCCGTATCACCATTATACAAGTCCAGATGATAGTCGTTACGTGTCACCATTACCGGGCAGCCGGCATACCATCTATCTGTGGCCGGAATCAATCCCTGCCGCCGCAGTCTTGCCTGAATGTAGGCATTGATTTGCTCCACCCCTTGTTGTCCCTGGCGTGTGGCGCATAGAATACGAAACGCAGACAGCCATCCATGCGCCTGCCCAGCATCATCTGTTTGTAACAAGGGCTCAAAATAGTCTTCAATCCATTTATCCAGCCAGGCAGACAGCTCCCGGTTTTGTTCAAGAGCAAGATCCGCCTGCCCGGATTCAAGCAGTTGCCAACTTGCATCCACATTCCCTTCGATAACCTGCGTTGCAAGCTGACCTATGCCTCCCTCACTGGTAAAGCGTCTGCTGCGGGTGAGCAAGCCCAGATAATCTGCTACTTCGGAGTTTGCCTGGGGCACCGACGCTGAGAGCAAGCATTGCAAGCGATCCCGGGTCTCCGGGCTGTATCCCGGATGAGGTCGGGGTGTGAGATCTGCCAACACGCTGCCAGCAGATACCGAAGGCAGTTGGTCTGGATCACCAATGAGTATCAATATGCTTTCATCGGGCAAGGCATCGAGCATACGAAACATCATGGGCAGATCAACCATGGATGCTTCATCGATGAGCAGCAAATCCACTGCCAATGGATTTTCAGCATGATGACGAAAATCGTTGCTGCCAGGAATCACCCCCAACAATCGATGCAGAGTCGCTGCCTGATCTGGAATGGCATCGAGATCCTGTTGATTCAATACCCCTTGTGCATACAATTTGGTTTTGGCTGCGGCAACAGATTCCTGGAGACGCTGGGCGGCCTTTCCCGTAGGCGCTGCCATGCGGATGCGCAAACCATGCTGTTGCAATCGCTGTATCGCCGCCAACAGTTTGGTTACGGTAAAGGTTTTTCCCGTTCCCGGCCCACCAGAGATGATCGAGAAACTTTTACCCAGGGCATTGGCAACAGCCAGTCGTTGCTGATCATCGGGTTCGGCATCTGGAAACAGATTCGACAGAATGTCGGTTGCCACAGGCACATCAAGATCCACGGTACGGGCGATGCGTTGACTCAGATTCTCTGCCACGGCATTTTCAAAATACCAGTAACGTCGCAGGTAGAGCCGTTCATGTTCGAACACCACAGGCTGATGCGCTGCCACATCAATACCAGAATGCTGTAACAAGCCTTTCCAGTCATCAAGCCCGGGGAATTGATAACCGCCTTGCCCTTCCGGGTTCTGCCAATGCCAAACCCCCGCTTCCGCTTCAAGTTTGAGACAACTATGACCTTCTCGTAGTGACCCTGACAGCAACAGAATGCTATGAAACATCAATTCCCTGTTTTCAACGGACAGATGTCTCAGCAGGGAATCAGCCAGATAGAAATCAATTGCCTGAACATCATGCAAGCGTCCCTGACACTGTTGGAAACTGCTATACATATCCACCCTCATCGAAGAGTCGATCCAGCTGCTCCAGCGTATCGGGGGAAATTTTTTTGTGGTACACCCCAGTATTAGAAGACGTAGACATGCCGCGTAGATAGAGATAGAACACACCACCAAAATGTTCTTGGGGTTGATAATCCGGCAGGTTTTCTCTCAAGTAGCGATGTAACGCCAAACTATACAGCAGGTATTGCAAGTCATATAAAGATGCCTCCATGCTCTGACGGATATCGTCCATCCCGTAGTGGGCAAACTGTGATCCCAGGTAGTTGGATTTGTAGTCAGCAATATAGAATTTTCCCTGCCATTCGAAGATCAGGTCAATATAGCCATGCATCATACCCTGCAATTGCCGCTTGACCTGAAATTGAACCTGCCCCTGTTGCCCGCGATGTTTTGCCAGCAATGTCCCCAGAGCAGTCACATGACCTGCACGCATGGGAAAATAAAAAGCAGTCTCACGCAAAGTCTGATGCCATGTTAAATGCCCCAGGGTCAGCTCGCCCTGCAAGGGAGTCTGTAACACCTGCGTCAACCAGGCAATCAAATCTTCGGTTGTATAAGCAGAAGGGAGCTTGCCAAAACGCGCCAAGGGTCGTGCGCAAGTAGTTTCCCAGTCTGGTTCTGAAAAATCCAGGTGTTCAAAAATCTCGTGCAGCAAATTCCCCGCCATGGCCCCCGCAGGCAATTCGAATCGAAGTTCGTTTTTGGTCGGTTGCTGTTGTCCGCTATCCGCCTCATCCCGATCCGGCAAGGACAAACCACCATGGCGCAGATTGCGCGTCAAGGCAGAAAAAGAGCTCAACCACCATCCTTGTGGCAAGCCTGCGGTATAGGATGCGGCCTCCAGTGTTGCCGTTGGCATAGTGGAATCAGAAATCACTGAAGGTGACAAGGCATCAACGTCTTCGATAACACGCAGACCAATATCTGACGCATCTGCGATCAAATTCTCCAAAGACGATTGCAATGAGTCTGAAGACCCTAGCCCCAATACCAGTCCCAGAGGAGAGGCGTGATAATTGGAAAAGCGGGTACTGCATAGATAACAACGCGCCATGGCTCGGGTTACCGCCACATACAATAGCCGTACAGACTCTGCCTGCGCCTCTTGCATACATTGTCGGGATGCCATTTCGTTCCAGCCCAGGTGAGTATGGGCGGAAAGATTATCCGGGTCATGGTAGTCCAGAATTTCCCGATTTCGATTGCCTATCTTCAAAGAATCTTTATAGCGGGTGGCGAAGGGTATGAATACCACCGGGTACTCCAGGCCTTTGGCACCATGCTGGGTTTGTATGCGTAGCAACGCCGCGTCGGTCTCCAGACGCAATTCAGCTTCGATAGATTCTCCTTCACCATTGATCTTTTCTTCAAACCAGCTCAACAACTCCCGAGGCTGACGATGACGTTGGCTGGCTTGTTGCAAGACCTCCATCAGATGCAAACTGTTGGTCAATGCCCGTTCCCTGGAACACTGGGGTGGTTGATAGTGTTGATGAAACAGAGTCAATGCCATGGCGACAAAACCCCGTTCCAACCACAGCTTGCGCAGTTCAAGCAGAATGCCATACTGATCTTCCCAGAAATCCTCTTCCTCATTCATGCGTTGCAACTGCTGCGGACTGCCGCCAAGATAAGGGCTGACCAACGCTGCCCTCGCCAGCCGTTCATCTTCCAGCTCCAGTATTCCCCGCAACACCTGAAGCAATTCCATTGCCTGTTCACTGGCAAACAGCTTGTCACGCAAACTCAGGTACACGGAGGGTATACCCACGCCATCCAGGGCAGCACCAATCACATCGGCTTCGGTACGATCCCTTACCAGAATCACAATATCTTTTGCTTCCAGTTTACGCTCCTGGAATAACACCGCGCCCGACAACAAACGGCTGATTTCAAGGGCGCACCAATGTGCTATCTGCTCACGAAAACCCGCTTTATTGCATCCGCTTCTGTCCGCATATTCCTCCTTGACCGGAAAATGCACCATTTGCATGGCAGACTCGTGGGTGTCATCCTCAAGGAAGTATTCATCCTGTTGAGCTGCTGCCTTAACCAGGGGATAGTCGATTCCCGGACCAAACACCCCCGCCTCGGGTTGATCCAGAGAGGCACCATGAAACAATCGATTGTATGCCGCGATCATGCCCCGGGATGAACGCCAATTGGTATTCATGACCCATTGTTCATCCGTATCTGCCCGCGCTTGCAGATAGGCGAATACATCCCCGCCACGAAAAGCATAAATCGCCTGTTTGGGATCACCGATCAAATACAAAACCGTATGCGGATTATCCAGGCGGGTATAGATTTGTTGCAGAATCTGGTATTGCTGGGGATCAGTATCTTGAAACTCATCAACCAGGGCGGCAGGGTATTCCTTTGCCAACATCTCTGCCAACTGGGTGCCTGATTCAGTCTGCAATGCCTTTGCCAATAGCACCACCAGATCATCGAAACCCATGACTCTTTGTGCCTGTTTCGCCTGATCGATGCGCTGATTGATTTCAGAAATCCCTTGCTTCACCCATTGGTATGCCTGTGCCTTGGCGATATCGGCTTGCAGTTTTGGGGTTTCCGCCTTGAGTTGCCTGGCAGCGCTCATCCATGCGTTGATTTCTTCCTTGACCGCCATTCTGGCCCAGCGCCTGCCATCCAGAAAAGCTGCTCCTTGAGCAGGCATGACAATAGTATCTTCCATGTTCAGCCAATCTATCAACGATTGCCATTCGGCACGGCGTTTATCTTCATCCTTGTGCCCATTGACGAGATATTCGAACAAGGAAGACTGATGTTGTTGCAGTTGCGCTTTGCACTGTTGTTTTTGTTGCAGGAACTGCTCGAGCAACTGCTGAGGTTCCGTGGTCTGCAGATCCACAGGCTTTCCCAACACCTTGGAAAAAGTCGCCATGAAGGTTTCTGGATCACCCCAATACTGGCTGACGCATAAATAAGCTTGGTCATTTTCCGCCAGGCGACGATACCAGTCTCTGACAGCCTGTAGATGAAGGTCATCGAGTTCCTGTTCCATGCGGGTATCGAAGTCTACACCAGTGGCGAAGGCATGACGTGTCAGCACCTGACGACAAAAACTGTGGATGGTGAACACGGGTGCTTCGTCAAGACGCAGCAATGCCCGGTGCAGCATCCCCTGTGCATCTATATCCCCGGCAAGCTGAGATGCCAGATGCCGATAGAAATCATCCTCAAGCACAAGGGTCGCCCATTCGTCCCTGGCACGGCGCAGTTCGCTGGCGATACGACCGCGAAGCTCTTCTGTGGCTGCACGGGTGAAGGTCATGACCAATATTTCCCGCACATCCAGCTGCCGTTGCAGCAGCAGGCGAATATAAATGCGAGTGATGCTATAGGTTTTTCCCGTACCTGCACTCGCTTCAATCAGCTGGCAGCCATACAATGGCAAATGATCGATATCCAGACGCTGCATTTTCACAGATCCACCTCACTGAGATGGGCATACAAGGGCACATAAATTTGCTCCAGAACATCCGTTGGCAAGTCCTGTACATCCGGGGTTTGCTGCCAGAATAACCCATAGTAGGGATCATAAGCCGGCCCGCGTTGATTGTAGTCATCTGCCCAGAAACCGGGGAATTTTTGCGGGTTGGCAGCAAGACTGCTGACCCATTGTTTACCGAGATCTGCCGCACACAACAATGGACGAGTCATTCCCTGCTGCCAGACTTGCACCAACTGTTGCAACAACGGTTGTGCATTTTCCACCGGGCGTAGCTCCAGTTGCCGAAACCTGTCCACTTGTTTCGGATGACGAAAAACACCCCGGGTTATGGTCTCCTTTCCCTTGTCCAACACGCAGTGCGCCAGCAGATGATGCAACCACAAGCGCATCTCATCCTTTCCCTTGGCACTCGCCAGACGATAGAAGAGCAAGCCATCCGCAGACACCGGCAGTCTGGCGTTCAAACGATACTCGGGAAGATCGAAAACAACCTGTTGCGTTTCTATCTTTCCTCCCCCCTGATTCAATATCTGTTCAGAGAAAGCCCGGGACTGTTGTTTCCATTCATCGAGCAAGGGTTCCAACAGGGGCGTGTCTGGCAAGCTGCCGCTGAGTCTTACCTGTTGCAAAATACGCTCTTCATCTTCTCCCTGCACAAAAGCTTGTACCAGTTGTTCCTGCAAGATATATCGATCCAGGTGGTTGGTGGTAAAAGGTTCGTTGTCGCTGGTTTCCTGCTCGGCACTACCTTCCAGATACAAGCCCAATTGTTGCTGCGCGAAAACCCGTGCCGGATGAGCAAAAAATGCCAACAATTTTTCCAAAGGCAATTCAATTCCGGCTTCAGGCGCGGGTAACGGCAATAGCGGCTTGTTTTCCTCCCCGTTTTTTTGCAGCAAACCCAACCATCCTGGATCAAAAGACTGGATGGCAGCCTTGTTATCTGACGGAGGCAGATAGTTCTGAGGGCTGAAAGGCTGCAGCGGCAATTGTAGCAATTGGCTGTCTTCTTCCTCCCAGTTCCAACCGTAGCCTTGTTGCAGATAATCCATCAACTCTTTCAATACCAGGGAAGGCTCTCGCTGCTGATTGGTCTTGATATCACGCCCCTGATAACTGAGATAGAGCTTTTCCCGGGCGGAAATCAGGGTTTCAAGAAACAGGTAGCGATCATCACCTCTGAGAGAGCGATCACCCAGGCGTGGCGTTTCCTGCGCCATCAAATCAAAACCTCGCGCCTGACGCTGACGAGGAAATTTTCCATCATTCAAACCCAGCACCGCAATAATGCGAAAAGGCACACTGCGCATGGGAATCATGGAACAGAAATTCACCTGACCAACAAGAAACTGCCGCCCCGGTTCCGGGTGAGAAAACCCGGCACGTAACCAATCCCGCACCACTGACAAAGAAAGGGCTTGTTGGTAATCAGCAGCCTGGGTGTAGTCGCCCAGATCGTCGATGGCTTGGGTAATGATTTGCTGCGCCAGCTCATCTTCATTTCCGGGATCGAACAACCAGCCGTTCATCTCCTGCAACAATGCCTGCCATTCACTGGCGGATCTGGGTTTCGACATACGTTGCGCATAGGTTTTCAAGCCGTGGATCACTTGCAACAGCTTTCCCAACAGCAAGGCATCGTCACCTTCCACATCGGGCAACAACAACTGTCCGGCATACACACTTGCCTCGTGACCCCAGGAAAAGCCCAATAATAAGCGTTCCAAGCCCTGTTGCCAGGTAAAACAATGGTTTGCCTGCGCCAACTGCAATGTTTGTTGCTTGTGCTCGGCATCCAGCCCCCAATGTATGGCAGCGTGAGCCAACCAGGTTTCTATCTGTAGCAGATCCTGTTCCGAGAACTTGAACTGATGTTGCACCGCTGGCAGACGCAGTAAACCCAGTATGGAAGATACCTGAAAGCGGCTCTCAGGAAGCTCCAACAGTTCAGAAAACACCGCAACCAACGGCTGCTCATCCCGTAACGCCCGGTCTGCAATACTGCAAGGGAGAGCGGGAGCGTCTGGATCAAACATTTGCCAACTGTTTCCAAACACGGCCTGCACTGCTGGGGCATAGTCTTCGATTTGTGGACAGGTCACCAGCACATCAGCAGGGGTCAGGCTGGGGTCTGCATTGAATTGATGCAACAACCAATCATGCAATCCCTGCACTTCACGCAAGGCGGAATGGGCTGAAACAAAGGTCAGGCTTTGATCCTGAATATTTCTTGGTTGCAGGCGCGCATCTTCCAAGGCAAAAATATCCATTTGCAAGTGATGCAATACGCTGCTGTTTCTGTCTTCAGACAAAGGGGCATCAAAAGCAGCAAATTCAGCGCTGGGTTGTTCCTGCAACAATGCCAAAAACTCCCGTCCCTGAGCACCAAGATTGGCTAACAGCGGATTGATTTCCCGGCTTTCTTCATCGCTCGCCAACCAGCGATACATTTGTTTTTCGCTGCGCACATCCCCCCAGTATTCAACACAGGGATTGAGATGAAACACATGTACCTGGGTATAACGCCCCACTTGCCCGAGGAAATCCAGCCACAAGGGAGCCAGTGCATTGATGCCAAATACACACAGACGCTGAGGCAGTCGCTCCACCACTGAGGGCAGTTTACGTATCGCCTGTCGCAACAGCTTCAGGGGATGATCCGGCATTTGAACCGCCAGCTGTTGCCACAGTAACGCCTGCCAGTGAGGCGTTTCACCTTTGTCCCAGGAAGTAATCCAATCAGGCCGATAGATCAGGTACTGCTCATACAGATCGGCAAGCTCCCGTGCCAGTTGAAAACGCAGACTGTGAGAATCACCTTCATTATTGCGCCAAAACCGGGTTGCCTCCACACACAGGGGATTGTCTGCAATGGCGTTGTCTTCCAGCAAGGCAAATAATCGCCAACATAACACCTCCCGTGAATAGGGAGAAAGTTCCGGCACCCGTTGTCGCCCTAACACATCACGAATGATTTGCCAGAAGAAACTGGCGGGCAATCTGAAATCCAGATTCATGCTGATGCCGCGTTGCTCTGCAAGGCGCAGATTCAACCAGTGTTGCATACCACTGTTTTGCACCAGCACGGTATCTGTCTGCAACACATGCTGCTTGGGGGTGTGCAGCACCGCGTCCAGCAACAAACTCAAATCTTCAAGGCGGTTGGAGGGGTAGATATTCAGCATTGGCGCACCCATTCCTCCTCTGCCATATTTTCCAGGGGCGCTCTGATTTCCAGGGGTTTGAAGACAGATTTGTATGCCATCTTGGGGCTATCAGGAATCCAGTACCCCAAGTACAACCAGTTCTTGTTCAGGGATTTCGCATAAGACAGTTGTTGCATGATGGCGTAGCTGCCCAGGGAACGCTTGTGCAGTTCGGGTTTGAAAAACGTATATACAGCAGACAGGCTGTTGGGTTGCACATCCGTAGCAGCCACAGCAACCAGTTCCTGTTGCAATCGTATTTCCATGAATTTTACTGTATTCCAACTGGCGACAAGAAAATCTTCGGTTTGTGCAAAGCTGCTCTCCGCCATGGCGCCTCCCCTATGGCGCACCTGTTGGTATGCCAGGTACAAGGCAAACTGCTCATCCGTCAATGTTCCAGGCAACCAGTCGACAACCAATTCCTGGTTTGTCTTCCAGCAACGACGCTGACTGCGGTTGGGAAGAAAATCTTGCACGGGAATGCGAACCGCATGACATTGTTTGCAATTCTGGCACCAGGGGCGGTAGGCATGATCCCCACTACGACGATAACCATGATCCAACAACGCATCGTAACTGAAAGGTGACAACAATTCCTCGTCCATAACCATCAATGAACGAGACTGCTGTTCTTTCAAGTAGCTACAAGGATGCTCGGGGGTAACGCCAAGATTCAAGCGCATGACAGTTCATCCGGAAAATCAGTCTCTTGGTCTACTGATCGATTCAACATCTGCAGAAACGCCTGGCGCGGAATCATTTCTGCACCCAATGACTGCAAATGCGCCGTAAACACCTGGCAATCGATTACCTCATAGCCACGGTTGTGTAACGCCTGAACCAGTGTGGCGAACGCCACCTTGGAGGCATTGGCGACCCGGGTAAACATGGACTCACCAAAAAATACACGCCCCAGGGCATTTCCATACAAGCCCCCCACCAGTTCTCCGTTTTGCCAAACCTCGACAGAATGGGCGACACCCAGACGGTGCAGTTTGTTATAGGCAACGATCATTTCCGGCATCAACCAGGTGCCTTCATCATCGGCTCGTGGCTGAGCACAGGCTTCAATCACTTCCGGGAATGCACGATCAACGCTCAGTTCAAAGCAGTTTCTGCGCAACACCTTATTGAGACTGCGATTGATGCGCAGTTTATGCGGAAAAAGCACCATGCGTGGATCGGGACTCCACCAGAGAATCGGCTGTGTTTCGCTGTACCAAGGAAAAATTCCCTGGCGATATGCCTGGATAATACGCGCTGAAGACAAATCCCCGCCAATGGCGAGCAAACCGTCCGGCTCGGTTTCCGCCAGAGAAGGATCGGGAAAAGGCGCTCCCGCAGGCGTATCATCCAGGGAAAACAGCAAGTATTATTTACCCAGTGCGTCCAGGTATTTCTCTGCATCCAGTGCCGCCATACAACCGCTGGCGGCAGAGGTGACAGCCTGCTGATAGACATGGTCGGCCACATCACCCGCCGCGTACACGCCTTCGATAGAGGTAGCCGTTGCATTGCCTTCACTGCCACTCTTTACCTGCAAGTAGCCGCCATTCATTTCCAACTGCCCTTCAAACAGGCTGGTATTCGGCTTGTGACCAATAGCAATAAACACCCCTTGCAGGGAAATTTCCTGGGTGGAATCGTCTTTTACGTTCCGCACACGCATGCCGGTAACACCACTGTTGTCACCCAACACCTCATCCAGAGTGTTGTCCCACATTATGGTGATATTGCCGTTTTCGGCTTTCTCCAGAATTTGCTTTTGCAGGATTTTTTCTGCACGCAACTCATCACGGCGGTGTACCAGAATCACTTCTTCGGCAATATTGGACAAATACAGGGCTTCTTCCACGGCCGTATTACCCCCGCCAATCACAGCGACTTTCTGATTGCGGTAGAAGAATCCATCACAGGTAGCACAGGCGGAAACGCCCTTGCCCTTGAATGCTTCTTCCGAAGGCAGACCCAGGTAACGGGCTGATGCGCCAGTACAGATAATCAGCGCATCACAGGTATAGGTGCCTGCATCACCGCTCAGGGTAAAGGGTCGCTGAGTCAATTCAGCGGTATGAATATGATCGAAAATGATTTCCGTATCAAAACGCTCGGCGTGTTGCTTCATGCGTTCCATCAAATCAGGCCCCTGCACCCCCTCGTTGTCCCCCGGCCAGTTGTCCACATCGGTGGTAGTCATCAGTTGTCCACCCTGCTCCATTCCGGTGATCAACACAGGGTTGAGGTTGGCACGCGCTGCGTACACCGCAGCAGTATATCCGGCAGGGCCGGAACCCAGTATCAGCAACGGGCAATGTTTGGTTTCACTCACGGGAAAACTCCTTGGTCTATAATCAGAACAATTTCAAAGATGGCGCAAATCCTAACACATGAGAATTGGCATACCCAAAGAGATAAAGCCCCTGGAGGGCAGAGTTGCCCTGGTACCCGAAGCTGCGGCAGATCTGGTACACGCAGGACATCAAGTGTATATAGAGGCAGATGCCGGAAAAGCCAGTGGATTTTCTGATCAGAACTACACTGACCTGGGCATTGAGGTGCTACCTGATGCAGCCGCAGTGTATACGTCTGCCCAGATGCTGATCAAGGTCAAAGAGCCCGTGGATCAGGAACTGGACCTGCTGCGCAAAGAGCATTTACTCTTCAGCTTTCTGCATCTCGCCGCCCTTCCGGATCTAACCCAGACTCTTTGCGACATCGGTTTGACTGCCATCGCCTTTGAGACCGTTGAAGAACACCATGGGCTCCCCATTCTTGCACCCATGAGCAATATTGCCGGGCGTATCGCCATCCAGGCGGGAACCCACTATCTGCATGCGCCTTCTGGCGGAAAAGGACTGATGCTGGGCGGCGTACCGGGAGTCGAACGCGGCAAGGTGGTCATCATCGGCGCAGGCAATGCCGGAGGAAATGCGGCACAACTCGCCGCTGCCATGGGTTCAGAAGTGATTGTGTTCGATAAAAACCCACAAATCCTGGACAAGATGCGGAATATGGCAAGCAACATCACCGCACTTTATCCCTATCAAAGTAGCGTGACAGAACAAGTTGCCGAGGCAGATCTGCTCGTGGGTGCAGTGTTGATACCCGGCGCCAGAGCGCCAAAAATCGTCTCCAGACAACAGATCTGCGCCATGCAAGCTGGTAGCGTGGTAGTGGATATTGCCGTGGATCAGGGCGGCTGTATCGAAACCACCCACCCCACCAGCTATGCCTCTCCCATCTACACCGAATGTGATGTTCAGCATTTCTGCGTTACCAATATTCCTGGTGCAGTTCCAAAAACCGCATCCAGGGCAATTTCTGCAGCCCTGCTACCTTATGCATTGCGTCTGGCACAGGACAATTGGCGGCAAGATGAGGTATTACGCGCTGCCATCAATATAGAAAACGGTCAAATCGTTCATCCGGCATTGCAATCAACATGAGTATCACCATCGCCATTGTCGAAGATGAAGCCGATATCCGGGCCAATTATGCCGAGCTTTTTCAACGTCAGGGCTATAACGTACAGACCTATGCCAACCGACAACAAGCGTTGCAGGGGTTTTCCTGCCAGTTGCCGGATCTTGCAATTCTCGACATTGGGCTGGATGACGAAATCGACGGCGGTTTCGACCTCTGCCGGGAACTGCGCAATGCCTCACCTACCCTGCCTATCATCTTCCTCAGCGCCAGGGACAGTGATATCGATGTGGTCTCCGGTCTGCGTTTAGGCGCTGATGACTACCTGACCAAGGACATCAGCCTGCCTCATCTGACCGCCCGGGTTGCCGCCCTGTTGCGACGGGTGGCAGCACTGACCCAAAACTCCCAGGAGAACCAGCTCCACCAGGGTTTCCTGGCTCTGGATATGGATCGACTCAGCGCTCATTGGAAACAACAGCGGGTAGAACTTACCGTTACCGAACTGTGGATGTTGTACGCCCTGGCGCAACATCCCGGGCATGTCAAATCCCGTGACCAACTCATGGACGCTGCAAACATCGTGGTCGACAGCAGTACCATCACTTCTCATATTCGTCGCATGCGCAACAAATTTCAGGAACTGGACCCCACATTCGAACAGATCGAAGCCGTGTACGGCATTGGCTATCGCTGGGTGGAGTAACCGTTGCACATTGGTATTCGTTCCAAGCTGTTGTTGGTGTCACTGAGTCTGATTGCCATCCCCGTGGCTGGCTACCGTTTCATCCAGGAAATGGAAACCTTTCTGCGCCAGGCGCAGGATCAAAACCTCAGCACCACCGTACAAGCATTGACCTTACTGGCGCAAAACAGCCCCGAATTCACCAATGCCAAAACCGCGTACCCTGCCCTCTATGTGCATCCATTTCATCCGGTAATTCTTGACGGCTATGATGACGACTGGCAAACCCTGCTGCCTTTGGCACAGAGCTTTTCTCCCGCCAATGGTATTTCCTACAAACTGCTGCTGAGCAATTCACCCCGTTATCTCTACTTGTTGCTGAAAGTCGAAGGGCATTTACCTCGCTATGTACAGGCAGCCAATATCGACTACGGGCAATCGGATCAAGTGCTGTTGAAACTGTCTGACTCCCGGGGTCAGGAACGCAACTATATTTTTGCTCCCCGGGCACCAGGAAGCATCACCGCTCGTGTACTGGATGATGATCATGTCGGCAATGTAGATTTTCGTTTGCAGGGAGAATGGCAAGAGGCTGGTGGTGGTTACAACCTGGAAATACGCCTCCCCCGCCAGTTGGCCCAGACCGGGCTATCCATACAGGCATTGATGCCACAGCAGTCGGATGCCCCAGCGCTGCTGACCAACATGAAGCCCCTAGCGCTGATACGCCCTTCTGCTGAACTGCGCAAAATGATGGAAAACTTCCATCTGCCCAATGCACGCCTGTGGATAACCGACAAACAGGGCTGGGTGCTGGCGAAAACCGGAGCGCTACAACAAAATGATCTGTCAGACAATAGCGACATGCCCTGGCTGTTGCGTAAATTGCTCAACCTGTTCCTGCAACATCACGGGGGTGAAACAGCACCAATTGCAGGCAACAGCATCCATATCGATTCCGAATTGCTACTCTCCGCCCTCACTGGCAAGACCTCTACCCGCCGCTATCATCAACCCGACAGCGAGACCCTGGTCATTTCCACAGCCCATCCCATCATTGTCGACAATAGCGTACAGGGCGCGGTCATACTGGAACAAACCACTGGCGCGATTCTTTCTCTGCAAAACCAGGCCATGCAACGCCTTCTTGCCATCACCTTCACTTTATTCGTGATTGTGGCTTTGGCATTACTGGGTTTTGCCAGTTTGCTGACTTCCCGAATCCGACGTCTGCACCAACAGATGGAGCAGGCAGTAGCACCGGACGGTCGCATCATTGGAGAGATCACAAGCAAGGATTCGGGTGATGAAATTGAAGAGTTAAAACAGAGTTTTTCCAATGTTCTGACAAGACTGCAGGAATACAACCGCTATCTGCAAGCCATGGCATCACGCCTGTCCCACGAATTTCGCACGCCGCTGACCATTATCCGCACCTCACTGGAAAGCAGCGAACAAGTCGATTCGACAGAAGACAAACATGCCTATTTGCAACGGGCGCTAAATGGCGTAGACAGACTGGAACTGATCCTACGCCAGCTACAAGAAGCCACTCGCCTGGAAAAAGCCCTGGAACAGGCAGAAACCACGCAACTGGACCTGTGTGAACTACTGGCATTCAGCCTGGACAGCTACGTCAGCATCCATCCAGAAATCAAATTTCAGCTTCAACCCTGTACCAATTGCAAGGTGAAGGCAAGCCCGGAGCTGATTCATCAGGCATTGGAAAAACTATTGGACAATGCCGTGGATTTTCATCACCCCGGAACAACCATCACTCTGGAACTGAGGATCGTTGATCATCAGGCATTTATCTGCGTCAGCAATCATGGCAGCTTGGCTTCTGACAATCTGGATTTGTTTCAATCCATGGTCTCTTTACGCAAACAACAACGGGATCAGCCTCATCTCGGCCTGGGACTCTACCTGGTCAAACTGATCGCCGAGTTTCACCAGGGGCAAACAAGGGTCAAAAACGATGAAAGAAATCAGACTGTACAGTTTTGTTTTTCTGTTTCTATCCACAGTTAATACATTTGTCACGAAACCATCAACAATGCTATCTATATTAATAGGAAAGGCAATTCCGCACTCGTAGGAATAGAAAAATTGGCAGGTATCCTATTTCCATCTAATTGCTTTCAAAGCTCTTTACTTGAAGGTGAATGTTTCATTTTCATATAGACACCACCCTTTTTCAGCTCTTCGAGCATTTGATCGATTCTCTTTTTTTTGGTTTCTTCTCTTTTTGCCCTTTCTATCCACCCAATATAGTCATTTCGTTGATAGGCTGGCCTTTGTAAATAGTCTTCCATAACGCCATACTCCAAAAGCTGTTTTTCTATGTACTCTGGCATGTCATATCTATTACGTTTCACGAGCTTATCCAAGTTAATTAATGCTGTTATGGAAGATTGCCATTGATTCACTACTTTGCTTTTCCTTCAGCAATTGCCTCGAATACCGCATTTAGACTATCCCTTACATCATCAATCCATTCAATTACTTCCTTCGGTGCATTTGCTTGTACTGCAATATTCTGCACCAATATGAATGTTTCTTTCATTAATTTAAGATTTCTTACGGATTCCCAGCTCATGGCCTCATCAATATGAAACATCAGTTTATCTGAATTAGCAAATCCAAAATTCTCTGCGACTGCATCTCTCAGGTTTCCCCATGACCCTTGAAGATCGGAGATTGCGGTTTTTTCATATCCGGTTGGTTCCCTTATGAACGTCACAATTAGTGAAGCGGCGTGTTTAGAGTCAAATTGAATGTCTTGTTGACCATGATATTCACCCTAAGTCCAGAGTTCATCCCAGGGATCACCCAACACCCATCTCAAAGCAGAGAGTTTTCCCGAAATCATTCCTACATCAAATTCATCAAGATTCAGTAAGTCCTCTTTTCCATACTTCTTGAGAATGAGCGATTCTGCTTTGAGTGCTCTTCCGAGTATTGATTCTTCAGTTTCTATTTTTCCAGATTCATTTAACGCCTTTACAACTTGATGACGGATGATCCACAGCCGTTCATAGTATTCGATTTCAGCATTGATTATTTTTCTTGTGGGTCTTATTTTATTATTTTCTCTCCACGAAGCTGGTGACAACATCATTTCTAAATCTTGAATTTCTTTGACAGTAATGTTGTACTCTTTTTGCTTAATAAAAAGATCCGTGAGTTCTCTGGCTTTCACAATACTCTCATTGGATTGTGCACCCTCAACTTCTCGCTTTCTTAAATAATCTTGGTATTCCAAGTTCAATTCACGACGTTTCTTATAAAGTGCAATCCAAGCACTAATAACCCCAAGCAAGAAGGCGCTAATGGTTGAAATTGCCAGCGTTGAAACGGTAGGATTCATAAATAGCTCGTTCACAGTACCTCCTCTGGCCAACAACTAAATAGACAGACAGTTTCCTTTGATACAAAGTTATACCAGTTCTTCTTTTCACCGCATGGAAAGCTGTTTCTCTTATTCATCCTCAATATATAACCTGAATCCTCGAATTCATAATGGAGCATGTAGCAAGCTCTCGATTCTCCATCGACTCAAAGATCTCCGCTTAACCAAAAATAGCGCTAAGCCTTTTTATTCCACAGGAAAATCAATAGCATACACCATGACCCCGCCCTGAACCCACTGATTCCGATTATTGTCACTGAGCTTCTTAGAATGTTCTATGAATTACCAACCAATGCGCGCACTACATCAGCGATCTCATTCGCCAGCTGGGTTACCAAAGGCGCATCCTTTCCTTCAACCATAACCCGTATCAGAGGTTCTGTTCCTGATGGGCGTAATAACACTCTGCCATTTTCTGCCAGGGTGGTCTCCGCAGCTTTAACTGCATCGGCCAGGCGGGGTGCTTGCATGATATCTTTGGACGAGTTTGTTCCCAAGTCCACATTCAGCAAAATTTGTGGCAGGCGCTGCATCCCCATACTCAGATCACGCAGGCTGGACGCACTACTGACCATTTCCGCAAGCACCTGTAATGCAGCAACGATACCATCACCTGTGGATGTCCGATCCCGACAGATGATGTGCCCGGAAGGCTCTCCGCCCAACATCCATTGATTCGCATCCAATGCTGCAAGAATATGTCGATCTCCCACATCTGTACGTTGCAGTTCTATACCCATTTCGTTCAAAGCCAGTTCCAGCCCCAAATTGCTCATGGTGGTTCCCACGACGGGGCCGCGCAAGCCATCGCCATGGGCCATTCGTGCCCGGGCAATGACGTACAGAATACCGTCGCCATCAACGATAGCGCCGCTATGATCGACCATAATCAGACGGTCTCCATCGCCATCCAGCGCAATACCGACATCTGCCTGGTGTTGCAATACTGCTTGTTGCAGGGCTTCTGGATGGGTTGACCCCACATCACGGTTGATGTTGAAGCCATCAGGCTCTGCACCCACGACAACAACCTCAGCGCCCAGTTCTTCAAGGACGGGGGGGGCAATATGGTAGGTTGCGCCATTGGCACAGTCGACAACGACTTTGAGCCCGGAAAGATCCAGGTGATACGGTATGGTACTTTTGCAAAACTCGATATACCGGCCTGCAGCATCATCCACTCTGACAGCTTTTCCCAGGTTGGCGGGATCCGCCATTACCAGCGGCTTGTCCAGTTCAGCTTCTATGGCCTTTTCCGTTTCATCGGGTAATTTGGTGCCAGAAGAAGAGAAAAACTTGATGCCGTTATCGTAATAGGGATTGTGAGAGGCGCTGATAACAATACCGGCGGAGGCATGCAGGGTGCGTGTCAGATAAGCAATTCCCGGGGTCGGCATGGGACCGAGTAATCGAATATCCATGCCAGCAGCGACCAGCCCTGCTTCCAGAGCAGCCTCAAACAAATAACCGGAAATCCGGGTGTCTTTGCCAATCAGGACTTTTCCAGAACCTTCTTTACCCAGAACACGCCCTGCCGCCCATCCGAGCTTGAGCACAAATTCGGGATTGATTTTTCCTTCACCCACTCTGCCCCGAATACCATCGGTGCCAAAATACTTTCTGGTTTTCATAAGTTTTCTACTTTGTTACTGATTGCTTGAACGATTTTTAACGCATCGACAGTTTCTTCCACATCATGAACACGCAGAATTTGCGCCCCTCTTTCTGCTGCCAACACTGCTGCTGCTATGCTGGCCGCCATACGCTGCTCTGGTTCACGTCCGGTCAATGCCCCCAACATGGATTTTCGCGATATGCCCACCAACACAGCACATTCCAACTGAGAAAGCTCGGACAGCCGCTGTAACAGTTGCAGATTATGCGCCTGGGTTTTGCCAAACCCGAATCCAGGATCGATCAGTATGCGATGCTGGGGTATTCCCCCTTCGACACAGACCTGAATGCGATGCGCCAGAAAATCCTTGATTTCGTCCAGCAAATTCTCATAGTGAGGTGCTTTTTGCATGGTACGCGGCTTTCCTTGCATATGCATCAGACAAACCGGCACCCCAAGTCGTGCAGCCCGCTCTATCGCGCCATCCTGCCGCAGGGCGTAAACATCATTGATCATACCCGCACCAGCATGCACTGCAGCATCCATTACTTCCGGCTTGCTGGTATCAATGGAAATAGGTACGTGCAGAGACGCGCTGAGTGCTTCGATAACCGGAATCACGCGATCCAATTCATGCTGCAGCGATACCGATTTGGCACCGGGACGGGTGGATTCCCCCCCCACATCGATAATAGCAGCACCTTGTTCCTGCATTTTCAGCCCTTGCTGCAGGGCTGCATCCACAGGCATGAATTTACCGCCATCTGAAAAAGAATCCGGGGTGACGTTGAGTATCCCCATTACACAAGGCGTACTTAAATCCAGGGTCTTACCGTTACAATCCAGTTTCATTTGCCCATAAAAAAGTGGAGGCTCGCATAGAACCTCCACTTTATCACTTTCTTCTGCAACTTGGCACGCTGTTGAAAAACAGGTTTTCTATGGCTGTACGCCATTAAAATTAAAGGAAGCGGGAAACTGCATTTTCCGATTCCTTGGTTGAAAAAGTCCATGGAGGAACTTTTTCAACCGTTGCTCCTAGTGCTGACCAGCAGGGTCAGGATCAATCACCGGGTCATCTTTTTTGCTTTTCTTTGGTGCATCATCCGGTGTCACCGTTGTTCCACCAGAACTGGCGGACGAGTCGTCATCCCACCCTTCTGGTGGCTTTGGCGTACGCCCTGCCATGAGATCGGCGATCTGATCGGTATCGATGGTTTCATACTTGATCAAAGCCTCTGCCATGGCATGCAAAACCTCGATATTATCCTTCAGGATACGCCGCGCACGATCATAGTTGCGATCGATGATATTGCGAATCTCTTCATCGATGATATGGGCTGTTTCGTCAGATACGTTCTTGTGCTGGGTTACTGAACGCCCAAGAAAAACTTCTTCCTCTTCTTCACCATACATCAAGGGACCCAGGCGATCAGATAACCCCCAACGAGTCACCATGTTGCGGGCAATTTCAGTGGCACGTTTTATGTCGTTGGATGCCCCGGTAGTGACATGTTCATCACCGAAGATCAGCTCTTCGGCAATGCGCCCACCAAACAGGCTTGAAATCTGGCTTTCCAGCAACTCTTTACTCTGACTGTAGCGATCCTCTTCCGGCAGGAACATGGTCACACCCAGCGCACGTCCCCTGGGAATAATGCTGACCTTGTACACCGGATCATGAGAAGGCACTTTCAAGCCAACAATGGCATGACCCGCTTCGTGATAAGCCGTCTGCTTTTTCTCATCTTCCTTCATTACCATGGAACGGCGTTCCGCGCCCATCATGATCTTGTCCTTGGCCGCTTCGAAATGCACCATACGCACATCTTTGCTGTTTTCTCGCGCCGCCATCAGGGCAGCTTCGTTTACCAGATTTGCCAAATCAGCACCGGAGAAACCCGGTGTGCCGCGAGCGATCAGAGAAGGATTGACATTGTCTGACAAAGGTACTTTACGCATATGGACTTTCAGAATTTGCTCCCGACCGCGTACATCAGGCAGAGGCACAATTACTTGACGATCAAAACGCCCTGGACGCAACAAGGCTGGATCAAGTACATCCGGGCGGTTGGTGGCAGCAATAACAATGACACCTTCCGTACCTTCAAAACCGTCCATTTCCACCAATAGCTGGTTGAGGGTTTGCTCACGTTCATCGTGTCCACCGCCCAAACCCGCACCCCGATGACGACCCACGGCATCGATCTCATCGATGAAGATGATGCAAGGCGCATGCTTCTTGGCGGTTTCGAACATGTCGCGAACCCGGGAAGCACCCACACCAACGAACATTTCCACAAAGTCCGAACCGGAGATAGTAAAAAATGGCACTTTGGCTTCACCAGCAATAGCTTTTGCCAACAGGGTTTTACCCGTACCAGGCGAGCCGACCATGAGCACACCTTTGGGGATTTTTCCACCTAGCCGTTGGAATTTGGAAGGATCCTTGAGGAACTCCACCACTTCCTGTACTTCTTCTTTGGCTTCTTCCACCCCGGCAACATCGGCAAAAGTGACTTTGACCTGATCTTCGCTCAGCATACGCGCCTTGCTCTTGCCGAAAGACATGGCACCCCGACCGCCGCCTCCGCCCTGCATTTGACGCATGAAGAAAATCCACAATGCAACGATAACAATCAACGGGAACCAGTTGATCAGTATCAGTTTCAGCATGGAGGGCTTTTCCGGAGGTTGTGCACGCACATCCACCCCTGCCTTGAGCAGATCGCTCACCATCCACAAATCATTGGGGCTTTCGGTAGTAAAGCTACTGCCAGATGAAGTCGTACCTTCAATTTTACCTTCATCATGAATGATGACGCTGGTTACATTGCCTTGTTTTACCTGCTCCATAAACTGTGTGTAGGAAATCGCCGGGGAGCGATTCTTTTGTCCATTGAAACTATTGAACACCGTCATCAATACGATGGCGATGACAATCCAAAGGACAATATTTTTCGTCATGTCATTCAAAACAAATTTCCTCTAAAAATCCCTTACTGGGTCGTTATTGAGACATCAGCGGGAGACATACGTTCTTTCTATAATAGAAAATATCAGGATTTATAACCAGTTGCTACCACATACACTTCGCGGCTTTTGGGCCGTGAGGACTTGGGTTTGCGTGTAACCAGCCGTGTAAAGCTTTGACGGGCATCGCGAATATAGTCATCAAAGCCCTCGCCCTGGAACATTTTAGTCACGAAACATCCCCCGGGTTTGAGGGTGCTTCTGGCAAAATCCAACGCCAGTTCACATAAATACATGGAACGGGGTTGATCAACAGCTCTGACACCGCTGGTATTGGGCGCAATATCAGAAATCACCAAATCCACCGCCCGTCCTTGCAGAAGATCCATCAAGGCTTCCAGTACAGCCTGCTCACGAAAATCACCCTGCAGGAATTCCACGCCATGAATGGCATCCATTTCCAGGATGTCCATGGCAAACACCTTGCCTTGGTCACCAACCAGTTTGGCAGCTACCTGGCTCCAGCCCCCGGGGGCTGCTCCAAGATCCACGACCACTTGCCCAGGCTTTAGAATTTTGTCCTTTTCCTGCAATTCCAGTAACTTGTAGCTTGCACGCGAACGATAGCCATCGCGCTGGGCACGCTGTACGTACTCATCGTTGAGGTGACGCTGCATCCACTGATGGCTGCTTTTGGATCTACCCATTGGCTAAGGCGTTTAACGGCAAAGGGCTGATTATACCGTTTTTATGCGCCAGAAAAATCTTTTCCCGCCAACATCGGGGAACAGGTAAAATGATTGGATAATCCTTGTTCCTTTTTTTGGAGTACTCCGTGTCCCTTCCCAACTCACAAATTCGTCATTTACGCAGCCTTGCCCATTCCCTCAAACCCGTGGTCATGGTGGGACAACATGGTCTGCGCGACAGTGTGCTGGAAGAAATCGGCATCGCTTTGGATTTTCACGAGCTGATTAAAATAAAAATCAGCGCTGGAGACCGTGATTTGAGAGATGAATTGGTTGAAAAAATCATCGATGAAACTCGTGCCGAGAAAATACAACGTATCGGCAATATGTTGGTTCTGTTCAGACGCAATCTCAAAAAACCGAAGATCGTACTTCCTTAACGTAGATCCCAGGCGTCCATCCATTCGATTTTTACGGGTCTGAAATTGAATTCAGACACCATACGCTCTGCGATGTCCTTCATATGCGCTGCCCCATAGAAAATTGCGAGTTTTTTCTTTCCCGCATGTATTTCTTGCTCCAATACCTGCAACGCCTTTTTGTTTCGTTCCGATACCAGGGTACCGCCTTCCGTACCTTCCACAACCGCTCCCATACCAATGCTCTGCACCATTTGCTCTGCTGCGAAGATTTTCAATGCCAATTCCTTCTCGCCTGACAAGAGGTTACTATAAAAACGCATTTCACTGGCGATGGCTTTTCGCGAATACTGTTGCCCCAACCCTGCTATCCAGGCTCTGCCAATCATTCCCGCCACAGACTCATTGCGTTTTTCCATACTTTGCTTGAATTCTCGCGGCGACAAATCCGCATGTACCAAGTTATCTACGGTGTAATCCACTTCTTCCAACTGCATGCTCATACCCAAGACGTTGCGCATACTGCTTTGCAGGTTGGAAACAATGGTCTTATGCTCCTTTTCCCCCTTGGCAATACGGGTTCCCTGGGGAGCAACCAGTTCATACAAAACCGCATCATAGTGAGTAAAGCGCTCATTGATCTGTTGATAGTAATCACGCTCGCCGATATGAACTGCAGAAATCAGATCAACATACTCCAATGTCGAAGCAGGATCTTCTGGAACAAAACGCAACACCGCCACCTGCATGGTAAGGGGACGATGCTTCTCATCGTATTTTATGCGGACGAATTGGCTGTATTCTTCAGCTAATTCTCCCTCAGAAGCGGGCGGTGTATTATTGGCTGTTGTCGAAGCTTGTGCATCTGCCAGGACATGGGCAACAGGTAAAAGAGCCAGCGATAACAGGCAGGCAAGGGTTAGCACCCTTTTATTCAACACACACTTCCATTGTGCAACAAACTTATTCATACATAGCGAACTTCCAGAACCTCGAACTCACGCACACCACCAGGAACCTGAATTTCCACCTCGTCCCCTTCTGTTTTCCCTATCAAAGCACGGGCAATAGGTGAAGTGACTGAAATTCTTGATTCGCGAATGTCAGCTTCATCTTCGCCGACAATCTTGTAGCTGTGTTCCTCGTCGGTCTCAAGGTCCAGCACATCCACAGTGGCACCAAACACCACTCTTCCACCCGCGTTCAGAGTACTGACATCAATTACCTGGGCGTTGGAGAGTTTCGCTTCAATGTCCTTGATGCGACCTTCGATAAAACTCTGCTGTTCCCGTGCCGCATGATATTCGGCATTCTCTTTCAGATCCCCATGGGCACGTGCTTCGGAAATTGCCGCTATCACTTTGGGACGCGCCACTGTCTTGAGTTCATTAAGTTCTTGTCGCAGAGCTTCAGCACCCTGCACTGTCATTGGTGTCTTGTTCATAAATTGCTAATCTTTATAAGTATGACGGAGAGCCGAAGCTCTCCTTGAATTATTCTATTGTTATGTTGTTGTGAGGTTAAATCAGCGATGCAATTCCTGCAAGCTCACTACCACAGGCTCCCCATCATGGCGAATTGCCATGACAATGGCTTCACCACCCGACATGGTGGTGGTGTAGCTGACTTTATGTTGCAATGCAGCGCGTCGGATAGAAGCGGAATCCAACATTGCCTGTTTACCTTCAGTGGTATTGATAATCAGGTCAAAGTCGTCATTTTTGATCATATCCACAATATGTGGGCGACCTTCCATAACCTTGTTGACCCGCACGCAATCCACATCCGCCGACAAGATTGCATCACAAGTTCCACCCGTAGCGTAAAGCTCGAATCCCATTGCGGCAAGATCCCTGGCTACCAGTTTGATGCGCTGTTTGTCCGCTTCACGAACCGACAACAATGCCTTTCCGCCGGTAGGAAGTTTGATGCTGCCACCTTCGTTTGCCTTGCCATAGGCTTCACCAAAAGTGCTGCCCACACCCATGACTTCACCTGTTGATTTCATCTCTGGCCCTAACACCGAATCAACACCCGGGAACTTCACAAAAGGAAAAACTGCTTCCTTGACGAAATAATGGCTGGGAATGATTTCTTCGGTTGCATTCTGTTCACGCAGGGACTGACCCGCCATGCAGCGAGCCGCTATTTTCGCCAATGGACGTCCGATTGCCTTTGATACGAAAGGCACAGTACGAGAGGCGCGAGGATTCACCTCCAGGATATAGATATCTTCGCCCTTGATCGCAAACTGGGTGTTCATCAAGCCAACCACACCCAATTCCAGCGCCATATCACGAATATGATGGCGCATACGATCCTGTACTTCCTGGCTCAAGGTATAAGGCGGCAAAGAACAGGCAGAATCCCCGGAATGCACACCCGCTTCTTCGATGTGTTCCATAATGCCGCCGATCAGTACATCACGGCCGTCGCAAATCGCATCCACATCAACTTCGATAGCATCATTGAGGAAACGATCCAGTAGCACTGGCGAATCATTGGAGACGCTCACAGCTTCACGCATGTAGCGGTTCAGATCCTCTTCATTGTAAACAATTTCCATGGCACGCCCACCCAACACATAGGAAGGTCTGACAACCAGGGGATAACCAATCTCTTCTGCAAGCGCCGCCGCCGTATCAGGATCAGTAGCAGTACGATTAGGTGGCTGCAAAATCCCCAATTTCTCGATCATTTTCTGGAAGCGTTCCCGATCTTCCGCAGCATCGATGGAATCCGGGCTGGTGCCGATAATCGGCGCACCGGCTTTTTCCAAATCACGCGCCAGTTTCAACGGTGTTTGTCCACCGTACTGAACAATCACTCCGGCTGGATTTTCCTTGTAGATGATTTCCAGTACATCTTCCAGGGTCAGTGGCTCGAAATAAAGGCGGTCGGAAGTATCAAAATCTGTAGAAACTGTTTCCGGGTTGCAGTTGACCATGATGGTTTCATAACCATCTTCACGCATGGCAAACGCCGCATGTACACAGCAATAGTCAAACTCGATACCTTGACCAATACGATTTGGCCCCCCACCCAACACCATGATTTTCTTGTTGTCGGTAGGTCTTGCCTCACACTCTTCCTCATAAGTGGAATACATATACGCTGTGTTGGAAGCAAATTCTGCGGCACAGGTATCCACCCTTTTGTAAACGGGACGAATGTTCAGGCGATAACGCAGTTTACGAATTTTCTTTTCTTTGACACCCAGAAGATCGGCGATGCGTTTGTCAGAAAATCCCTTGCGCTTGAGTGTCAGCATGCGTCTTTTTCCCAAGGCATCGATGCCTTCTCCGACGATTTTAGCTTCTTCAAGGATCAGGTCTTCGATCTGCACCAGGAACCAGGGATCGATTTTTGTTGCCTCGAACACTTCCTCCATACTCATGCCCAGGCGGAAAGCATCAGCCACATACCAGAGCCGATCTGCCCGTGGCTGGCGTATCTCTGCAAGAATCGTTGCCTTGGCATCTTCCGCCTGCAAATCAGCCAGTGGATCCAGCCCGGACATACCGGTTTCCAGACCCCGCAGGGCTTTTTGCAGAGATTCCTGAAGGGTGCGCCCGATAGCCATGACCTCTCCCACAGATTTCATCTGGGTGGTGAGGCGATCATCTGCCAGAGGAAACTTCTCAAAGGCAAAACGCGGTATCTTGGTTACGACATAGTCGATGCTGGGTTCGAAAGACGCTGGCGTGACACCACCAGTAATCTCGTTGCGCAATTCATCCAAGGTAAAACCAACCGCCAGTTTGGCCGCCACCTTGGCGATGGGGAAGCCTGTGGCTTTGGATGCCAGCGCAGACGAGCGAGACACCCGTGGGTTCATCTCGATAATGATCATGCGACCGTTTTCTGGATTGATGGCAAACTGAACATTGGAGCCGCCAGTATCCACACCAATTTCACGCAATACCGCCAAAGAGGCATCACGCATGATCTGGTATTCCTTGTCGGTCAGGGTTTGGGCAGGCGCAACGGTAATGGAATCACCGGTGTGTACTCCCATGGGATCAAGATTTTCAATGGAACAGATGATGATGCAATTGTCCTTGTGATCACGCACCACCTCCATTTCGTATTCTTTCCAGCCAAGGATGGATTCCTCAATCAGCAATTCCTTGGTGGGAGACAGATCCAGCCCCCGCTCGCAGATCTCTACAAATTCTTCCTTGTTGTAGGCAATACCACCGCCTGAACCACCCATGGTGAATGAAGGACGGATAATGGTGGGATATCCAACTTGCACCTGCACCTGCAACGCTTCTTCCATGCTGTGCGCAACCGCTGACTTTGGCATATCCAGCCCGATCTTGCGCATTGCCTGGCGAAACAGATCCCGGTCTTCTGCCTTATCGATGGCTTCACGGGAAGCACCGATCATTTCTACACCGTATTTCTCCAATACGCCTTCACGCACCAAATCCAAGGCACAGTTGAGTGCAGTCTGCCCGCCCATGGTGGGCAACAAGGCATCAGGACGCTCTTTTTCGATGATACGCGCTACGGTTTGCCAGGTAATGGGCTCGATATACACTGCATCTGCCGACTCGGGGTCGGTCATGATAGTGGCAGGATTGGAATTGACCAGTACCACCCGGTAGCCTTCTTCACGTAGCGCCTTACAAGCCTGGGCGCCGGAGTAATCAAACTCGCAAGCCTGACCGATAACAATCGGACCGGCTCCAATGATGAGAATTGTTTTCAGGTCTGTTCTTTTAGGCATCTTATTTCAATCTGCACGAGTAGTGGAATCGAGGTTATTGGCTGACATTTGCCTGCATCAATTCAATGAAATGATCAAAAACCGGCGCGACATCATGGGGCCCCGGGCTGGCTTCCGGGTGTCCCTGAAAACCAAACGCTGGCTTGTCAGAGCGATGTATTCCCTGCAGGGATTCATCAAACAAGGATTTGTGCGTTGCCTGCAGGCAATCGGGAAGCGTTGCTTCATCCACGGCAAATCCATGATTCTGGCTGGTAATCATGACCTCTCTGGATTCCAGATCCTGAACGGGATGATTGGCGCCGTGATGTCCAAATTTCATTTTTACAGTCTTGGCGCCACTGGCAAGACCCAATAATTGATGACCAAGACAAATACCGAAAGTTGGAATATCTTTCTCCAGAATTTCCTGGATGGCTTCAATAGCGTAATCACAGGGTTCAGGATCACCCGGTCCATTGGAAAGAAATACACCATCAGGATTCATCGCCAGTACATCAGCAGCAGGTGTCTGCGCAGGAACCACGGTAACGCGACAACCACGATCTCTGAGCATTCTCAGAATATTGGTTTTGATGCCGTAATCATAGGCAACCACATGCAAGTCATCGGCGCTATCTTCCCGCGCAACATGCCCTTGCTGCAGGTCCCAACTGGTTTCTTTCCAGGTGTAGGTTTTCTTGGTCGATACTTCCTTGGCTAGATCCATTCCCTTGAGTCCGGGAAAGACTTCCGCGGCAGCACGAGCAACGGCTTCATCCAGATGCGAACCCGCCTGAATACAACCGCTTTGGGCACCCTTTTCACGTAAAATCCGGGTCAGTTTGCGCGTATCGATATCGGCAATGGCAATCACGCCATTGGCTCGCAGATAGGTATCCAGAGATTGTTCACAACGCCAATTGCTTGCCAATAATGGTAAATCCCGAATCACCAATCCCGCAGCATGAACTGAGGAAGATTCTGTATCTTCTTGATTTATCCCGGTATTACCGATATGCGGATAAGTCAGGGTAACAATTTGCCGCAAGTACGACGGGTCGGTCAATATCTCCTGGTAACCCGTCATGGCGGTGTTGAACACCACTTCACCGACGGTTTGACCTTCTGCGCCAATTGAACGGCCATGAAATACTGTGCCGTCTTCCAATACCAAAATTGCTGAGTTAGTCATTTACGCGCACACAAAAGGGACTGACTCTGTTGGAGTCGTCCAAAATCAAACAAAAAACGAGAGTTGGGGTCAGACCCCTGTTGAGATGGAAATTTTACGGGAGATACAGGGTACTGTCCATGGAAATCGTCACTGATTGACAAACTATCGGCGGCAGGAAGCAATGACTCCCTGCCAAGGCACTGAAACT
>CAYXOS010000010.1:0-17678 GCA_964467115.1 uncultured Sedimenticola sp.
TAAATGCTATTTCTGTTGGCTCAACAAATCCACCAACTCATGCTGCTGCAATGGCTTGGCGAGCACGCTGTACAGGGGGAAGATGCTTTCCAGTTTGTCTGTATGTACCAAATCCTGTTTGTCGCAAAATACGATGACGCGACACTCCGGGGCGTATTTTTGCAGGCTGTACAGTAAGACATCCAGATTGCTGATGTTCACTCCCGCATAGTTGTTGCTGTAACCATAAATGAACTCGGCAGCGATATAGTCAGGAGCCTGCTTTTTCAGCGCGGTCATAACCTTGCGCATGTTGGTAAAGCGTTGTTCTTCGATGTGCAATTCGGCATAGAGTGAGGAAACTTTGGGATGTGCTGCGGTTTCGATGATGGAGTAGAGCAGTGTCATGGCTGTAGTTGTTGCAGTGAAGTGGTGATATCTGCTGGTTGCAGGTGTTGGTATTGCTCATGGCTGAAAACGGTAACAGCGCCACAGGTTTCAGCCCAGGCGAAACCGCTCAACCCCTTGGCTTGAGGATAGCTGCCTTGCATGGCGCGTTGGATGATGTAGATTTTTCCCGGGCGGTAAAGCAGGTTATAGCTACGTTGTTGCTGATGCAGGGTTTGAATGAATTCCCAGGCGCTGGATGCAGTTGAGAAGCAACTGACGGGGAGGGGATAGTCATGTTCTCCGCCATTGTGCTTCCAACGAGTCTGTTCGATGGGGTAGCCGTCTTTCTTGCCCACATACATTTGCATGTGCAAATGATTGACCGAGGAGCAGGCACCTCTGGCGTTGTAGCCCAGGCCGCAATCGGGCAACTGTGCGCCTATCTGTTCCAGCAGATGCCAATGGTGTTCATGTACCTTTTGGCTCAGATATTGAGGGTGATTTTTCTCGGGTTCCATTACCAACAGCCCATGCAGGGGTGCAAAAGGGAATTTGTTGTAGAGCAGGCGGCAATGGGCACCGAGCAATTCACCTTCCCAGATGATTTCTTTTTGCAGGAAGGGTTTGTTGAAGTGAAATTGTTGTTGCTCGAATTCTGCGTACAGATTGGTAATCACTTCATTGCTCATGCGTGCAGGACGAAAAGCGCGCAGATGATTGAACTGTATCTGCCAACTACCTGCATCACTAAACTGGGTGGGTTGTAGCTGTTCCAGCCCGATTGCCATAAGCATCAGAAAAACTGATATATCATCCTGGGCATGTTGCAGGGGTTGTCCCTGGATGAGTTGTTGGCGTATTTGCTCAGAGAGCTGCTCGAAGCGCAGTTGCAACTTTTTTTCCAGTACGGCATTGATTTTTGGGTCGTAGATGCTGTTTGCCAACACCAGTATATAGGCACCGAGTTGATCTACCGCCAGCATCTTGTCCAGGCCGTCAGTAAACAGTTGGCGAAAATGGGCTTGGTCTTGAAACAGGGCGTCAGGCATCGGTTTCTTTCTTCTTGGGGTCAGGTACGGGGTCATAACCCCCTTCATGAAAAGGATGGCATCGCCCGACGCGCTTTATGCCCATCCATACCCCTTTGAAAGCACCGTGCTTTTCCATGGCTTCGATAGTGTAGGCAGAGCAGGTGGGCATATAGCGGCAGTTGCTTCCCAATACCGGACTGATGAGCAGTTGATAGCCGCGAACCAGCATGATCAGCAAGGGTTTCATGTGGCTGTTTTCCTGGATTGAGCTTGTTGCCACCATTGACTGACAATGACAGAAAGCAGATAGCCACTGCCAGCGACCAAAATGATGACAGCACCCGTGGGAACATCCAGCAGAAAAGACAGCCAGATGCCAATGCTGCTGAAGATCATGCCCAGCAGGCTGGCGAGGAGCATCATACGTCCCATTGTGTGTACATAATGTCCGGCAATGGCTGCCGGGAGGGTGAGCAGGGCGATGACCAGAATCAGCCCCACTACCTGCACCAGCAATACCACGGTGAGTGCAACCAGGCACAGAAACAGCAGATAAAACAGATTCACGGGAACGCCCCGTAGTCGTGCAAACTCTTCATCGAAAGAGACCGCAAGAAACTGGCGGTAAAAAGCCAGCACCATGCCGATGACCAGTATGTTCAATGCTGCCATTTCCCATAACTGATCGTTGGACACCAGCAGAATATTACCAAATAAATAACTCATCATGTCGGTACTGTAGCCAGGGGTTTGAGACATGAACAACACGCCAATGGACATGCCCATTGCCCACATGGCACCGATCAGGGTGTCTTCCTGGGCTTGCCAGCGCAACTTGATCCAGCCAATGATCAAGGCCGCTGCCAGGGCGGCGATGAGAGCGCCCTGCAGGGGGGCAAAACCAAAGAACAGCGCTGCGCCCATACCCGCCAGAACACTATGGGAGATGCCGCCTGCCATGTAGCCGATACGCTTTACCACCACATAACTGCCCATAACTCCACAGCCGATACTTGCGAGCAGCCCGGCGATGAAGGCGGTTTGTAGAAAACTGTATTCGAGGAAAGGGTTCATCAGTGTTTATGCGCCACCATACGCACGTCTCCGTCGTAAAGATCCTGTATCACCTGTCCGTCGATATTTTCAGTATGGTGACAAATCAAGGTACGGTTGAGGCAGGCAACCCGCTGTACATAGCCGGAGATAAAGGCAATATCATGAGACACCACCAGAATGGTCATGCGTTTGTTGAGAATTTTGAGTAGATCGAAGAGTTCATTTTCCACTCGCATGTCGATGTTGGCAGTAGGTTCGTCCAGAAGCAGAATGCGAGGTTCACAGGCAAGGGCTCGTGCTACCAGCACGCGCTGCAGTTGTCCGCCAGAAAGCCGATCAATGCGCCGCTGTGACAGGTTGATCACCTCGGTCTCCTGCATTACTCGCCGGCACACAGCCTTGTCGTTTCGGCTGTAGCCACCAATGATGCGCCCTTGTCCCAAACGTCCCATGAGTACCACCTGCTCCACGGTTACGGGGAAGTCTCTGGCGAAAGCGGGGTACTGGGGAACATATCCCAGATCCGGGCGGGCTTTTTTGGGCGACTTGCCCAACACTTTTATGCTACCGCGTTGGGGTTTGAGCAATCCCAGAATAATTTTCAACAAGGTACTCTTGCCGCCCGCATTGGGGCCGACAATACCCAGAAATTGTTGTTCAGGAACCTCCAGGCTGATGTGCTCCAGTACCGGAACGCCGGCATAGGCAAAGGACACATCATCTATTTCTATTACGTTGCTCATTGTGTGCTTACCAGGCTGGTTGCCAATTGTTTGAGCGCAGAGAAAAAGTCTTCTGCCAGAGGATCGATTTCCACTAACTGAGCATCGATGGCATTCGCCAGCACCTGGGCGGTCTTACTACTGTGTTGCGGCTGAACGAATAGGGTATGGATACGTCTTTGTCTGGCTTCTTCAATAAGTTTTGCCAGAGAACGGGGGTTGGGCTCTTTGCCGTTCTGTTCCACGGCAATCTGGGTCAATCCGTAGCGATGGGCAAAATAACTCCAGGCAGGATGATAGGTTAGAAATTCCTTACCCTTGATTGGCGCCAGGGTTGCAGCAAGTTGTTGGTCCAGTGCGTCCAGGCGTAGTGCAAATTGTTGGTAGTTGCGTTGGAATCTGTCCTGGTGTTGCGGAAAAAGACGGCTGAGAGTGCGCAACAACTGCTGCGCATGGGTTTTTACCCGGCTCGGGTCTGTCCAGATATGCGGATCGCCCCCATGTTCATGTCCTTCATGGCCGGGGAGCAAATGCTGTCCCTTGCCCATATCCAGCACCTGCATGTTGGGGTTGATGGTACGGAAGCGAGGCAGCCAGCTTTTCTCGAACGGCATATCGGCGGCGATGTACAGCACGGCATGGGACAAGCCTGCGATCTGCCGGGGAGAGGGTTGGTAGGTTGCCGGGTTGAATCCTTTCCCCACCATGACCTGGGTTTTCAGCAAATCCCCTGCAATGCCCTTGACCATGGTCACTTGTGGCAGCACGCTGACCACCACCAGCGGTTTTTCTGCCGCCAATATCTGCAAGGGAATAAATAGAATTAAAAAGAGGAGGAGACGCATGCCAATCCCGATGGTAACAACAGTGGTATATTGTAGCATTCCCGACATTTTCAAATGCAATGAACACCAGTCTCTTTTTATTCCCCGTACCCGTATTGCAGACCCCACCTGCTGAAGATCAAATTCTGGAAGCGCTAGGGCAAATAGAATTTCTGGGAGAAGCCCTTGGAAAGGGTCGCTATCGGACAGGCAGTGGTTTTTTTCAGCACATCAGCTTCGCCGGTTGTTCGCCACAACTGCAACTGGATGTACCAGAAGATGGCAGTTGGGAATTTTGTCATTTGCAGATTCATGGAGATCAACAACCCCCACCACTGCGTATTGCGCCACTGCGTGGGCGTCCCCGTTGCGCCCGTTGCCGGGCGTCTGTACCGGAGTGGAAGTCCTTGCTGACAGAATGGCAGGGAGACAGTTCTCAGAACTGGCATTGTGAACAGTGCGGGCATCACAGCAGCGTTGCCGAATTGGACTGGCGAGGATACGGCGTAGGTGCCAGGTGCAGTGTCGAGATTCATCAGGTATATCCGGGGGAGGCCATGCCGGGAGATGGTTTGTTACGCGTGCTGGCCGAGAGTACGGGCAGAACCTGGCAACATGCCTGGGCGAACAGCCAGTGCGGTTAAATCGGCATCAACCCTGCCTGATGGAATAAGCAGGACTCTTCCGCTGCCATGGGCCGCTCCTATTTGATGGACTCTCCCGTAGGAGCGGCCCATGGCCGCGACCAATACCGCCTAAACTCCGATGGTGGTTCTGGATGAAGGGATTCTTACTAAGAATCAGCAGACCCAGCGAGCGCTGTCGGGTAGTTGCAACTCCATGCTCACCGGCAAGTGATCTGACAAGGGGTAGTCCACCACTTTAGAGCTGATAATGTCCAGCTTGCGTGACACCAGGATATGATCAAATTTCTTGACCGGTCGCCAGCTGGGAAATGTGGGTTGGTCGCAAGCGGGTTCGCTCATGTCATGGTTTCTGATGAATCGACGGATTTCCTGTGCTTCACAACCGGCATTCAAATCCCCCATCAATACCACATGGGGACGGTCTTTGAGCAATTCCCCAAGAAATTCCAGTTGCTTGCCGCGAGAACGTCTTCCCAATGCCAGGTGCGCGCTGCACAACAATAAGGCTTCCTTGTGGGTGCCGAATTCCAACAACATGGCACCGCGCCCAGGTCCGCCCGGCAGCTTGTGATGCGTGATTCTGCTGGGACGAAAACGGCTCAGAAAGCCGTTGCTGTGACGGGCAATAACCCCGATATTACGGTTGATTTGTCGATACCAATGGGGAAAACCAGCGCGTTGTGCCAGGTATTCGGTGATATCCACAAAACCACTGCGCAGGCTGCCTGCATCCACTTCCTGCAGGCTCACCATATCAAACTGGGCGAGCATGGAAGACATACGATTGAGGTTGATCATGCGCTCCCGATGAGGAAGTACATGCTTCCATCCCTTGGTCACGTATTCACGATAGCGGCAGGTGTCCACTCCAACCTGAATGTTGTAGCTGAGCAGGTGAAAACGTTTAGGCAGGATGCTCTTGGGTTTACAGACATCCCTGTCTGGGGTTGTGGTCACTCTTTGCGATCAGCGATGGTTTTTTCGATCAGTGAATCCGCAGTCTCAAGTATTGTGGGTGTATTCTTTATCAGATAGCGTCCATCTACCACCAGTGCGGGGACGGAGCGAACGCCGTAGCGACGCATCAGCGCTGCTGCGCGATTCGCCTTGGTTTGTACGGTGAAGGAGTTGATCGCGGCGCGGAATTTGTCCAGGTCGACATCGTTTTCACCCAGAAACTTTTCGATGTCCTGTTGGGTGCGCAAACGACGCTTTTGTTTGTGAATGGCATCGAAGAAAGCGGTGTGGATGCGTTTTTCCTCACCCATGACTTCCAACGCAAAATAGGTTTTGGCATGCAGGTTGGCTGCGCCGCCAAACATTGCGGGCATATGCTTGAATTTTACGTTTTCAGGTTGTTTTTTTACCCATTCTTGCAGTGCAGGGTCGAGGTTGTTGCAATGGGGGCAGGTGTACATGAAGAACTCCATGACTTCTACTTCATTACCCGAGCCTATGGGTGGGGCGGGGGAAATGCTTTTGTAATCGTCCCCTTCTTTCGGGGTTCCCGCCAGCAAGGTAGCGGATGAGAGGCATAAAGCAAAAATAACGAGTAATTTATTCATGGAACACTCCAAACAGTTTGTTGTATTTATTCAAGGAGCCTGTCGGATTTGATCGCCATCCAGGGATTTGCAGCCAAACAGCATTAAGTCCGACAGACTCCAAGGGCTTTGGACAGAATTCGGTGCTCAAAGTTTCCCAAAGCTGTTGTGTAAAGGAAACTTCGATCAAAGCTTTTCTTCCGAAAAAGCTTGTTTGCGATAAATGTCAAACAGCTATGTTCTAATATTACAGGACTAAAAACAACAGAAGCTGAAGAGTTTTTCGCTGCTTTGGTTTCTCTATGCCATCGCGGAAGTTTGCTTGAGTTCATCTCAATTGATGGAAGACCGCCTGTATTGATAACGGCGTGCTTCATAACTTATTGTTAAATAGGGAAAAGTTCTTTTTCCGAAACAATTTGTTGTTCAGGTCGGTCTTTGATGGGGTAGCGCCTTTGCTTGCAAAAAAATGATACGGGGAAGATGTCAACCATGAACAACAATGTTTCAATCCGCGTTTTGGCGGGTGATATCGGTGGAACCAAGACCCGTTTAGCCGTTGTCGATGTTAAGGGAAACAGTGTTCATCCCTTGGTAGAACAGACATACAGCAGTCAAGATTATGCGTCGTTGCGTGCCATTATTGAGGAGTTCCTTGATCAACAGCAACATCAGGTAGCTGCCGCCTGCTTTGGAATCGCAGGGCCCGTGGAGAACAATACGGCCAAGGCGACCAATTTACCCTGGCATATTGATGCTGCTGATTTAAGTCAGCGTTTTGATGTTGGTCTGGTGTCTCTGATCAATGATCTCGAAGCCAATGCCTGGGGCATACCCTCGCTGAGGTCTGAAGATCTGTATGAATTGTATTCAGGTGTCAGTGCAAGCCAAGGCAATGCGGCCATTATTGCCGCAGGTACGGGATTGGGTGAAGCGGGTATGTATTTTGATGGTGAGCAGCTACGACCTTTTGCTACCGAAGGTGGGCACACTGATTTCAGTCCTTGCAGTGAGCAAGAAATCGAATTGCTGCGTTTCTTGAAAACAAAATATCAGCATGTCAGTTGGGAAAGAGTACTGGCAGGGCCTGGTCTGGTGCATATTCATGAATTCCTGAGTCAGTATCACAAAATGGCAACACCCGACTGGTTGATGGAAGAGATGACCCAGGGAGATCCTGCAGCGGCAATATCTCGTGCGGCACAAGAACAGACCGATAAAATCTGTGAAGAGGCGCTGGAAATGTTTGTCAGGTTGTATGGTGCAGAAGCGGGAAATCTTGCGCTCAAGCACATGGCGACAGGCGGCATATACATCGGTGGAGGTATCGCTCCAAAAATTCTGACTTGGCTAAGAAAAGGTGAATTCATGCACGCTTTTCTGGATAAGGGGCGTATGCGTCCTTTATTGGAGAAGATACCGGTGCGAGTCATATTGAACGACCGTACAGCGTTATACGGACCGGCTATTTATGCGGCCATATCAATCCAAAAATAAATAAATTGGAGAACGGAATGCAATTAGGAATAGTAGGGCTGGGAAGAATGGGCGCGAATATGGCGCGGCGTTTGATGCTGGAGGGAATTGAGTGCGTCGTCTATGACCACAATGCCAATAGCATCCAGCAACTGCAGAAAGAAGGTGCAATAGGAGCGAGGGATATTGCCGATTTGGTTAGCAAGCTGAAAGGGCCGCGGCATATCTGGATGATGATTCCCGCCGCTTATGTTGATGGATTGATCGATGATCTGAAAACACATCTGGCACCTGGCGATACGCTTATCGATGGAGGCAATTCCTACTACAAAGATGATCTTTCCCGCGCTAAACAACTTCAGCAACAACATATTCACTATGTGGATGTGGGTACCAGTGGTGGTGTTTGGGGATTGGAACGAGGTTACTGCCTGATGATCGGCGGTGAATCAGAAGTGGTCGAGCGCCTGAATCCGGTGTTTGCTGCACTCGCACCTGGAATGGGCAATATTCCCCGCACCACGGGAAAGGATGGTGACCCCAGTCAGGCAGAACAGGGCTATTTGCATTGCGGCCCAAGTGGTGCAGGGCATTTTGTCAAAATGGTGCATAACGGTATCGAATATGCACTCATGGCAGCATATGCGGAAGGAATGAATTTACTGCGTCATGCCAACGTGGGTGCGGTTGATCGAGAAACAGATGCGGAGACAGCGCCTCTGCGTGATCCTGAGGATTTCCAGTTTGATATCGATGTTGCTGAAGTAGCAGAAGTATGGCGTCGAGGGAGTGTTGTTGGCTCCTGGCTGCTAGATCTCACCGCCAATGCACTGAGTAAGAATCCTGAACTGGATAACTTTTCCGGTCGGGTTTCCGATTCTGGAGAAGGTCGCTGGACCAATATTGCCGCAATAGAGGCGGGTGTGCCCGCCCATGTGCTGAGCGCCGCTTTGTTTGATCGCTTCAATTCTCGTGGTGAAGCTGGTTTCGGCAATAAAATATTGTCAGCCATGCGGTATGAGTTTGGTGGCCATCATGAAAAAGGTAAGGAGTAGGATATGGCAGAGGAAGAACTAATCCAGAAAGCTGATCCAGCTCCTCCATGCACCATGGTGATTTTTGGTGCGCGGGGTGATCTTGCCAAGCGTAAACTGTTCCCCGCTTTGTACTATCTGGCAAGGGATGGACTGCTCAATGAGCGATTCTCTATTCTTGGTGTGGATCATATCGAAGGCAACAGCGAGAGCTATCGTGAATACCTGGATGACACCATGCAGGATTTTCTGGGAGACGAGTTTTCCTCCCAACTTTGGGATGAGCTGCGCCCCAACACCCACTACCTGCAGGGTGATTTCCTTCAGGACGAGGCGTTCACCCAACTGAACGACAAGCTGCAAGGACTGGCTTCAGGTGAAGAGACGCCTGCCAACTACCTGTTCTATATGGCAACTCCCCCGCGCTTTTTTGGAGAGATCGCCACCCGCTTGCAGCGTGCAGGACTGGCCTCCGAAGAAGAGGGGCAATGGCGGCGTCTGGTAGTGGAGAAACCCTTTGGGCAGGATCTTCAATCAGCTCTGGTGTTGAACAAGACTTTGCACCAGGCTTTCCAGGAATCCCAGATCTATCGTATCGACCACTACCTGGGCAAGGAAACAGTGCAGAATATTCTCATGTACCGACTTGCCAACAGCACTGTAGAGCCAATTTGGAATCACCGTTACATCGATCATGTGCAGATCACAGTAGCAGAAACCGTTGGCGTGGAGAATCGTGCTGGCTACTATGAGCATTCCGGTGCCCTGCGTGACATGCTACCCAATCACCTGCTGGCACTTATGTCTGTGGTAGCGATGGAACCGGCAAACGCTCTGGATGGTGAAGCCGTTCGTGATGAGCAAGCCAAGATATTGAAGGCAATTCGTCCCCTGGAGCCGGAAGAGGTGTTGACCCAGGCGATACGGGGGCAGTATGCGGCTGGCAGTACACCCCAAGGTCAGCCGTTGGCTGCTTACCGGGACGAGGCTGGTGTCGATCCTGAGTCTACAACCGAAACCTATGTGGCGCTGAAACTGGTTATCGACAGTTGGCGCTGGGCAGGCGTGCCTTTCTATCTGCGTACAGGAAAACGTATGACAGCTCGCCATACGGAGATAGCCGTGCAGTTCAAGCATGCGCCCAATATGATGTTCAAGGACTCCTTGATGAAACGCGCTAACATCCCGCCGAATGTGTTGATTTTGCGTATTCAGCCCAATGAAGGTATCGGCATGTGCTTCAATACAAAGGTTCCCAGCCCAGTGCCGCAGCTGAGCCAGGTGGAGATGGACTTCAGCTATGCTGACTACTTCGGCCAAGCGCCGACCACGGGTTATGAGACCCTGATCTATGATTGTATGTGTGGCGACCCGACTTTGTTCAAGCGGGCGGATACTATCGAAACGGGCTGGTCTCTGGTGGAACCCATCATCGACGTCTGGAGTGCCCTGCCACCGCGCCATTTTCCAAACTACACTGCGGGTAGCTGGGGGCCGGAAGAAGCAGATGCTCTTATGCACAATGACGGCAGAAGTTGGCGCAAATGTAGTCATGCAAAACCTGCTTGAAGATGCACACAGAAGACGAAAATGCTGAACGCTATCGCTTGGAACTCCAGCGCCAGGGAAAAGAGAACTGGCGCTTGTGGGGGCCCTACCTCGCTGAGCGTGCCTGGGGAACCGTGCGTGAAGACTATAGTCCAGATGGTGAGGCCTGGGATTATTTCGATCATAGCCAGGCGCATCTTCGAGCCTATCGTTGGAATGAAGATGGGCTGGGGGGCATCTGTGATGAGCAACAAAGGCTATGTTTTGCCTTGGCATTGTGGAATGGGAAAGATCCGATTCTCAAAGAACGTGCCTTTGGTTTGAGTGGAGAGCAGGGCAATCATGGCGAAGACGCCAAAGAATATTATTTCTATCGTGATGCAACCCCTTCTCACAGCTGGCTACACTATCAATACAAATATCCTCAGGATGAATTTCCCTACCAGGAATTGATCGAGGAAAATCTGCGTCGGGATCGTAGCCAACCCGCCTACAGTTTGCTGGATAGCGGTGTTTTTGATGATTCACGCTATTGGGATGTGGATGTCTACTATGCCAAGGCTGCTGTTGACCGCATACATATCCGCATCTGCATCTGCAACCGGGGCACGGACAGTGCCCACCTGCATCTACTGCCCAGTCTCTGGTTCCGCAATACCTGGAGCTGGGGAGAAAAAAGCCCAAGACCCCAGGTTCAGGCAGGTGAGCGCGGGGCAGGGTATGCCTGGAAACTGTGCTCAACCCATGAAAGCCTGGGAAACTATGTGTTGTATGGTCAGGATGATGCGGAGTTATTGTTTACGGAGAATGATTCCAACCTGGAGCAGCTGTGGGCGGAAGAAAATATCGGCTCTCCGGTCAAGGATGGGTTTCACCGACGGGTAGTGCACTCTGAAAGTGGCGCTGTTGGTTCGGATGGAAAGGGAAGCAAATCAGCAGCATGGATGCAGATGACTCTTGCTCCTGGTGCGCATCGCTGTATCGATCTAGTGCTTTGTCCCGCCCCTCAGGATCAACCTTTTGCCGATCATGAGGAAATCCTGGCACGGCGAAAGCGTGAAGCAGATCGATTCTACAAGGATGTATTGCCGTATGCCAAAGCGGAAGAACAAAATATCCTGCGTCAAGCATTTGCTGGCTTGGTATGGAACAAACAGTATTACCATTTCGATGTGGATCGCTGGTTGCAGGGAGACCAGATTAAGCCACCCAAAGAACGTCGCCTGGGACGTAACCATGCCTGGCGGCATTTGAATGCGGCGGATGTTATCTCCATGCCTGATTGCTGGGAGTATCCCTGGTTTGCTGCCTGGGATCTAGCCTACCATTGCGCGGCATTGGCACATATCGACGTGGATTTTGCCAAAGATCAGATTGAACTGGTACTGAGCGAGCGTTATCTGCATCCAAACGGGCAGATTCCTGCCTATGAATGGGATTTTTCCGATGTCAATCCGCCGGTGCAGGCCATGGGTGCCCTGAAACTGTTTCGTGGCGAGCGTATTCAACGTGGTGAAGGGGATATCAGTTTCCTGCAGCGTGTGTTTCATAAGTTACTACTAAATTATGCCTGGTGGATCAATCGTAAGGACAGAGATGGTCTGAATTTGTTTGAAGGCGGGTTTCTGGGGCTGGATAACATCTCTGTGTATGATCGTTCCGAGTCCCTTCCTTTTGGTTATCACCTGCGCCAGGCGGATGCCACTGGGTGGATGGCCATGTTCTCCCTCAACATGACGGTCATTGCTCTGGAAATTGCCACCCTTCATAACGAATACGAAGATATTGCCATCCAGTGCTATCAGCAGTTTCTTGCCCTGGCAGATGCCATGGCAGGTGACGAAAGTGATGGTCTCTCCTTATGGGATGAAGAAGCGGGGTTCTTCAAAGATGTGGTGACCACACCAGAGGGCATAGGTCACCATATTGATGTCTATTCATGGGTTGGTCTCATCCCGTTTTTTGCATGTGAAGTAATTGACCAACGCTTGTTGAAGGCAGTACCAAGATTCCGTGAACTTTTGTATCAACACCGTGGCGGCATGTTTCGTGGCAGAAGTATTTGTGCTTGCCCTCAGTGGGAAAATGGCCGTGGCGAACATTTGTTGGCATTGGTGGATGAGCACATGTTGCCGAGGATTCTTGAGCGTGTCTTGGATGAGAGTCAGTTTCTGTCTCCCCATGGAGTGCGTAGTCTCAGTCGGGTACATGAGTGGAAACGTGATCTAGGATATCTGCCTGGCATCGGTCAGGCTCATATCGAGTATGTACCAGGGGAATCAAACTCTTGGTTGTTTGGTGGTAACTCCAATTGGCGCGGCCCCGTATGGCTGCCGACCAATTACTCTCTGATCCAGGCATTGGAAAAGTATTATCGCTATCTGGGGCCGAATTTTACCCTGTCAGTGCCTTGCTTGAATGACCGAGAACTGAATCTACGCGAGATTGCCACTTTGTTGGCGGATCGCCTGGTTGCGCTGTATCGCCGCGATGAAAACAATGTTATTCCGGCGATGCAGCAGGATGCACCTTTTCAGGATGACCCCAACTGGAAAGACCTGTATCTGTTCTACGAATACTTTCATGCGGATACAGGGCAGGGGTTGGGGGCTGCGCACCAGACAGGATGGACTGCGTTGCTAGCCAATCTGGTGATGCGGCAGTACCGTTGGGATATTCCCAATTACTGGACCACGGTATAAAACAAAAAAGACCCTGTATAAACAGGGTCTTAATTGAATATTATTTACAGTAATATCTAAGGTGTAATCTCTAGAACGGAATATCGTCTTCGAAATCACCTGCCGGTGCATTTTGTGGGGCATTATTTGCCTGTTGTGCGGGGTTTGAGTTTGATTGAGCTGGAGCAGAACGGTTAAATTCTGCGCTGCCACCACCGGAGCCACCACGACTGTCCAGCATTTGCATTTCGTTGGCGACGATTTCTGTAGTGTACCTGTCTTGTCCGTCGTTACCCTGCCATTTGCGGGTGCGCAAGCTACCTTCGATATAGACCTTGGAGCCTTTTTTCAGGTATTCGCCAGCAATTTCCGCCAGACGATTGAAAAACACCACGCGATGCCATTCGGTACGCTCTTGCTGTTCGCCACTTTGCTTGTCTTTCCAGGTTTCAGATGTGGCGACGGTAATATTGGTGACCGCGCCGCCGCTGGGCATGTAGCGGGTTTCGGGATCTTTGCCCAGATTACCAACCAGAATGACCTTGTTTACGCCTCTTGATGCCATGTGTCCTCCTCAGGGTTTTCGTCCATGAAAGAATATTGAATTGTATGAGAGTTTACCGCCCATGGATTCAAATTGCATCTGATTTGGTGGGTACTTTCATACCACTTGCCAATATCAGCCACAGCAAAATGAAACCAGCGCCCAACAGAAACACCGAGGTTTCACCAAAATGGGCGTGAACCCAGCCGCCAAGCAATCCACCGATAAAAGCACCACTGAACTGGGACGTGGAATACACGCCCATAGCCGTGCCGCGTATGGCTCCCGGGGCAAGCTTTGAAACCAGGGAGGGCAGGGTGGCTTCAAGGAGGTTGAAGCCAATGAAGAACAGCAGCAGCATCAAGCCCAGTCCCCATACGTTGCCAGACAGGGCATAAAAGCCCAGCAGGGCAATGCCAAGGGCTGAAATGGCGCCGGTAAAGACTTGTTTCATCTTGCCTTTTTTCTCAGCCATAATTACAAAAGGCACCATCATGCCCATGGACAGAATCATCACTGGCAAATACAGCCAACTGTGTTTTTCGATGGGGAGACCAGCATCACGCAAGGTCAGTGGCAGAGCCAGAAACAGGGCGGTAAGTACCAGGTGCAGGGTAAAGATTCCCGCATCCAGGCGTAACAACTGGGGATCGCGCAGCACTTTCCCAAATAATCCTGGGACGGGCTCTGCTTCCTGGTGAATACTGCTTTGTTCAGGGGTGGGAACCACCAGTAACAGGATCAGAATGCCACTGATTGCCAGGGCTGCGGTGATCCAGAACAGCCCGGGAACGCCGATCCAGGCATTGAATACCGGCCCGGCGATCAGCGCAATGGTAAAGGACATGCCAATGGTGACACCCACCAGCGCCATGGATTTGGTGCGTTGGCTGTCACGGGTCAGATCTGCCAACAATGCCATCACGGCGGCAGCAATGGCGCCACTACCCTGGATGGCGCGACCCAGAATGATCATCCAGATATCGTTGGCGGTGGCAGCGATGACGCTGCCCAGGGTGAACAGCAGTAGCCCGCCGACGATGACGGGCTTGCGTCCAATGCGGTCAGAGAGCAGGCCAAAGGGAATTTGTAAAATTGCCTGAGTCAGCCCGTATATGCCGATGGCCATTCCGATAAGTACGGGGGTGGCAGATGCCAGCTCTTCGGCATAGAGCGCAAAAACCGGCAAAATAAGAAATAGCCCCAGCATGCGTGAGCCATAAATGCCTGCCAGTCCGTAGGTGGCGCGTCTTTCTGTGGCGTTGAAGCCGTCTGATGGATGCTTGTGTGTAGACATGGATCGTCGATTGGATTGAAGCCAAATGGAATAACAGCGTATAGTACCCTGTTTCGTGTCTACAAAGAATGACAATGGACAGTATTCGTCTACGGGGCGCCCGTACTCACAACCTGAAAAATATCGATCTGGAATTGCCCAGGGACAAACTCATCGTCATTACGGGGTTGTCAGGCTCGGGTAAATCCTCGTTGGCATTCGATACCATTTATGCTGAAGGACAACGCCGTTATGTGGAGTCTTTGTCTGCCTATGCGCGGCAATTCCTGTCCATGATGGAAAAGCCTGACGTGGATCACATCGAAGGCTTGTCTCCTGCCATTTCCATCGAACAGAAAACCACCAGCCACAATCCACGATCTACGGTGGGGACGATTACGGAAATCTATGATTATCTGCGTCTGCTGTTTGCCCGGGCAGGCACCCCATTGTGTCCAACCCATAAACTGCCTTTGGAAGCTCAAACCATTGAGCAGATGGTTGATCAGGTGTCGGCTTTGCCCGAAGGCAGCAAGCTGATGTTGTTGGCGCCGGTCATATCCGAGCGCAAAGGCGAATACCATAAATTACTGAAAGAACTGGCGGCTCAGGGATTTATTCGTGCCCGTATCGATGGAGAAATCTGGGAGTTGGATGATGCCCCGGATCTGGATTTGCGCAAGAAACACACCATTGAGGCGGTGGTGGATCGCTTCAAGGTGCGGGAAGACATGCATCTGCGGCTTACTGAGTCCTTTGAAACGGCCTTGCGACTGGCAGAAGGGGTGGCTCTGGTGGCATGGATGGATGAGCCGGAAAAGGAAGAATTGATATTTTCTGCCAATTTCGCCTGCCCCACTTGCGGTCATAGCATCGAAGAATTGGAGCCCCGTTTGTTCTCCTTCAATAATCCTGTAGGGGCTTGTGAGGTCTGTGACGGGTTGGGGGTCAAACAAAGCTTTGATGTCAGCAAAGTGGTGGCGCATCCGGAGCTTTCTCTGGCGGCGGGTGCAGTACGGGGTTGGGATCGACGCAATGCCTACTATTTTCAGATGCTGCAATCTTTGGCGCGGCATTATGGTTTTGATCCCGAAACCCCCTGGGAAACCCTGTCCAAGAAAATTCAGGACACCATTCTGTACGGCAGTGACGGCGAAGACATTCACTTTGATTATCACAACCACCTGGGGCGACGGGTCAACAAGCATCATCCTTTCGAGGGGGTGATTCACAACATGGAACGGCGTTATCGGGAGACTGACTCCAGTGCCGTAAGGGAAGAGCTGTCGCGTTATCTTTCCAGCCATGCCTGTCCAGCTTGCAAAGGCGCTCGTTTGAATGAGGCGGCACGCAATGTCTTTGTGCAGGATGTCAATCTGCCCGAAGTCACCGCCCGCTCGGTGAGTGATTGCCTGGGGTTCTTCAAGCAGTTGGATTTGCCGGGGAAGCGGGGGCGTATTGCAGAAAAGATCGTCAAGGAAATTGAAGAACGCCTGAGTTTTCTGGTGAATGTGGGGTTGGATTATCTGACCCTGGATCGCAGTGCCGACACCCTGTCCGGCGGTGAGGCACAACGTATACGGCTTGCCAGCCAGATTGGCGCCGGGTTGGTGGGGGTCATGTATGTGCTGGACGAACCTTCCATCGGCTTGCATCAACGTGACAATGCCCGGCTGCTCAAGACCCTTACCTATCTGCGCGATTTGGGAAATACCGTGATCGTGGTCGAACATGACGAAGAGGCCATTCGCGCCGCCGATCATGTGATCGACATTGGTCCAGGTGCGGGTGTACATGGCGGTGAGGTCGTGGCAGAAGGGACGGCGCAACAAGTGGCAGCAAATCCACATTCCCTCACGGGAAAGTATCTGAGCGGTGAATGTGGCATTCGTGTGCCCGAGCAGCGTGTCCAGCCTGATGCCCATCGTCAACTGCGACTGCGTGGAGCCAGGGGCAACAACCTGAAGAATGTAACACTGGAAATTCCTGTGGGACTGTTTACCTGCGTGACGGGTGTATCCGGTTCGGGAAAATCGACCCTGATCAATGACACCCTATATCCCCTGGCGGCAAATGAACTGAATCGAGCCAGCCATACTGTTGCAGCTCATGATGATATTCAGGGGCTGGAGCATTTCGATAAAGTGGTGGATATTGATCAATCCCCCATTGGGCGCACCCCCCGTTCCAACCCGGCAACCTACACCGGGCTATTCACGCCCATTCGTGAATTGTTTGCCGGGGTGCCGGAATCCCGCTCTCGCGGATATACGCCGGGGCGCTTCAGCTTCAATGTCAAAGGTGGCCGTTGTGAAGCTTGTCGCGGAGATGGAGTAATCAAGGTGGAAATGCATTTTCTGCCGGATATCTATGTGCAATGCGATACCTGCAAGGGCAAGCGCTACAACCGTGAAACCCTGGAAATCAAATACAAGGGCAAGAGCATCAACGAAGTGCTGAGCATGACTGTGGAAGAGGCGCTGGAGTTTTTTGATGCGGTGCCGGTGGTGCGGCGCAAGCTACAGACCCTGGTGGATGTGGGGCTGACCTATATCCAACTGGGGCAGAATGCCACCACCTTGTCCGGGGGAGAGGCGCAACGGGTGAAGCTGTCGCGGGAACTGTCCAAGCGTGATACGGGCAACACCTTGTACATTCTCGATGAACCCACCACTGGTCTGCATTTCTACGATGTGGAGCAACTGCTGGGCGTGCTGCATCGCCTGCGTGATCACGGCAATACCGTCATCGTCATCGAACATAATCTGGATGTGATTAAAACTGCTGACTGGGTTGTGGATCTGGGACCTGAAGGGGGTGATGGCGGGGGGGAGATTCTTGTTGCTGGCACGCCCGAAGTTGTATCTGAAAGTGCGGTATCCCATACGGGAAAATTCCTCAAACCATTGTTGGTTTGAGGAATGTT
>CAYXOS010000010.1:17778-30549 GCA_964467115.1 uncultured Sedimenticola sp.
GTGCGGTATCCCATACGGGAAAATTCCTCAAACCATTGTTGGTTTGAGGAATGTTTGGGAAGCTCTGATCGATTCAGAATCAATCAGAGCTTCCTTAAAGTCTTCAGGGACAGGTAGTGGTGAAAAAGCTGTTGCCCTGGGTGACAGCAGTACAGGTAATACTGCCAGAAACGGCGTTGGTATTGTTTGCCAATTCGCTGAAGCGTACATTGACCACGCCAGAACCATCTGTTTGGATGGAAGTGGGGTTGGCATTGATGGAAGAATGGCGGACAGTCGTGGGTGCCCAGTAGTGAGCCAGGATACCGATGGCGGCGTCGCCAGATATTTGAAGGTCTTTGATATCAAGCCCCTCGTTGGTTTCGATTCCAACCGTCGTTCCCGAACCAAATGCATAGGCCGTGATGCTTACTTTGTCCAGCGATATGGTTTTGGAGGAAACCGTGCTCACATTGATGCCAGTGGCATCATCGCTACCGGAGACCGTGAGGTCAACATCGATATCTTTGAAAGCAACATTGGAATCACTGGCGTCAATACCGATAATAGGAGCGCCAGCGCCGGCGTTTACATGAACATTTTCAATTACTATATCGCTGGAATTTCTAATTCGCAATGGTTTTCTGGTGCTGCCAGTAGATGTGTTATTAATCCCCAGGTTGCGTAACACAACACCGGTCAGACCACTGATGTAAATTGTTTGTGCGGCGGTTGCGCCGGTGATAATGGTTTCATTCGGCCCTTCACCTTCGATGGTAAAGAAATCCAACAAGGTAAGATTGTTGGTTCCCACATCGTGGGTTCCGGGGCCTACCTTGATGATGCAACGACTACTGACGGATGGCGTTCCGCACCAGGAACCAGACCAGAATAGTGCGCCGGCAATACTGGGATAGCTGTTGGGTCCGTCGCCCACATAGGCTACTTTTGATGAATAGCTCAAAGAGTTACAGGGGCCAAGCTTGCCGCTTGCGTTGGCACATACAGGTGCATCGGCAGCATTGCTGCTGTTGACTGCGCCGGCTACAGTCAGATCGCCGGAAACGCTGGCATTGGTTGCTGTAGTATCCCCTGTGATGGTGAGCGCGCCATTGACATAGGCGGCACCATCGGAATAGACGCCATAAGAAAAAGCACCCCCTTTTCCATAAACGCCGTATGCGAACGAAAAGAGCGATCCAGCACTCGATTCGCCATATACCCCGTAAAGACCACCGGTGCCTTTCACGCCAGTTCCCGTGGTGCTGTCAGATATGCCTTCCACGCCGATGGAGTTGATACTGCCCCCAAGACTTATTCCATTTGCAATGCCCTTGACGCCAACGGGAGTGCCTATGTTTTCCTTGGTTTCCCCTGTGATACCGTTGCCTGTATTGGTTGTGGAAAATATACCGTCTGCAGATGCTACGGGGGAAAGTGAACATAGGGCAATCGAAAGCAAGGTAGTGTGAATAATTTTATTGGATGAAATATCCTGAGTGTATTTTTTAATCATGAAGCTATTCTCCTTTACATGGAATAAATAAATCTCAGTATTTATTCAGCAACATCCATGCCAGGTGAATTGCCGGCGTGTTTTCATGTTTTTCGAAGAAAACCCGTGCCAACTTTGGGATTTTTATAGAGAACTGGTCGTTCTTTGTCCTGGTGTTGAAACAGGGGCTTAAGGAAGCTAGGGTCTATTCATGAACTCGCATCTTATTTTTTGAATATTCAATAACTTCCTCACCTACACCCGCGTAGGTAAACTTCGCCCAGGCAAGAGTGAGCGTCTTGAGGTATTGGCATCATGAGATACCGACTATGCAGTCAATTGCCCACAGGCAGTGTTAGCAATGGGCCGGTATTTTGAATCTCCCCGGATTGCAGGGCAAACAACTGCCCAAGCAAGACAAAGGTGGATTTTGATTCCAGATCAGAATCATCAATATAGAACCAACTATTACGATAATAAACTTTAATCGCAGCGTTTTCGGGTTCGGTATCGCTGGAGCTGATGCGCATCAGACCGTCGGTAACGGTTGTCCAGTCAAATGTGTTGCCGTTTTGGTCTTTGGTGAGAGTGACTTTACCCGCAAGCACGTCTCTTTCTGGTACGACGACAGATTGAGAGAGAAAATACAGGATGCCGGCAAAGGAGCGCGTTTGCACTTGAAGTGTTCCAGGAAGATGCAGGCTGTTGTTCATCAATACTTCCACCCGGGGTTGTTCAGGGTTCAGGTTTAGCAATTGCATGAGTTGTTTGTATTCTGGCTGCTGTGCTGCACCGGGGGCAAACTCCAGCATTTGTACCACACGTTTTTTCCCCTTTGCTTTATAGGAATGAACCAGATCCCTGGTTTTCAGTTCATGGTACAGATGCACTGCCTGAAGAAAGTCTTCATAGGGCGGCGCTGTTTTTGGTGTAGGGCCGGAGGCCGTTACCGCATTTCCAAGTTGGTTGAATTGTTGAACGCAAACGCGCAATACCCGGTCAGAGCGCCAACCGACATTGTCCAGCAATTCCAAAGTACGCCAGGAAACGGGTGACATGACGCGCTGTACAAACTTTTTTCCCTGCAACGGTGTGTAGGTTACCGTGGGTTTTTCTTCAAATTTGATTTCGCCTTTGATGCTGCCCGTGGGAGAAATGCCACTGCCATCAAAGATACTGCCGCTGAAAGCAGGCGCAAACTTGAATTGGGTGGTCAGGGCGCTGGTCTCAAGAAAAAGCGGACGATCTCTATAGCGCAGTCGAACAAGGTTCAGCAGCAATTGCTCGTCACTGGTTTGCTGCAACGCCACATTATAGTCGGTGCGGCTATGCTGGATGGCTCCTGGACCAAAGCTGGTGCAGCCTGCAAGAAGGATCATTGTCAGTAAAGAAAACAGGATGTAAAAAGCAGCTGAACGCATTGAATTCTCCATGATGGCGTTTTGTTTTGATGCCATGCATTCTAACAATCTTTTAAAATGGGGGGGAGGCTGAACTTGCCATATCATATGGATTGCCTCTATTCTTGGTCGTGGCTTAATAACAATAGGAATTAAACAATGAAATGGCGTGGACGTCGTCGTAGTGCAAATGTAGAAGATCGTCGGGGAGTGCGAGTAGGTAAGGCTGGAGGTCTGGGTATAGGAACCATTGTTCTGGCGTTGATTGCCATGTATTTTGGTGTTGACCCGCAACTGGTCATGAACGTAGGTAGTAAGTTGGGCGGTGGGCAATCCACTCAACAGCAAGTTGATTACCAACCCACAGAACAAGACAAGGAACAGGCAGCGTTTGTTGGCGTGGTGTTGGCTGACACCGAAGATGTCTGGAACAAGGAATTTCCCAAATATGGCAAGCGTTATGAAGAGCCGAAGCTGGTTTTGTTCAGTGGAGCGGTAAAATCGGCTTGTGGTATGGCTCAAACCGCTGTTGGTCCTTTTTACTGTCCGGGAGATCACAAAGTTTATATTGATCTTGCCTTCTATGATGAGCTCAAGCGCCGTTTTAAAGCGCCAGGTGATTTGGCTCAGGCGTATGTAATCGCTCATGAGGTTGGGCATCATGTGCAGAATTTGTTGGGGTATTCCAAAAAGGTTCCCAGAGGAAGTAAGGGAGCTGATTCTGCTTCAGTGAGGCTGGAATTACAGGCAGATTGTTTTGCCGGAGTATGGGTAAATCATACCCAGAAAGCCAAAAGTTTCCTCGAAAGTGGCGATCTGGATGAAGCTTTGAATGCTGCCAGCGCCATTGGTGATGACCGCTTGCAGCGTCAGGCGACAGGTAAAGTTCGCCCGGATGGCTTTACACACGGAACTTCTGCACAGCGCCAGCGCTGGTTTCGCAAAGGCGTAGAAACCGGAAAACTTGAAAACTGTGACACTTTTAGAGCAAGCACCCTATGAGCATTGAATTCCTGATTGGCGGCAATGGTCGCAAACGAGTCAACTTCCGCGCAGACAAGGCAAATCGTCATGGCATGATTGCAGGAGCAACGGGTACAGGTAAGACAGTGACCCTGCAAATCCTTGCCGAAGGTTTTTCAGATATCGGCGTGCCCGTCTTCATGGCGGATGTAAAAGGTGATCTTTCCGGAATGGCAAAACCCGGCAAGCCTCACCCAAAGATTGATGAGCGCATACAGACCATCGGTATGGAGGATTTTTCCCTGCATCCCAATCCCGTCATATTCTGGGACATGTTTGGCAAGCTCGGTCAGCCCGTGCGCACCACCATCTCTGATGTGGGACCTTTGCTGCTGTCCAGTTTGCTGGAGTTGAATGAAACCCAAATGGGGGTGCTGTATGCAGCATTCAGCATTGCAGATGACAACGGCATGTTGCTACTCGATCTGAAAGACCTGCGCAGTATGCTCAACTGGATGGCAGAGCATCGCAAAGAGCTGTCAGCCGAATATGGCAACATATCCACAGCCAGCGTGGGCGCTATCCAGCGTCGTTTGCTGATTCTCGAAGAGCAGGGTGCAGAGCATTTGTTCGGTGAGCCGGCGTTACGACTCGAGGATTTGATGATCGTCGACTTCTCGGGCAAAGGCGTGGTCAACATCATGGATGTGACCAAGCTCATTCATCAATCTCCCAGAGTGTATGCAACCTTTCTGATTTGGCTGCTGGCAGAATTGTTTGAACAACTGCCAGAAGTGGGGAATCCTGAAAAACCCGTAATGGTGTTGTTCTTCGACGAAGCGCATTTGCTCTTTGATGGTGCTCCCAAGGCGCTGGTAGAAAAGATTGAACAAGTTGTGCGTCTGATTCGTTCCAAAGGCGTGGGGGTGTATTTCATCACCCAGAGTCCCTTGGATATTCCTACTGAAATTCTGGGGCAGCTGGGTACAAAAATTCAGCATGCCTTGCGGGCTTTCACGCCCAAGGACAAGAAAGCCGTGCGCATGGTGGCGGAGACCTTCAGAGAAAATCCCGAGGTGGATACGGTAAAAGCCATCACTCAGCTGGGCACAGGTGAAGCCCTGGTGTCCGTGCTCAATGGCAAGGGAGCACCAACGCCGGTAGAACAGATTCTGATTCGTCCTCCCGGGTCTCGTATTGGTCCGCTAAAACCGGCTGAACGCAAGGAAATCATGGCGCGCTCACCCATGAAAGGGCGTTACGAAAAAACCATCGACCGGGAATCCGCGTATGAGATGCTGAAAATGCGTGCCAAGGAAGAAGCGCGGGTGGAAGCGGCAGAGCGGGCGCGTATCCAACAAGAGAAAGCGGCCAAAAAAGCAAAGAAACCCGCCCGACGTTCCAACCGACAAAGCATCTGGGAAGCTGCTGCCAAAAGCATGGCGCGTTCCATGAGCAGCTCTCTGGGGCGTAGAATTGTGCGAGGAATTCTGGGGTCATTGTTGGGAGGCAAGCGTTGAAAGACCTTTACCCCGATATTGAGCCTTTTCACCACTGGCGGCTGCAAGTGGATGATGTCCACAGTCTCCATGTCGAAGAATGTGGGCGGCGCAATGGGATTCCGGTGGTTTTTTTGCACGGAGGGCCGGGAGCAGGTTGTGAGCCCTATCATCGACGTTTTTTTGATCCTGAACGCTACCACATCATCCTTTTCGATCAGCGAGGGAGTGGTCATTCCACACCCCATGCCAGCCTCCAGGACAATACCACCTGGCATCTGGTGGAAGACATGGAAAAGTTGCGCAAGCAGTTGGGCATCGAAAAATGGCTGGTTTTTGGCGGTTCCTGGGGATCAACCCTGGCACTGGCGTATGCGCAAACCTATCCCGAGCGAGTCAGTGGTTTGATTCTGCGGGGCATTTTTCTTTGTCGGGAAGCTGATATTCAGTGGTTTTACCAACAGGGTGCAAGCCGTCTGTTTCCCGATTTCTGGGAAGACTTTCAGGCACCCATAGCCCCCTCAAATCGAAACAAGATGGTAGAAGCCTATTATGAACTATTGACCGGTGATGACGAACTGCGACGCATGGCCGCAGCCAAGGCATGGTCGGTATGGGAGGGGCGTACCGCAACCCTGTTGCATGATGAAGCCGTAGAGCAGCATTTTGCTCAGCCCCATGTGGCGCTTTCCATGGCGCGTATCGAATGCCACTATTTCATGCATGATTCCTTCCTGCAACGGGATCAGTTGCTTGAAGATGCTCATAAGCTTTCCGATATTCCCGGAATCATTGTCCATGGTCGATATGACGTGATTTGTCCTCTGGACAATGCCTGGGAATTACACAAACGCTGGCCGGACAGTGAGCTGCAGATCATCGCTGATGCCGGACATTCCGCCGCAGAAATCGCAACCCGTGCTGCCCTGGTTGCTGCCACGGACAGCTTTGCCGAACACCTTGCATGATTGGTTTGCTGCAAAGGGTGAGCGAGGCATCAGTGCATGTCGATTCTGAACTTGTGGGCAGCATCGGTCGTGGCTTGTTGGTGTTGATTGGCGTGCAAAAGGAAGACAATGAAGCCAAGGCAGATCGTTTGTTACAGCGACTGTTGGGATATCGTGTCTTTCCTGATGATGATGGACGGATGAATCGTAGCCTGACGGATATTCAGGGGGGATTGCTACTGGTACCTCAGTTCACGCTGCCTGCAGATACGCGCAAGGGTACACGCCCGGGTTTTTCCACCGCAGCAACACCGACCGAAGGAAAGCGTTTGTACGATTATGTGCTGCAGCAGGCAATACACAGCCATCCCACTGTTGCCAGTGGCCGCTTTGGGGCGGACATGCAGGTGTCCCTGGTAAATGATGGTCCGGTGACATTCTGGCTGGAAACCTGAGAGTAAAAGGGCAGGGCAGAATAGCGGCTGCGTTTACAGGCTGTTGAAAAACACCCTGTTAAGAGTACCTCGCAAACTTGTTTTTTGTCACCCCGGCGCAGGCCGGGGTCCAGGAAGGGTGGTGTCGTATAGATACTGGTCTACATCGGAATGAGCAAAGTACCGCCTAAAGTTAAGCGCCAATCGAACCAGGGAATATTTATCCTTCTTCATACGTCTCATTGGATGGGTTGGTCATACACTGAGGGAAGAGGTTTGATTACAACATCATCTACCCAAAAGATAGAGATTTTGCTTTATATGCATGCAATGAAAGGAGTATTTGACTTTAATGGGTTGAATTTACACTGAAAGTGGTGCATAAATGAAGCTTACTTATAAGCGTTGCGCCAGGTTCACGGATGTGAGCATGAGGGTGACAATAAAAAACGGGGGAATTTATGCGTTGGTTGATGGTGTTATTGATTGGATTGCTGCCTGGGATGTTGGTGGCAAAAACATTGGAAGGCGTAAATCTGCCGGAACAGGTGAATGTCGGAGATACGACCCTGGTGCTGAATGGAGCAGGGATACGGGAAAAGTTTTTCTTTGATATTTATATTGCCGCCTTGTATTTACCCGCAAAAAGTTCAAATGCCAAACAAATTCTTGAGGCAGACAAGCCTTGGCGCTTGAGCATGGATTTTCTGTATTCTGAAGTGGAAAGGGAAAAACTCGATAAAGGCTGGGAAGAAGGGATAGAAGAGAATGTCTCAGCAGCGGATAGAAAAGCGATCAGAGAACGCCTGGACAAATTCAAAACCCTGTTTTCCACCATGCACAAAGGTGATTCAGCCGTGCTTGACTATGTTCCTGGCAAAGGTCTGAGCGTAACCGTAAAAGGTGAAACCAAAGGCGTTATTCCCGGTGCCGATTTTGCCCGTTCTATGCTGAGTATCTGGCTGGGCTCAGAGCCCGTAACCGGAAGCCTGAAAAAAGCCCTGCTCCGTGGCAGCTGAGTAGCCAGGCGAGGAATATTTGTGGAGAGTAGTGACAAAGAACCACTGAGCGAACTGAGTGAAGCCGATTATGATGCGGTTTCACAAGAGTCCGCACGTCAGGAACTCGACGAGTACCTGGAGTCTTTGCAGGAACGGGAAAAGGGCTTGAAGGCACTGGAAGAGGCGCAGCAAGACCTGGAAGACCAGTTGGAAGATGCAAATACCGAAGTGGATCGTCTCCGCACCGAGTTGGAAAAGGCGCTGGTCGAGGCGGAAGAATCGGAGTATTTGCGTCAAGAATCTGAAGTTGCCCGAAAACAATTGGAAAATACCCTCTACTCCATGCAAGAGGGGGTGGAAAACTCCAAAGTGACTGATCTGCGTGATGAGCGTATGCATCGCCGTCAAGGCGTGCTGGGGATTGATGCCGTTACCCGGGGCCCCTTCGTTAAAGGCGTGTTTGCAGGGGTGCTGGTGGGGGGCGTGTCCCTGTTTCTGGTGCTGGAAATATTGGCATTATTCAATGGCAAGGGAGAATTGATCTCCCTGTTGCTCAGCGCGGCCAGTGGTTGAAGTAGTATCTGATCCATGGCGCGTATTCTGGCTGTCGGTATTGCCACTCTCGATATTATCAATACGGTAGCGTCTTATCCTGATGAAGATCAGGAAGTTCGTGCTCTGTCCCAACGTCGGGTGCGAGGTGGAAATGCGACCAATACCCTGGTGGTTCTCAGTCAGCTTGGTCATGCCTGTAGTTGGGCGGGGGTGTTGCCCCAGGAACCGGATGCCGAACGGGTAACGGCTGATCTGGACAGATATGGCGTGGACTACAGCCAAATCTCCCGTCCCGGGAAAGGCAAACTCCCAACTTCCTATATTGCTGTTTCCGCTTCTTCTGGCAGTCGCACCATCGTTCATTTTCGGGATTGCCCGGAATATGAATTTGAAGCCTTTGATCGACTGAACTTGAGTGATTATGACTGGATTCACTTCGAAGGCAGAAATATTCCATCACTGGAAAAAATGCTGAAAAAAACCCGCCTGGCAGGTATCCCCTGTTCCTTGGAAGTGGAAAAACCCCGCAAACAGATAGAAGCCTTGTTCAGCCTTCCTGATGTACTGATATTTTCACGGGCTTATGTGCAAGACAAGGGTTACACCAATGCGACTGACTTTATCCAGCAGCAAAGTTTCGGCAGGGTGATTGTTCCCTGGGGAGAAAAAGGTGTCTGGTATCGAGGTTCATCTGCACAGATCCATCAAATAACCGCGCCTGCCGTGTCGGTGGTGGACAGTTTGGGAGCGGGGGATGTATTCAATGCAGGGCTTATCCACGGTTTAGTGCAACAGCATTCCCTGCCAGTGGCATTACAAGATGCTGTAAATCTGGCATCCGCCCAATGTACAAAGGAAGGACTGGTATTGTGAATCAAAAAGCCCTTTGTCGTATGGACGACTTGAAAGAAAAAGATGCCAGAGGATTTGTTATCACCTTGGCGAATGGAGAAACCCTGCCGCTGATTGTGGTTCGAGATCAAGAACAGATATTTGTTTACCGCAATCACTGCCCGCATACTGGCATTCCCCTGGAATGGCAACCAGATCAATTTTTTGATCTGGGGGGCGCTTTTCTGCAATGTGCTACCCATGGGGCATTGTTTCGACCCGAAGATGGCTATTGTGTCCGTGGCCCTTGTGTGGGCGATAGCCTGGAAAGCCTGTCCGTGCAAGTAGAAAATGGGCAGATATTTATATCGGTATGAGCGCCCTGAGTCAGGACTATTTCAGTAGGGATGCGGTTGCCATCGCCCGTGATTTGCTGGGCAAGCCTTTGTTGCGGCAGATCAATGGGCATTTGATTGGTGGCATAATCATCGAGACCGAAGCTTATGTCGGCGAGGAAGATACCGCCTGCCATGCCGCCAAAGGGCGCACGGAAAGAACGCAAGTCATGTATGGGCTTCCCGGCCATTACTACGTTTACCTTATTTACGGTATGTACCACATGCTCAATATCGTTACCGGTAGAGAAGGGCAGCCCCAGGCGGTGCTGATAAGAGCATTGCATCCCCTGCAAGGAGTGATGCAGATGCAAGCATTGCGAGGCGGGGTGGCGACCAAGAAGTTAAGTGACGGCCCAGGAAAACTGTGCCAGGCACTGGACATAAATCGCAGCTTCAACGGCTTGAGCGTGGAAGGAAATGACCTTTGGTTGGAAGATGCAACGCCCGTGGATGATGCCGCCGTGATCGCGGGGCCTCGGGTAGGCATTGGTTACGCCACTGAAGAAGACCAGCAAAAGCCCTGGCGATTCTTACTTCAGGGTATCTCTAATAATGTCATTCCGGCGTAGGCCGGAATCTATAACCCATTGATTAGAATAGACCCTGACCTCGGCTCTGGCTTCTTGTGCTGCTCTACTCTACCTCCTCCATCCATGGAGTCGTGCGCTGGGGTGACAAAAAAACAATTTTTTGAAGTGTCCTTCAGATGACACCGAGTTAAATCAAGCCAGTGATTCTGCTACTTGCATGGATGTCTTGGCTTTCTTCTGTTCGTAGAGCATGTTGTCAGCGCGTGATAATAAAGTATCCAGACTATCGTCTGCTTGCAGTTGAGTGATACCGCTACTGAAACCGATTATATCCTTAAGTTTTGTATTCAGACGGTTTTCCATCAGCTGTGCATTCTTTGCGTTGCAGTTATGCAAAAAAACAATAAATTCATCACCACCCCAGCGAGCGGCGAAATCGTCACAACGAATAGTGCTGAGAATACTGCTGGCAACCTGTTTGAGAATATGATCACCGGCCAAATGTCCCTGGCTGTCATTGACACCCTTGAAATCATTCAAATCCAACAACATAACGCTAATGGGAAGGGCATCACGTGAAAAACCAAGTAATTGCTGTTTCAGTAGCATGTCCCAAGTATGGCGGTTGTATAAGCCAGTGAGACTATCCCGAGTGGCAAGATGATTGAGCCGGTTTACCAGTACATTGACCATAAAACCAGCGGTAAGACAGCCACCCAACAGAAAAACGGCTTGTGCCTCCCAGCCCTGCCAGGAATTCATGATCGCCACCATGGTATAGATCGCCAATACCATGGTGGAGTTGATGATACTGGGGATAGCGGTCAGAAAATGAAAGGAATAAATGGAACTCATCACAAAAACGATGCTGATAATAATACTGCCAGTACCACTACCCGCGTATAGCCCGATTCCCACCAGAGAAAGTCCGAAGGGTAGGTGAATGACCATCAGCCAGACAGGAAGCCTGCGTCTTCCCAGGGCAAACACCATCGCCGCTGCAAGGGCGATAAAACAGGCGATATAGATTGGCTCAGGGGTCAGTTCTGGCCATAGCGGAAATTGCAGTGCAACCAGCGCAGAAATAGCGATACCACCGTAAAGAATAGCCGATACCAATGCCATTTCTTCAATGGTGTCTCGCAAATGTATGCGTCGTTCAGGTTGTAACAGCTTAATCCAAAAGTTCGTTGTAATCATATCGATATTGCAGGTTCTGCACGTCCCCGGGTTTTGGAAACTATTCTGACTAAACTATAGTTGTTTTTACGAACTCATGAGCTAATTTATGAGCTGAGTTGGAACTGACGGAGGTGAGTCGCCGAGAGTGACCCAACCCAAAATCCACGAATCAGCTCAAACAGAATTAGTAGTGGCACCCTTGAGCAGGTGTGCTTTTTACAGTAAGCTATTTACTCACAGTTTCAGGGGTATGCTGCGATGGCTTTTGTGCATTGACATAAGCTTCCACGTGATCGAAACACCATACCCACTTGGCTTCAAGGAATTTAGGAGTTTTCTAGGATGGACAGATAGTTATGCCAAAATCTCTCAATTTCATCTTGGCGAAAGCCAGTGCCTTTGTTACTCACGATAGACCCTCTTTACCCTGCATTGCTGCGCTGAGCATCAAGCAAAAATGGTGCTTTGGCGGCCAGGGGTACGAAGATTCTGTCTATCCCCATAAACATAGAAACTGTCTATCTAACTGTTAGCAGCAATAGAGTACCCAGCATGAATGTAGTTCTTCTTCCAGGGCTTGATGGCACAGGTACATTATTTACACCTTTTATACGTAATGCTCCAGAATGGGCGAATCCAATCGTTATCTCATATGATCAGAACAAAAAAGAGAGCTATGATGAATTGATTGGGAATGTCTTAAAGGCTATTGATAAGGATCAGCCATATTTATTGATTGCTGAGTCATTTTCTGGACCAATCGCTATTTCACTTGCTGCTAATAACCCTGTCAATCTAAAAGGGCTGGTTTTATGTGCATCTTTTGCAGTAAATCCAATGCCCCATATGTCATTGTTGTTTATACCAAGCCTGTTTCGTTACATTTTCAGAAAAAAAATACCAGCATGGGCAATTAGGCGTTTCTTAACTGGTGTGAAAAGTACGCCAGAACTTGTTAAGGCTACAGCTTCTGCTATTCAGTCGGTCTCGCCAGAAATACTTGTTGAACGAATGAAAATGGTCATAGAAGTAGATTCAATAAAGAAATTAGAACAATGCCATTTACCTATGCTTTACATTTCTGCGGCACAAGATATGTTAATATCAAATCAGTCGTTTACGGTTATTCAGTCTGTTAAACCTAATATTCGCTATGTACAGATAGAAGGCTCACATTTTGTAATGCAAACAAAGCCAAGCGAGGTATGGCATGAAATCAACAAGTTTGTTGGTTAAAGATCTGCTAACAATTAGCTCAACACGGACTCTGCATTCCGCGGCGTCTTTTGTGGCTCCATTGCATTTTGCCACAAAAGCCTCCACTCCATGCAGAGCCGGTTAGCATGGCGTTAGCCTAAAAATGGAGATAAAATGGCATTATATGAGAGTCTAGGATTTGCTCAGCATCCGTTTTCAAAAACGAATGCTGACGAAGAAGAGTATCTACACGAATACTTCGTTCCTCCACCTTATTTCGATGCAATCATCGGAGATGCTTCGTCGCCATCATCCGGAATTGTTCTTGCCCCAAAAGGAGAAAAAAAAACAGCGCAGAGA
>CAYXOS010000011.1:0-12895 GCA_964467115.1 uncultured Sedimenticola sp.
TGAACGATTTTGCGCCGCAAGATGCCGTGTCATGAATCGATCAGAGCTTCCTTAGTGTCGCTTCAAACGAACATTGATCACACGATTACGGAAATCCTTGATGTCACCACCTTCTTTGATCGTGGAATACAAGGCGATCTTGTGCTGCTCCGGCAAAGAGCCGTAGATCACATAGGTGCCAACGTAAGACTCCTTGAGCTTTTGCTCGAACATCTCAACGCTATCTGTTGCCGGGATAAAACCGGACCGCGCCCCTACCACATCGGCAGAATAGGTTTTTCCAGATACATTTCCCGCATGCACAGAAAAGGCTGTTACAACTAAAGTGAAGGAGAGTAATACGTGCTTGAATTTCATAATACTGCCAAATAATAATATTCAATTGATGCGGCATATTATGCTCATTGTGCCATCAAGAAGAAATAAGGAAGGTTTTGGGAAATATCGGGTAGAAACACTACCCAAGAACATCGCGCCAATCACTCGCTCAACGGCTCAATTTTCTCAACGTTGCCAGACTCCAGAATTTACGCCTGACTTTTTGATTCCATTTGATCTTGTCTGCAGCCACCCACGCCATACCTTTGGCCCCCGTACGAAGATCTTCTCCATACCAATACAACCAGTATTGACCTCGTGCATCCGTCAAATTCATGCTTATCCAGGCTTTATCGATGACCTTGATCTTGTTGCCATCTTTATAATAATTCGAGCGATAATCTGCAAAGCTTAGCGGGTCAACATATTGATCCCGATAGTCATACCACCAATGAGATTTTTTGGGGTAGCTTCGTATCTTTATCAGGGTTTTTCCCTTGATTTCACACCAGGCAGCAGGGGGATTTCCTTTTGTCACGGACAGAGTTCCCAGGCAATCTTCAAATACCGTTTCCCCCAACAGTTCATGGCGTTCATCTGTTGCTTTGCGCAAGTAGATATCACCATAGGTAAAAATGCTGCCTCCCCAGATATCCGCCTGATCCGGCTCCGCATGGCGACGTATTTTTCTGAGCGCAGGTAACCAGATGGAAAATCCCAGGGGACGTGTGGCATCTTTATATATATCAACAAGTATGCCGGTACTGCGTAATCTTCCCGAGCGGAAAATCGCCAGATCTCGTGCCTTGATTTCCCCCTGATCATATTTGTTGTTCAGGTGCCGTTCCATCAAGTAGTGCTGTATCTTGCCCTTCCTGGATATATTCAACAGATTCATGGGCTGTCGTTTATCCCCATAACTGATGTTATCAACAGCAAAGAAATGATTGACGAAATAGATATTGTTCGCAATCTGCTGCGCCTGGCCAGGCTCCTCAGCCATAGCAAATTGACTGAGCAGCAGTAACAAAAAACCCAAGCTGTTCATAAGCGAGCGTTCTTGATTTTTTCCAGTTGCGCCAATTTGAACCACAAGGCTCTTGCATTCTTGTCGAGCTTTTGCACTTGCAGATATTCCTTGAAAAAGCGTAGCCGGTCAGTATGGCTGACATAAAAGGTACGCCGATTGCAGGTGTCCAGATCCCGTACCATGGCATGTTTGCGAAACAAGCGACGACGCATCTTTTCCAGATCGATAAGACACACTTCTGCCGTTTCTGGTTGCACAAAGATATGCTTGGCATGAAGGGCACCATGTACCATGTTGAATTGGTGCAAACGACGAATCAAGGCAGCTGCACGAGGAATGATCTTTTCCCGTTGTGGCGCAAACTGTTCCCAACCCTGCTTTCTCCAGTGATCTACCAGTGTGTCCAGGGGCACAAAGCCGCTCAACTCCCGGGTTGCCAGCACCACTTGCCAGCCCTTGGGTGATTTGAATTCATTGTAATACACCAGTTCCGGGGCAGGGATCTGGTGTTGGTTGAGAAAGAGCAGGTTGCGTGCTTCACCACGAAATGTGGGCTCTTTCGACAGGGGCCGACGCCATATTTTTCGGGTGTGATTCTCTTGGCGCTTGAGAAAAATCACCTGTTCACCCCCATCAGGATCAGCCAGTACCATGCGCGATGCACCACTCCAGCCACCCCGACGGAAATTGGGAGGTTCGAACCAGTCTGCCTCTACTGTCCAGAAGTCCTCAAAATTGCTCAAACCGTTATGCTGGAATATTTTTTCCCACCCTGTAGCAACAAATTCATTCATCCTCGGTTACCTTTCGCCCACAACGCCTGGGCACGCTTTTCAGTCTGCTGCAACAATAGCCGATGTTGCTGGAATATTTCTCGCAACGGCTGCCCAAAATAGGATTTGAGAAAACGCCATCGATCTCGCTCAGTCAATCCTATTTCCATACTAGAAAAATATAGGCTCCCCAGGTCCTTTACTTGCCAACGACGAGGCAGTTTCCGGTGTTGCTGCACCCGATGTAAATCGATGAGATGCAAATGCAAATTCTCTAGCCTTCCGTCCCAGGGCTGGCGTAGCAGGAAATGGCAGATATACAGATCCCGATGATTGATCCCCTGTTCATGTAAGCTGCGGGTCATCTGTGCCACGCGAGTAATCAACGCCTGTTTGGTAGAAAATTTCGGTGCGCTTTGGCGCCAGTTTTGGCAATAGTCTTCCAGACTGATGGTATTTTCCAACTCCCGGGTAACCACAAAGGACTTTAATTTCGCAGGATTCCATCCCTCTTCTCCGTAGGCTTCCAGGCGCATGGTTTCCACACCCAATTCCTGCAAACGCTGGATAGCCCGCCACTCATTGGCTGCACCAACAATCGGCAAGCGACCTGTGATCAAGTTCTTTATGATCTCCTTCCAACCCACGCCCCAATGCAACTTCAAGAAATATCCTTTGCCTCCCAACTCGAAACGCAGGGTACGGCGATTGGCACCTTCCGGATTGCGATAGATCTCTCCATCAACCGACCAGGCATCATCCACTCGACGCCAGGGTCGCGGTAACCGTCGGGAAAAGCTTTTCGACAACCAGATCATGGAGCAAGGATCAGATCAGCCGCATGTTCTGTCATGCTGTACAAATCATGCTGCTGCCCGTAATCAATACCGTTTTTACGCCATTCGTCTCGCAAGGGTGAATCCAGCATCTCGGCCACCCGGCGATTTAGCTCCTGTTGTTGAAAAGGCTCAGGCACCACCTGTCCTGCATGTGCTTCTTCTACATAATATGCATAGCCACAGACACTGCTGACCAATGTCGGTAAACCGGCAATAATCGCCTCCAGAATAACCATGCCCGAGTTTTCATAATAGGCGGGATGCAGCAGCAGGTCACCTCCTTGTAGAAAACGGGGAATATCATCCCGCCCGTGCAGTACGGTAAACTGCTCTTTCACCCCCAGTTTGGCTGCCAGGCGCACGAATGGATCACCGTTGTCACTGCCTATGGCAATCAAACGGGTCTTTTTCTTTAGCTGTGGAGGAAGTGCCGCCAATGCTTTGAGGGAGCGATCCAGTCCCTTGGTCTTGAAACCAGAGCCAATGCATAGAATAAGTCGTTCCTCATCAGCAAGCTCAAATTCCTGGCGCAGATCCCGGCGCAGTTCCTCTGCGTCATGCCCTGCCATACGGCTACGATCGATACCCGGGGGCAGCATGTGCAAGCGCTTTTCAGATGTCGCATAATATTTTTTGTAGATATGATGTTGGCGGTGCGAAATCAGCAAGATCTGGGTATTGCTGCCTGTACCAAAAACCGCTTCCTCATAACTGAGAAAATGCCGATAACGTGGCAGCATGCGTACCAAGGGAGTGCGCTCGCGTATCAGTTTATCTTTTAGACAAGGATCCGCTGCATAGTAATAATCCAATCCCGGCATTTTGTTGAAACCAACCACTCGATCGATACCTTGTTGCTCAAACAAGGGTTCCAGACTTTCTCTGAATACACGATATTTTTCATGATTGCTCCAGCGCTTGATGGGCAACACATGCACGGTCATACCTTCAGGTCGCTCGCCTTCCCAACTGAGGGTATAGATATGGATCTCATGCCCCCGGGCAAGACAGGTACTGGCAATCTGCAACATATCCCGTTGCAATCCCCCAAAGGGAAAGTATTTGAACAAGACGAAAGCCAGTTTCATGTCAGCGCCATTTGTTGTTGCAAGGTATCCCAGACCGTTGCTGCGGGCAGGGTTTGAAAGCAGGCGGGTTGCACCGGGCTTGCCCCTTCATAACGACATTGACGTTGCATGCAAGGCGCACAGGGAAAATCAGCACGCAGGTTTTTCTGCCGCTCGCCAACAGCCCCTGTCAAACCTTCGATGGTTGACCCGTACAAGGTTACCGCAGGCGTATTCAAAGCGGCAGCCAGATGTGCCAAACCGGTATCGACCCCCACAACCCCGGCTGCCGAGGACAGCACTTGCTTCAATCCATTCAAATCCATACGAGGTAGCAGTTGCCCATCATCCGCCATTTGCATGATATGTTCTGCCCTGAGACGTTCTTCTGCTTCGTACCAGGGGAAGCAGACCTCAAACCCCGCCGCTGTTCCAAGCCGGGTCAGTTCCGCCCAATAGCTTCGGGGCCAGTGTTTACTGGGCCAGGTGGTGCTGTGCAAGAAGATCAGCTTGTTGTCTTTCAGCGGGCGCTCATCCGACAATCCATAGTCTGGTGGGGTTACAGGTTGCGGGTAACCCAGCGCTTGTGAAAACAGCTGCCGAATCCGTTCAATAGCATGCAGTTTTTTCGATACAGAATACCGTTGTTGATAGAAAAAACTTGCGAATCCTTCTCTTGCTGAGTGGCGATCATAACCGGCCACCGGCCCTGTTGCCCACTTTGCTGGCAAGGCGCTTTTCAGCAAGCCCTGGGCATCGATGATCAGGTCATAGGATTCTTGGCGTAGCAGGGATTTGAAACCCTTGATATCACCGTTGCGCCAGGCTTTCTTCCAATTCTGACGCCAGCGACGCAGTCCAATGGGAATAACTCTGCTTACTCCGGGGTGCCACACAGGCACCTGGGAAAATGCGTCTTCCACCAACCAGTGAAATTCCATGTCAGGACAGGCTCCGAGAGCATCACTGAGGGCGGGAAAGGTATGAATGAGATCACCCAGGGACGAAGTTTTTACGATCAGGATTTTCATCGTCGCCCGCTATCTCCGTAAGGCTCAGTATCAGCCAATCAGCTGATGATCCTGAAGATACTGCAGCACGGTATCGATGCTTTGCTCCAGGGTCTGGGTATCCGTGTTGACACAAATCTCTGCCGACTCGGGGGCTTCATAAGGCGATGAAATTCCTGTGTAGTTGGGAATCAACCCCGCTCTTGCCTTGGCGTACAAGCCCTTCACATCCCGTTGTTCACAGGTTTCCAGACTGCAATCACAAAAAACTTCAATAAACTCGCCGGGCTGGAACAACGCCCGCACCCGTTGCCGCTCTTCCCTGAAGGGAGAGATGAAGGCCGTCATGGCGATAACCCCTGCCTGTACGAACAGATGGGTCATTTCACCGATACGGCGGATATTTTCACGCCGATCATCTTCGCCAAACCCAAGATCGGAACACAAGCCATGGCGCACATTGTCACCATCAAAAACAAAAGTGCGGCATTGCATCTGATGCAAACGTTCTTCTACGGCATGAGCCAACGTGGATTTGCCGGAGCCGGAAAGCCCGGTAAACCACAGCACAAAGCTTTGATGACCATTGAGCTTTTGCCTGCGCTCTCGCGTAACTGTGGCACTGTGCCAGACGACGTTTTCAGTTTTATCCTTCACTTAACTCACTACTTTTTCCAGTGCTGTCTGCACTTGGTTGACAGAAATATCCCGCAAACAACGCAGATGTCCCAAGGGGCACTCGCGTTTGAAACAGGGGCTACAATCCAGTCCCAGGCTCACGATCTGATGCCGGGAATTCAGCGGCGGGGTAAAGCCGGGATCAGACGATCCGTACACCGCTACCAACGGGCGCTGCAGGGCGGCGGCAACATGCATCAAACCCGAATCATTGCTGACTACCGCATCCGCCAGGGAAAGCAAATCCACGGCCTGTGCCAATGAGGTTCTTCCCGCCAGATTGTGACAACCTGCACCTGTCTGGATGGCGATATTGTCGCATACCGGGCGATCCTTATCCGAACCAAATAACCATACCTGCCCCCCTTGCTGCACAAACTGCTGCGCCAGCGCCGCATAATATTCTCCTGGCCAACGCTTGGCATCACCGTATTCCGCACCGGGGCACAGGGCCAGCAGGGGTTGCTCAGGGTGTTTTTGCAGTTGCAGCGCTTCCATCGCCTGGGCAACATCCACCGCTTCAACTTTGAGACTTGGGGGAAGTATGAGTGGCAGTTGCGGGTTGTGAGGCGCATCTGCCAAGGCAACAAAACGCTGCACGGTCATGGTCAGGTGAGATTTATCCAGCTTGCGGGCATCGTTCAGCAAGCCATAACGTGCCTCGCCCAACCAGCCCGTGCGCCGGGGAATTTTTGCTGCCCAGGGAACAATCGCAGATTTCCAGGAATTGGGCAGTAGAATCGCCCAATCATAGCGTCCGCGCAATTCCCGCCCAAGTCGCCAGCGTTGTCGCAATTCCAGTTTGCCATGCCCGAGGGGCATTTCCACCCCCGCCCGAACTTCCGGCATACGCGCCAGCAACGGCAAGCTCCAGCCCGGTGCCAGCACATCGATGGGCGTATCCGGCTGCTGCTCCTTCAGATGCCGGAACAGGCTTTGCGCCATGACCATGTCGCCTACCCATGAAGGACCGACGACCAGTGTTGCGGGTTTCAATCTGTCAGAACATAGTGTGTGCCACAATAGGGACACACCGCTTCGCCGGTTTTTTTGATGGGCAGGTATACCCGTGGGTGCAGGTTCCAGACTTCATCTTCTGGCAGGGGGCAACTCAAAGGCAACTGTTCAGTGCTGACTTTGACCACGGTTTTTTGTACGGCTTCTGCTGACATGATTACTCTCCGTTGACGTAGGTCAGCCAGCCATGATGTACCGGCGAGCGGCCATGTACCACGTCAAAATATTTTTTCTGCAAGTGCTCCGTGATCGGACCTCGTCCACCGTTACCGATAACGCGATTGTCCACTTCCCGAATCGGCGTGACTTCTGCTGCCGAGCCGGTGAAAAATGCCTCGTCGGCAATATAGACTTCATCACGGGTGATGCGCTTTTCAACCACCTGCAAATCCGCCTCTGCCGCCAATTGCATGATGGTGCGGCGGGTGATGCCATCCAGCGCCGAGCTGAGATCAGGGGTGTACAAGACGCCGTCACGAACGATAAAAATATTCTCTCCAGACCCTTCCATGACAAACCCCTGACTGTCCAGCAACAAGGCCTCATCGTAGCCATTGTCCAGGGCTTCCTGTAGTGCCAGCATGGAATTGATGTAATTCCCGTTTGCCTTGGCACGACACATGGTGATGTTGACATGATGACGGGTGAAGGAAGAAACCCGGATGCGAATACCTTTTTCCATCGCTTCTTCACCCAGATAAGCGCCCCAGGTCCAGGCGGCAACAATGGCATGGACTTTGAGATTGTCGGCACGCAATCCCATGCCTTCCGAGCCGTAGAAACACATGGGGCGCAGGTAGGCGGAGTCCAGATCGTTTTCTTTGACCGCAGCAACCTGTGCTGCGTTGAGCGTGTCCTCATCCCAGGGAATATTCATACCCAGGATGTGGGCAGACTGAAACAAACGCCGGGTATGATCCTGCAGGCGGAAAATGGCGGGACCTTTATCTGTATGGTAGGCGCGCACGCCTTCGAACACGCCCATACCATAATGCATGGTGTGCGTCAGCACATGCACCTGGGCATCGCGCCAGGGTATCATCTCACCGTCCATCCAGATCAGACCGTCTCGATCCGCCATCGTCTGCATATCAATCTCCACTCATAAAAAATTGCTGCCAAACCTGCTGTACCCGTTGCCGCTCCTGCTGCAGTGACTTGTTATCGATCATTCCCCCTTGTTCCTGCAGGGCAAGATGATGATATTTATCACGAAAACATTGATACGCCAACACCAGAAGCTCTCCTTGGGAAGCAGAAATCAACCCTGCTTCAACCAGGACTTCCAGCAAACGGATATTGTCGGTCCAGGCCGTCAGCGCAGGAACACCCCGCGCCCACTTCAGAACAGCATATTGAACCATAAACTCAATATCAGTGATACCTCCTTTACCCTGCTTCAGGTCAAATTTTTCGGGGGTGCTGTTGTCCAGGGACTTTCGCATTTTGTCCCGCATTTCCACGACATCCTGACGTAACTTTCGCTCATCGCGTTCAAGGGTCAGTACATCTCGCCGGATTTGTTCCAGCTGCTGAACCAAGCCCTTGTCACCAACAACCGCTCGCGCCCGCACCAATGCCTGATGTTCCCACACCCAGGCGTTGTTCTTCTGATACTTTTCAAAGCCCCCCAAAGTGCTGACCAACATTCCTGCATTACCGTTGGGGCGCAAACGCATGTCCATTTCATACAGAATGCCGGAAGCAGTACGGGTGTTGAGCAAATGCAGCATTCGCTGCCCCAGACGGGCATAGAACACATCATTGGCAACAGGCTTTTCACCGTCTGTTACCGCTGCCTGGGAGTAATCGGCGTGGAGGAATACCAGATCCAGATCAGAGCCATATCCCAATTCCCGACCACCAAGTTTGCCATAACCCACCACCACAAAGCCTTTACCTTCAACTTCTGCAGGTCGCCCATGACGTTCAACCAGGTAATTCCACGCCAACTGCAGCACCTGCTCCAGCACCACTTCGGCAATTTCGGTGAGGAAATCACTGACAACCATGAGTGGAATTGCCCCGGTAATATCTGCAGCAGCGGTGCGCAGACGATTTCCAGCGGCAAACTGCCGCAAGCGTTCCATCTGCTGCTCCAGGTCATCTGCATCGATTTTTGCCAGCAATACCTGCAATTCCGACTGTAGCTCTTCTCGCCGCAGGGGCGCATATAATCGGCGCGGATCCAGCATTTCATCCAGCAGCACGGGATAGCGCACCAACTGACTGACCACCCAGCGGCTTTCACTGCCAAGGCGCACCAATTGTTGCAACACCTGGGGATTCTCCAGCAACAAATCCATGTAGGCGGTACGCCTTACAATTGCCTGCAGCAAGGTCAACAGCCGCATCAATGTTTCTTCCGGATTTTCGACCTGGGTCGCCGCACTCAGCAACTGGGGCATCAGCCCATTCAACTTCTGGCGGGCGTTTTCCGACAGCACACGACAAGCCGCGGAATTCTGAAAATCCTGTAACGCGGTCAATACCGGGGTTGGCTGTTTGAAACCTGCCTGCAACAATAACGCACTGGCGGCATCTTCACTATCCATGAGCCAAGCCTTTTCCAGCGGATGTCCGCCCCCTTCCCCATCGGCGAAGACCCAGGAAAAATGGCGCTCTACCTGCTGTCTATGGTCCGCCAACTGGTGCTGGAAATCCTTCCAGTGGGTGTACCCCATGCTGATGGCAATACGCTGTTTCCCCGCTTCATCTGATGGCAGCAAATGGGTTTGCTCATCTTTCCAGGCTTGCAGGCGATTCTCTGTCAGCCGCAAAAATTCGTAGGCTTGGGTCAATTCTGCAACCGCTTCCGTTGTCAGCAATTGCTTCTGTTGCAGGTGTTGCAACACTGGCAATATGGGTCGAATCTGTAGATCTCTGTCTCTGCCGCCATAAACCAGCTGAAAAACCTGACCGATGAATTCAATTTCCCGGATACCGCCTTTGCCCAGTTTGATATTGGCATCCATACCGCGATGATGCATTTCTGCCTGTATGCGACGCTTCATGTCACGGATCGCATCAATGGCACCAAAATCGATGTAGCGACGGAAAACAAACGGACGCAGAATATCCTGGAGCTGACACCGATAGACCACTTCGCCGGTAATCGCCCTTGCCTTGATCATGGCGTAGCGCTCCCATTCCCGCGCCTGTGATGTGTAGTAGGTTTCCATGGCATTGAAACTGAGCGCCAACGGGCCTGCTTCACCAAACGGGCGTAAACGCATGTCCACGCGAAACACGAAGCCCTCTTCGGTCTGTTTGCCCAGGGCGTTGATCAGTTGCCTGCCAATACGAGTGAAAAATTGCTCATTGCTCAAAGGACGAGGTGCATCTGTTTCACCATGGGAGGGAAAAGTGAAAATGAGATCGATATCAGACGAGAGATTCAATTCCCTGGCACCCAGCTTGCCCATACCCAGCACTACCATCTCTTGGGGCTTGCCGTGCTTGTCTCGTGGCATCCCCCATTTGCTGACAGCCCAGGTCATGAGCTTGTCCAGGCTTTGGCGAATACAGCTGTCCGCCAGTTCAGACAAGTCTTCCAGGGTTTCTGCAAGAGGGGCTTTGCGGGTGATATCCCGCCAGATGATGCGTAGCATCTGCCTGCGGCGAAACTGCCTCAAGGCGGACAATAATGCCGCTTCATCATCGATTGCTTGCAGTGTCAACGCCAGCTGTGCTGCCATTTCCCCTGCCTGTAAGGAAACATCCAGTGCCTGATCCGTGACCAGCGCCAGCAACAGATCTGGCGAGCGCAAACAGCTTTGAGCCACATAGTCACTGGCCGCCCAAACCTGTTGTAGTTCCTCGACAAATGCAGGCTGTTGTAACAGCCCCGCCTGGGGGAGCGCCAACCACTGTGCCAGCAATGCCTCCAGACGGTTGGCTTCGGACATCAGTCCTTTCCTGCTGCCTTGGTCGCCAATTTGTACAGGGCCGCCGTCATTTTCTTCACCAGCCTGCCACGATCAGCAATGCCATGTCGCCGGGCTATCCAGGATGGATCATTCCAGCCAATGTTGACTTTGCCTGCGGCATCTTTCCACACCAGATATTTCATCGGCAGATCAATGGCCACGGAAGGCTGGCTTTGCATCAATTTCGACCCGGCCTGAGGCTTGCCAAAGATCAACAACTGAACCGGGTTCAGATCAATTCCAACCCCTTGCGCCGCTTTGCCATGATTGACCCGGGCGATGACGTTGAACCCTGCATTGGTTACGATGGATGCCAATCGATCCGTGGTTTTGGCCACACCATAATCACTTCCAATAACGATCATTCCATCTGCCGCATACAACGGCAATGACAATATCAGTCCCAACACACACAGTATTTTTTTCATATTCAACTCCTTCAAGTGGTTTTCATGATTGCTTCACAGCGAGAAATTGCATCTTTTCCAAACGGCATACACGCTTTGATGAACGCACTTTTCAACCTGATAAGCTCCGCCGGGCTGGAAACCTGCCCCCAGGCGTTCAACGCCTTGAAGACGCGCTCCAGCGCTCTTCTGCTACGACCGTGAAAAGGTGTTTTCTGTTTCGCCAATTGCGAGAAAAAGCGTTCCGTAACCTGGATGATTTTCTCGTCATCATCCGGGGTTTGTTCGGTCAATTGACGAATATAGTAAGACCCCCATTGAATACGAGTTGCCGTTCCTGTGGATGTCTCCCATGCCTTGGCGTACCAGGTCAAGGCTTCGGCTTCATTTCCCGCCTCGGCAGCGAAATCTGCCAACACCAACATCCAGTATTGATTGTTACTACCTGCCTGCATTTCTTCTGTGATCAGTTGTTCTGCCAGATGTAGTTGACCAGAAGACCTCAGGATGCCATAGGCGGCGTAGTTGACAGCAATTCTTTCATGACCATTGCCAGCAATCTTTCGTGCATGGGAAACCGCATCGCGTATGGCTTTTTTCAAAGCATCAGGCAATGGCTTTTTTGCCACTTTCAACTGGTGTATCTTTCCTGCATACACCAGTAATTTCTGCGCGGGACTGAGCTGCTTGTCCTGAGCCAATTGCTGCAAAGCACGCTCCCAGGCTTGTAGCACAAGCTGCCCATGGGCGCTTTTTGCGTCAGTAATGCGGGGAATCAGGGTTTCCAGTTCGTAGATCAGAAAATTGAAGTTATCGGCATAGGTCTCCGGCAGATTCAATACGCGCAACAAGCGTTCCAGCGCATCTCGTTTTTCAGCGTCTGAAGGCGGTTGCTGACGATTTGCCAATGCCGACAGATAAGCCGCATCGAGACGAATCCGCTCTTTGGCATAAGTTGGAGGAATTTGTTCAGCCAGGGTTTTCAACACCCCTGTCAAATCATCATCACCCAATGCACGACCAGCATCCTGATCCCAGGAATAGTAGGCCAGCATATGCCACTCGGCTCGATCAGCTTGCTTGTGTTGTTGCAGAATTTCTTTCACCAGGGTCGCCACGGGCTTGGTTTTTGCCAGTGCCAAATCCAACATTTGAGGATACAAGTCCATGCTCATGCCACCAGGCAGGCGGGTGATTTCCTGTCCGTTGGAATCAAACAATATCAGGGTAGGGTAGCCCAGCACCCCAAAATCCTCGCCCAATTTCTGTGCCGCTTCCGTATCACCATCCAGATACACCGGGACAAACAATGCCGTTTTTCGAATAAATGCCGGATTCTTGAACAAGGTGGCTTTCAGCTGATTGCAAGGAGGGCACCACACCGCCCCCCAATAGAGAAAAACGGGTTTATGGCTGGCTTTTGCTTCGGCAAACCCTTGGGAAACCGTTCCCTGATACCATTGAATACCTTGGCCAGCGACCTCTGGGGCGGCAATAGCTGTGGTTTCCAGACACAAAAACGCGATCAAGATCAAACTTTTGAATAACTTTCCCATGTTAACCCCTGAGGTTTCTCAGAAAAACCGAAACACCATGCTATCTCAACACCCTCTTGCCGTCAGTGAAAAAACGCAATAAATCATAGAGTTACAAAGAAAGCACTTAAACCAAGCCCGATAGCAGCAAAATTGTTTTTTAAATTGGGTACTATCTATACCTAATTAGCGCCCAATATCTCATCATTGAACAATACTCTGCCTACCCTACTATAGACATACAAATAGCGAGGGAACCGCAATAATGACTTAACCCTCCATATAAGGTTAG
>CAYXOS010000011.1:12995-30504 GCA_964467115.1 uncultured Sedimenticola sp.
ACATACAAATAGCGAGGGAACCGCAATAATGACTTAACCCTCCATATAAGGTTAGTGTGCTTCGAGAAATGCGGAGCCATGATTAGATCAGCACTACCTTCGAACCCAAATACTAAAATACATAACAATTTTTGATACGACAGACAAAATCATACCCATGCAGCCTCATATCCCCTACCGCATAAATCACCGTAAGGATACATTCCTGCTATGATGCGCTGGCTGCTTCTATTGGTGTTGTTCTGTGCTGGCATACTGTCTACGGCATCGGGGCGTGTTGCCCCGGAACATATTACCGAGGAACAGCCTAAAACCCAGCTTACCTTGGGCGTTTACTCTTATTTTCCCACCTCGAAGATAGAAAACTGCTGCCAGCCCCTGGTGGACTATCTGAACGCCCAGCTTTCCGATATGGATATCCGTCTGCAGCCTATCCCACTGCAAGATGAAAATGATATGCAACTCAGCGAAGACCTGGATATTGTGGCCGCCAACCCGGCATTCTTCATTCAGCTTCAAGAGCAATACAATCATCACCTGAAACCCTTGGCAACCATTGTCCGAAGTGCACCGGAAGATCAAACCACCCAGCATATCGGTGGCGTCATATTGACATTGCGTGGGCGTGACGACATTTCTGACCTGAGTGATCTCTGGGGAACCTGGATTGCTATTGCAGGCATCAAGGATATCGGCGGCTTCACCGCCCAGGCGTATGAGCTGCTGCAAAAGGGCATATCTCTGCCTCAAGACGCCCATTTGGTGGAAACCGGTAGCTATCAGGCAGTTATCGAATCCGTGTTGTCTGGCAGTGTGGATGCCGGCTTCGTCCCCACTGGTCTGCTCGAAGAAATCGAGCAGCTTGGTACCTTGCCTCTGGATAAGATCAAAATCGTCAATGCCAAAGACTATCCCGGCTACCCTTTTGTCGCCTCTACCAAATTGTATCCACAATGGCCGGTGTTTGCCCTTCCCCATGTGGATCAGGACACCATCGACCGGGTTGTCGACAGCTTACGCTCTCTCCCGGCGAACTCTGAAGCGGCAGTTTCTGCCCGCATTGCCGGTTTTGCACCGGCTGCCGACTACAGTTCTGTTAGCGCTATCTTAAAAGCCCTGGGCTTGCCTCCCTATGATCAGGTTCCCACTGTCACACTGAAGGATATCTGGCGCGATCACCCAATTGCCGTTGTTGTGGTTGCAATAACTTTGCTCATCATACTCATCTTGTTGCAATTGCTGATCACCAAAAACCGGCAATTGGCCAATCAACGCTTGATGGCGGAAGATTCCGCCAATCATTTCCTGCAAATCATCGACGCCACCCAGGCAGGCACCTGGAAATGGAATCTCATTACCGGCCATGCTGTTGTCAATGAAAGATGGGCGGAAATCATTGGCTACTCCGTGGACGAACTCACACCGATCAGTGTCGATACCTGGGCCAGCATGATATTCCCCGCCCATCTAGGAGCGGCAAAATCTGCCCTGCTACAACATTTCAGGGGTGAAACAGAATACTTCCAGGCAACTTTTCTCATGCAGCACAAGGATGGTCACTGGGTATGGGTTCAATCCCGAGGAAGAGTAACCCACTGGAACAAAGAGCGTGAACCTTTGTGGATGTTTGGTACCCACATGGACGTTACCGACCGGGAAGAGGCCACCCTGGCGCTACAGGAAAGCCAGGAAAAATACTCTCGTCTGGTTGATAGTATTGGGGAAAAATTTGTCATTTTCAGCCACCGGGGAGTCAGCGGTGAACTAACCTATGTGAGCAAACGCGGCATAGAACATGTTTTTGGAATGACCAAGGACGAAGTTCTGGGAAAACCCTGGTTCAATCTGGGAAAATGGTTTCCCGAGGACGTTGAAAAGGTCAAGTTTTATACCCAGCTGCGCCTGGAAGGGAAAGCGGACTTTCTACAGTTCGAAATGCGTTTCACCCATCCTGCAGGCACAGAGCACACCATCCGCGTATCCTCACACCCCATCCGTGACGACAGGGGCAATATTCTTTCTGTCGACGGAATTGTCGAAGACATTACCGAACAAAAACGCTCCCAGGAACGGGCAGATATGGCAGCAACCGTTTTCGCCCATTCCCAGGAATCCATCATTGTCACTGATACAGAAGCCAATATTATCGACTGCAACCCAGCCACGGGGATATTGACCGGTTATAGCCGCGAGGATCTCATTGGCAACAACCCCAGCATGTTGTCCTCCGGCGATCACTCCGCAGGTTTTTACAAACATCTGTGGCAAACCCTGATTTCTGGACAAGTCTGGCAAGGCAGTTTCCATAACAAACGCCGGGATGGCACTTCTTACTGGGTGGAGACTTCCATTTCTCCGATCAAAAACCAGATTGGAAAAATTATTCAATACGTGGCGGTTTCACGAGACATCACCCGTAAGAAAATGCAGCTTGAGGCGTTGCGCCAGGCCAAGCGTGACGCCTTGGCTGCCAGTGTTGCAAAATCTGAGTTTGTGGCAAATATCAGTCACGAGATTCGTACCCCCATGAATGCCATTATCGGCTTTACTGACTTGTGTCTGGAAAGCGAGCCGAGCAGCGCCCAGAAAAAGTATCTGGGCAATGTCAAAGAATCTGCACGGAGCATGCTCAGACTCATCAATGAAATTCTGGATTTCTCCAAGATCGAAGCGGGTAAACTCACCCTGGAAGCCATCCCATTCAACCTTGAGAAAGAGTTGCAATCCGTCACCACCCTTGCCCGTCAATTGATAAACACCAATCAGGTCGAACTTCAACTTGAGTACCACACCAGCTTCAAGACTAAACTAATCGGTGATGCGTTACGTCTACGCCAAGTCCTAACCAACCTTGCCAGCAATGCGGTCAAATTCACCAATGCCGGGAAAATCACCCTCTCTGTCACCGAAAAATCCATCGACGATAAACAAGTGTTGTTGGCTTTCCGTGTCAGCGACACCGGTATTGGCATGGACGAAGATAAACTCAACAGTATTTTCCATCCCTTTTCACAAGCAGACAGCAGTACCACCCGAAAATTTGGCGGCACGGGTCTGGGGCTGACCATATCCGCCCAGTTGATCGAAAAAATGGGTGGGAAAATCCATGTTGAAAGCACCCCAGGAGAAGGAAGTGCTTTCTATTTCGATCTACACTTTCCCCTGTCAGACAAACAACTGTCCGAAAATTCCAGCGTTGCCGATGAACGCCGCCACTTCGAACAATTGCAGGATTCCAAAATACTTCTGGTCGAAGACAACGAGATCAACCGCCAACTGGCGACTGAGGTACTGACCCGCCATCATGTCCAAGTGGATACCGCCAAAGACGGAAAAGAAGCCTTGCGTCGCTTGCATACCGACAAATATGACCTGGTGCTCATGGATATTCAAATGCCCGTCATGGATGGATATGAAGCCACCACCAGCATTCGAAAGCAGCTAGGTCTGGTTGATCTGCCCGTCATTGCCCTGACTGCCAGCTCTTCATCAACGGTCAGAGAGAAATGCATGCAAGCCGGCATGGATGATTACCTCACCAAACCCATCGATATCAATCAATTGTTGGAAATGATCGACAAGTTTATTAATCCAGCGCGGCAAACACTGAGCCTAGAGAATGATACCGTCCCATTCAATAAAACACCCAACCAGGAATGCCTTCCAGAAATGTCCGGAATTGATGCCAAAACAGCTATACAACGCATGGGACTGAACCCCAAAGACTATGCCAAACTGCTGGAGAAATTCGCAAACACCCACGGCAATGATCTGGAACAGATCTATACCCTGTTCACTCAGCAAAAATGGGATGAAGCCCGTCGTGCAGCCCATACATTGAAAGGTCTTGCCGCCACCCTGGGTGCGGATCAACTCTCACTCACCATGTCAGACATGGAACAATTGTTCAAAGCCTATTTGCAATCAACAGAGGCGATCACCAGCACTGACGACCTGGAACAGCTTTTTTTCAGGGCAAACAGCATGATGACGGAAGTCCTTCAACACATCGACGACCTGTCACAGCAAGTGGCTGTTTCTGATTGCGATTGTGATCACGACACCCAATCAGATGCCCGCAATGATTCTGCAAGCTTGCAACGGTTGGTACAACTTACTTCTGAATATGATGTAAGTGCAACCTCAGAAATCGAAACCCTCATCGCTGCCACCGAAGATGGCAAACTTCGCAGCGAACTACAAAATGTAATGGACGACCTCGAAAATTTCGACTTCGATTCTGCCACCCTCAATCTGAAAAAAATTATGGAGCAACCATGAGCACTTCGACCAAACCTTCTGACATTCTCATTGTCGATGATAATCCCGAGATGATTCATTTGTTGGGCAAACTGCTTACCGACAAGGGACATAAAGTTCGAGCAGCCAAGAATAGCGACCTGGCAATGACTATCGCCAACAAAAACCCACCCGAATTATTTCTATTGGATATCGAAATGCCAGATGTGGATGGTTACGAATTGTGTACCCAATTGAAGCAAACTGAGTTACTGAGGGATATTCCGGTTATTTTCGTAAGCGGTCACGAACAATACGAACACAAAATCAGGGCATTCGAAGTCGGCGGTGTTGACTACATATCCAAACCCATTCACGCCGGCGAACTGCTGTCACGAGTGAATAACCATGTGGAACTCTATCGGCTGAGAAAAGATTTACAGGTGGAAGTCGAAGACAAGACCCGAGAGTTGTCTGAAACACTCACCGCCCTGCGTGTTCTCATGACCCAACAACAACAGGACAACAAGGAAGCGGAGAAAACCATTCTCAACAACATCAATAATCTGGTTATTCCTTTTGCCCAGAGATTGCAGAAAACCCAATTGAATGAGAATCAGCAGAACATCGTGGAAATGTTGATTGCCAATCTGAAGCAGGTTTCAGATTCGCTCATCAATAATCATGACTTGCTACAGATGAAACTGACACCCGTCGAGATTCAAATCGCCAACCTCATCAAAGAAGGCAAACAGACCAAGGAGATTGCTTCCTTGTTGAATCTTTCCGACCTGACGATTTCCACCCACAGAAAAAACATTCGCAAAAAGCTGAATATTCATGATCGCAAATTATCCCTGAATGCCTATCTTTGCTCGCTGTAGCATATTGATTCACATGCAGTAACCCCTCAACCAATGCACATATTGTATCTCCAGGTTGAGGGATAAGATTGAATATTTCGTTATGCTCATTGCGACATGGTGCCTCATGGTATGAAGCTAGCTGGATCGCGTCTTCATCCAGTCATGCAGCTTCGCTTTCAGATCAGCAGCTACGATAGGCTTGGCAATATAATCGTCCATTCCGGCTTCCCGCGCCTCTTGCTTATGTTCCTCCATGACATGGGCACTCATGGCAATAATCACTGGCTGCTTGCGCTGGTATTGGGCTGCCAGATCACGGATGTGCCGGGTAGCCTCGTAACCATCCATTACCGGCATCTGTACATCCATCAGAATGAAGTCATAATCCTTCTCTTCATAGCTGTTTATCGCCTGTTGTCCATCCTGCGCCACTTCGGGTTCCAGTCCAATTTTGGCGAGTAACATCTGAGCCACCATCTGGTTTATTTCATTGTCCTCTACCAACAGCACGCGGAGGTTGGATGAAATAGGCGACTCCACTGCCGCAAGCACCTGTGGGCGAGTTTTTCTGGAAACAGCGGCTTTCTCCAATGGTAATTCCACCCAGAAAGTGGCGCCTTTTCCCTCGATGCTATCTACACCCACAGCTCCCCCCATCATCTCGACCAGACGATGGGTAATATAGAGCCCCAGTCCGGTACCACCATAAAGGCGGGTGGTAGAGTCATCTCCCTGACTAAAGGCCTGAAACAGTTTCTTTGCCTCCTTGGGAGCGATGCCCTTTCCGGTATCCCTGACCTCAATACGCAGATTCATCTCATGCTCGTCCTGGTCAAGAATCCAGGCCGCCAGAGTGACCGAGCCCTGCTGGGTAAATTTCACGGCATTACTCAGCAGGTTGCCCAAAATCTGTGACAGACGTATCTGATCTGACTTTACCCAGGGAAGCTGGTCAAACTCCCTACGCACTATAAGATGATGTTCTTCGGCATGCTGACCGATCAGGCTCAGGCTTTTTTCCAGCAGCCCGGTCAAATCGAATTCAGCCATTTCAAGCACCATTTTGCCGGCTTCGATCTTGGACAAATCCAGTATGTCATTAATTATTCGTAGCAGAATGGTAGCCGAATACTGGGCAGTTTCAACACAGAGGCGCTGCTCATTGCCCAGTTCAGTTTCCACCAGCAGTTCCAGCATACCAATCACGCCATTCATGGGTGTTCTTATCTCGTGGCTCATGTTGGCAAGAAACAGGGATTTAGCCCGGTTGGCGGACTCTGCTGCTTCTTTGGCGGCTTCCAGCTCTTTGTTGCGTTCCAGTTGTATCTCTGCTTCTCGTTTCAGCATGTCAGTTTGGTATTGCATCTTGAGCAGGCTGAGTCTTTGTTCCCTCTCCTGATCAAATACGCTGTCTTTCAGCGCATGAAAATGCTTGAAATGAGCCAGTGCCTCTGGCAGTTGCTCCAAAGCTTCAAAAATCGCTGACAATCTCTCGTGTGCCCGGTACTTGACATGCCGTTCATTGAGTTCATCGGCAAGCTTGATGAGGTTTTCCTGTATCGCCTTCTCCTTCTCCAGATCCCCTTGTTCCTCGTATATGGCAGCTATACGTTTCAGGGCAAGAATTTCTGGCTCAGCAAAGATATAGCGATCAGCAATAGCTATTGCTTGATTAAATGATGCGTGAGCCCTTTCCGTTTTCCCGGTATTGAGATAGAAATCTCCCTGATAGATGGACAGATAAGCCTCATCAAGACCACTCCCTGCTTCCTTTACCAGTTCCTTGGTTTGCAGCAGATACTTTTGCGCGTTGGCATGATCTTGAAGACAGTTGTAACTATTAACCAAGTTCAACAGCAGGGGGATTTTGGAAACACAATGCTCCCATGACCGTTTCAATATACTCTGATAGCAGTCAAGCGCCGCATGGTGGTCACCGTTGTCGTTATAGACTGTGCCCATGTTCATCAGGGCAATGTTCTCATATTTGTTATCCCCAATCGCCCTGGAAATCCTCAATACATCATCAAAATACTCGAGCGCTTTGATATAGTCAGCTGAATGCGCATAGATGACGCCTATGATCATATACACAGAGGGGAGTTCGTTGATTAGCTCCAACCGTTCAAACAATTGGGCGGCTTCATTGAGCTGGCTGAATGCAACATCACGCACACCCGACTGGGCATTGACAGCACCCAGTCCTCTCAAACTGTAGGCATAACCGGGCAAATAGTGCTCATCACTATAGTCACCGCTGGTGGAGCGTTCATAAGCTTGCCGAAAAAAGTCGCGGGCACGTGAGCTGTCCTTCTTGCGCAATGCCCACCCCAACTGGTTTAGAAGATCAATTTTCTCTGTGCCCTCTATGTCAGCCAGCTTAGACTCCAGTAGTTGGATATCTGTACCCATTTTCATCCTTAAACCAAAAAACTCATGAATTACCCGCCCCCCACTTGTTTCTTGTTTTCACAAGGGAGGTTCTGAAGATATCCCCTTGTGGAAACAATACCCGGCGGGTGTTTGTAGAAACCTTTAAACTACCATACAAGTTATCCAAAGACATCTCTTCATGGGAAGCCTCACGCACTCTAAATTTATCGTTCAAACCGTTGATACAAGCGGGGATATACCAACCCGGAAAATTCAGGAAATTTTCGAACCAAACGAGAATCACCTCTGGTCAATTGCACCCCAGAATAGCAGAAACTTATTTCCGTAGCCTTGTCCAAATTCAATTTGTGTGGATGCATTAGGGAAGCTCTGATTGATTCTGGCGCGAGCAGATTGTGGTGAATGTGTTCAGTTCATGGCGCAAACCGCACGTAATACCCCAGGGCATTACCTCAAGATGGTAACCTTTCAGCCAGGATTGTTGCTTTCCTGACGGAATAATCCGTCACCCAGCATGCATCGAGGGATTAAAAGGAAAAGATCACTTCGACATTCGTTTGGTGGCTGACCTCCCCTGCCAATACGGGGGTTCCACCCACTTAATCGATAAAACTTATTCGGCTGCACACTCAAACCCCTGAGCTTTGTAACTCGACACGTATTTAAGGCTTTCCAGGGAAATATTTTAGGTATTATCCATACCCAATTAAACACAAACTAGTCCTTATTAACCTTTCCCAAGCCTGGGTTCATAATCTCCTTCAAGATCCGCTGCTGACAAATTTCAAATACCTGCAGCAACAAATAATAATATCTGGAGTCTGAATCATGCCCAACAATATGGCTACCGCCATGGAACCCTTGGCGGCTCAGGGAAAAACAACTTGCCTCAATAAACAGTTGAAGCAAATTCATAAGCGTATTCAACGTCAGTATCCTTTCGTATCCTGCGTCGAGGTGGCTTTCAACTCGACTTTTGAACAGCCTTCTCTCGTTGTTCATGCCGCCTCCTGTCACACCAGTCTGGAATCATTCCTGATTCCAGACATTCATTGCAATAGCAATAACAACCTGGTGAATACAGAAGTTATCGACGATCTTTCCGCTTTCAGCGGTGATGAAAAGGCAATTGAAAAAGTCACTGCAGTTACCGGCTTTCAATCTGGATTGAGTATTCCTTTGTTCGTCGATAACCAGTGCCAAGGCTTCACCTTTTTTATTGCGCAGGAAAAAAATTGTTTCACCCCTGAAATAATAGAGCGCCTGAACGTCTACGCCCGGGTAATCTCTCAGGTCATTTCCGAGCAGGATAGCAACACTCATAGCCTTCCCTCTGCTATTGCTTCAGTTTTGCAGTTAAACAACATCAACAAATCAGAATCTCCCTCACATCTGCAGCGCGTTGCCCACTATTCCCGTCTGATTGTGGAAAATAGCTCCTATCGCCCAAACCTCTCCGATGAATGGGTGGAACATTTGTTTCTGTTTGCGCCCTTGCACGATATCGGCAAGATTTTTATTTCTGACGATATTCTGATGAAACCCGGTCGACTCACGGATGAAGAATTCCAACAGATCAAAACCCATACCTTGAAAGGTCGAAATATCATCGATCACATGATCAGCAGTTTTGGTTACCGGGAAGAGACTCACCACACCAACATGTTAAGAAACATTATTACCCTTCACCACGAAGCCATCGATGGCAGTGGTTATCCTTATGGATTGAAGGGCAATGAAATTCCTTTGGAAGCACGCATCGTTGCTGTTGCTGACGTACTGGATGCATTGATGTCCAAGCGCATTTATAAAGAAGCCTGGAGTATCGAACAAACACTGGCAAAGCTGCAACAAATGGCAGGTTCCCGATTAGAAGCAGAGTTCGTTGATATCCTCGAACTTCATCAAACTGAATTACTCAACATTCGCAAGCGGTTCCCCCAATGAATATGGCTCTCGATATGAACATGACTAAACTCACCACGCCAATGGCTCAAACCCTTCTTGAGCCCATCAGAATTTCTCTGCGGGGAATCGAGGGGCTGGGACGCAAAAGTATGGCTTTTCTGCTATCCAGCCAGAAAGCCAAAAATTACTTGATCGTAAACGAGCACCCCGATGCCATCATCATTATCGACATTGATGACTACCGCGGCAAAGCTGCTTGGGAAAAGCTGCAAACCGAAGCCACTCAGGATGTTTTATCACGGGTTATCGTGCTTGGTTTGCAGCCCGTCGAAACCGATAACGTAGTCGTGTTGCAAAAACCTTTTCGGCCAAAACAACTGCTTTCTGCCATTGATACCCTGCTTGAAAAAGCCAGACTGGCTGTCGAGATACAAACCCATGACCGGGATACTGTCACTGAATCAGCAATATCCATTGCCCAGGAAGCGGGCGAAAACCTCCAACACAATCAAATATCCGCAGATAAAAACAGCGCCGAAGAAAAAGACAGCAAAGGGCTTTCTTCAGAAGCCGCTGCAAGCCTCAACAAACGAGGCTCTTATGCATTTCTTGGCACTGCAGCTGACGTGGATCTGGATAACCTGCAGGCTTTGTCTGAAGTTCAGTACAACCCCGAACAGTTTCTCTGCCATCATTTTCAAGCATTGACAGAGATGGCTGCCAAGGAAAAGAAATACATTCATGTTTCCTGTTGCGATGCATCTTTCTACATCGATCCATTCAACAATAACATTCTGACCCAGGTTAAGGAAAAAAAGCAACGCAGCTTCGGAGCGGTTCCCCTTGGGCAGACAGCGCTCAACTATGAAAAGCTGAGTGCTCTGCCAGAAAATCTTGATCTGATCGCCCAGCATCATACCTTCAAAAGCTTCATCTGGCGCATGGCGCTAGCCGGTTCCCGTGGGCGTTTACCCACCAATACTAACATCGATCAACGCTATCGTTTGCGCAGATGGCCAAATCTTACTCGATTGGTATTGTTCCCACATGCCACACAAATATCAGCCCTGTGGATGGGTTCTGAAAAATCCATTCGAGAGGTCATTGCGACCCTCGCCATCCCCCAGCGATACGTGTTTGCTTTTTTTGCTGCCGCCCATGCTATTGGTTTCTTACAGCCAGTGGATACCCCTGCCAAAGTCGTAGAGCAAGCCCCAGTATCTGCCAAGACAGCGCATAAACGTCGCGGTTTGTTCAGTCGCCTGTTGAAAACCCTGAACCGCAAGCAACAGGGAACAAAGGCATGAGCAATCACAAAATTATCTTTACCGGACCCGTGGGTGCGGGAAAATCGACGGCGATTCGTTCTCTCAGCGACATCGCTCCCGTATCTACCGACGAACAAGCCTCTGACATCACCAAGGATATGAAGTCACAGACTACCGTCGCCATGGATTATGGGTTACTCAAGCTCGATGGTGGTGAAACCGTACACATTTACGGCACCCCGGGTCAGGAACGTTTTGATTTTATGTGGGATATTCTTACCACCGGCGGCATTGGCCTGGTACTGCTTATCAACAACGCACGTCCATCACCTTTCTCTGACCTCGATTTTTTCCTCTCTGCTTTCGAGAAATTCATTGATAGCTCTGCCCTTGCTATTGGGGTTACCCAAATGGACAAATCCCGGACCCTGACGCTGGACGACTACTACGCTCATTTGCCCAGGAAATACGCAAATACACCCATATTTGAAGTCGATGCTCGTGAAAAAAACGACGTGATCATTTTAGTCGAATCATTGCTGTTCTCACTCGATCATTGCCTGGAAGCCTGACATGGACGAGTTTGTTTTACATGAAGATGTCTATATTGCACCCACTCCGGCAGGTGCATATTACTATAGTGCATCATCCAAACCTGATCCTGCACGACAGCTGTTACAAGCACTTTTTCATGCCAAAAAAACGCCTTTGCTGTCTATGGAGCAGTTTGAACAATGGTGTGACGCAGACACGCAGAGCGCTCAGCATCTGCTATATCACATGCAATCCCAATCATTGGTGCAAGCTTTTTCAGAGCCCCAGGTTTGTCCCGACGCGCCTCTGGAAGAACTGCTTCCAACGCTTTTACCCACCTTGTCCGGTGACGGTAAAGCCCTACTCGCTGATGACCAGGGGTTTTATGTTGCTTCCTCTGGCTTTCCTCATGAAGCTGCCGAGGAGCTTGCGGCCCTGAGTGCCAACCTTGGTATTCTGCATCGCCGCCACAAACGGCTACTGTCCAATAATCTTGGCTATCAAACCAGCGCCTGGACTTTGGGCGATGCCGCTGGCAACAGTCAGATTGGTTTCTGGCCTTTGTTTGTTGGCACCCAAAGATTTTCACTCGTGATTGGTGGTGTACCTCGCCTCAATCATCCCTTATTCACCCAACTCGTCTGGAGTCTGGGGATTCGTTACAGCGAATAGATCATTCGACCGTTCGCAAGTTATTTACCAACTACAAAAATTTACTGGAGAAGAACATGAGAGCAGACATGCTGAATTCAATTTTGAACGAGCTTAACGGCACCTCCGCCGATATTGAAGCCTCGGGTGTTATATCTACCGACGGCTTGATGATGGCATCACAGCTACCCGCCGGACTTGATGAAGACCGCGTTGGCGCCATGAGCGCCGCCATGTTGTCACTGGGTGACAGAACAGCATCGGAACTTGGACGAGGAGATCTCGACCAGGTGCTGATCAAAGGAAAAGATGGCTACGTATTGATGGTATATGCCGGCAGTGAAGCGGTTGTTACAGTAATGGCAAAATCCAATGCCAAACTCGGGCTCATTTTCCTGGATGTTAAAAGAGCAGCTGAGCAACTATCCAAACTGCTGTAGTACCTAATCGCTGGTGACTCAACCCGCCCACACCTGCATCAGGAAAGAAGCAGGGTGTTCCGGCGTATTGCGTACTGGCAAACAACGCTTTCTATTCAGCAGCCTGTCCATTCCGTATAACAACAATATTTCCCGGGCAGGAGGAGAACAAAATATGAACGATATGAATCAATCAGACATTCAGGGTGAGTTCCGTGAGCATACCCTTGAATATTTCGACGGCTCCCAACGTAAGGTCGCCGTAACAGATGTAGAAACCCCTTATCCCGAGGGTAAACTCATCGTATCTCGCACAGACAAAAATGGGGTTATTACTCATTGCAATCAATCTTTTGTGGACATGTCCGGTTATGAAGAAGACGAAATAATTGGTCAGCCTCACGCTTTGCTGCGTCACCCGGAAATGCCATCTGCCGCCTTTGAGGATTTATGGAAGACGGTACAAAGCGGCAACAAATGGCATGGCTATGTTAAAAATCTGCGCAAGGATGGCGGCTACTACTGGGTATATGCCACTGTTATCCCCAATGTCAGAAATGGCGAAGTCGTAGGATACACCTCAGTTCGTCGCAAGCCTTCCAGACAAAAAGTGGAAGAAGCCATTTCAACCTATTCCAGTATGAGTTAAGCAGCGGAGACAATTATGCCTTTTCAATTTACCGTAAGCCCGGATTTTGGTCCCGATCAACTCGCAGGCTGGCACATTTTCAACACCTGGTTACAACGTCAACTGGATACCGATATACACTTTGAGACCTTTGACAGCTTTGACGCTCAACGCCAGGCAATCGCTGAAAACAAGGTGGATATTATTTACGCCAATCCCTTTGATGCATCATTTCTCGTCAGGGAAAAAGGATTTGTCGCTGTTGCAACACCTCACAAGCCTGACGAAGCCAGCATCATTGTCAATGCTGATAGTACTTTTCAGCAGGTTGAAGACCTGGGTGATGGTACAAAAATCGCTCAAACCAATGATCCGGATATCAGCATGATGGGTATGATCATGCTGGAACCCGCAAATCTTTCCAGGGAAAACACCGAAGTTCAAACCTTCGATAGTTACATTCAGGTAGCAAAAGCATTGATACAAGGTAAAGCCGATGTCGGCTTTTTTCTTGAAGACGCTTTTGCGGGTCTTTCTAATCTGGTTAAAAGTCAATTACGCCCCATCGTCACCAGTGACATACAAATCGTTTCTCATGCGTTGCTCATCGGTCCAGAACTGGCAGCACGCAAACAGGAGCTTTCTGACAAGTTGGTAGCCATGGAGGCCGATGTTCAAGGAAAAAATCTCCTCGAAAGCCTGGGCTTTGAAAAATGGGTTGCCATGGATATTGAAGAGATGGAATTCATGATCGATCTCATTGAAACCCTGGCAGCGTAATACGGGTTGAAATTTCCAGCAGTAGTGGGAGGCACGCTTCCCACTACTCTACTTTTCATTGAATAAGTTTTCCTTTCCTAAGGAAGCTCTGCAGAATAATATGTCAAAAGTATTAATAGAAACTACACTCACCCAGCCCGCTGTTGGCACAGACGAGCCCACGACTGAACCCTTTTTCATTGTGGATAACAGCAAGAAGCTGGTACTCAAATTGGGCATCGATAATCCGCTGGTTGCTTCTTATCTGGCACATTGTATAACCCGTAACCCACTGGATTTGCGCGCACATACCCAACGCATCTATTTATTTTATTCCTGTAATAACCGCAGTGGACTCTATTCAGCCTTGCTGGATTTATTCATCGCACTCGACCACAAAGGCATGGCACTACGTCAATTGTTACTTAACCACAGTCGTAACAAGCTCACCCCTGAACAGATAGGCTTTTTTGAATCCTGTCTTGAAACGGGTCTTCATCCAAATTCTGTTATCAAAAATCCTGATAATAGCCTACTGCATTCCGGGATAGAGTCTTCGCTGCCACTTATCAGTAAACAGCATGTTTCCCAAGAAAAACCCCATACTGACCCCATAAAAGAAGCGCAGGAGTGCCTGGAATATGGGCAGTTGGATCTGGCACTGGATATTCTTGAGGACGCGATGGATAAGGCGCCTCAAGATACAATGATCAGTGACGAATTATTACAAATATATATTCTGGCACGCGCAACAGACCGATATCAAAACATGACTAACAAAATAATACAGTCTGGACGCGATCTGCCGCCTAACTGGGTATTGTTGGATGAATAGGAATAATTTGGATTCCCTTCTTCTTCAAAGCTTCATTTTTGAACCATCTCTTTTGGTAAGCATCCTCATCACATAAGGCTTCTTGAATTCTATCAGGATGTTGAAAAAGTCCCTCCATGGATTTTTTCAACCACGGAATAGGAAAACGCGGTTTCCCGCTCCCCTCATTTTCAATGGCTTACAGCCATCTAAAATGGCGGCACATCCATGTGCCACACACAGGCTGTCGAAAACCCGTGTTTTTCAACAGCCTGCTATTGGGTATTTTTCCTACCCAAAATAACATCAACCATTCCTTATTAACGATTAGGAAAAATGGTCGCATAATTTAGGCATGTCAATAAACACGAATGTTTAACAAGCCTTGATGAGACCTTCCCTAAAAAAATCACTCCCTATATACCCGCTGACTTTAGTCATTGCTGTAGTCGTCAGCATTTTATATGTTTCTCCGTTACTGGCATCCACTACAGATGAAGCTGTAAATAAAGCCGGAAAACAACGCATGATCACACAACGTATCATGAAAGATTATGCCTTGGTGGGCATGAATATAGAGGTCGGGGACCCAGCCACCGATCTCAGTAATCTTATAACTGAATTCGATTTCAATCTTAAAACACTAAAAGAAGTTTCTGGCAACAAGGCGTTTAGCGATAGCTTGGTGCGAGTGGAAAAATTATGGATCCCCATAAAAGCCACTTTGAAAATTTCACCGAATGCAAAAGCTGCACCAAAACTACAAAAAGATCTGGATGCCCTGCTCGATGCTTGCAATAAAAGCACCAATTTGATTGCTGGAAACGCTAGCAATGAGAAATTGAATATTATCAATCTCTCCGGCAAGCAACGCATGCTGTCTCAACGTATGGCGGCACTATATATGCTGAAAGCATGGAAAGTCGATGATGGTAATTTCCAGAAAAAACTGCGCTCCGCAATGGACGAGTTTTCGGCGGCACACAAAATCCTCGTATCCTCTTCGTTTTCCAACACCGAGATAAAATCGTTGTTAAAGAAGGTCAAGAAAGCCTACATGTGGTTTGAAATGATGGGCAAGTCCAAATCCAATCGCGTAATTCCTGCGCTGATCAATAGATCGGCAAATAGCATATTGGTAGACATGGATAGAGTCACCAATCTGTACACCGCTTCTAAATCAAATTAACTATTGGCATACAACTTGGAGAAGTAGCAATGAACAAGTTAAACAAAATCATCGGAATTTTAATACTGGCAATGGGCTTGGTGCTGATCTCCGGCTCCGCTATCGCCGCCAAGGATGGGAGTACCGAAAGCAAACTTGCTGAACTCATCGATATCGCTGGCAAGCAACGGATGTTGTCACAAAAAATTGCCAAGGCCTATTTCTTTTACGGCAAGGGTATTCGTGCTGAAAAAACCCACAAACAGCTCCAGGACAGCATCAAGGAATTCAACAGTAATTTTGACACCATTCGAAACGCCACCACTGGCAACGAAGGGATACAGGACATGCTGGTTTATATCGAAATGGCGAAAGACGAGCTGGCGCAGTTGGCAAAACAACCTTACTCGAAAGAAAATGCTTCTCTGGTTCTAGACTATAGCGAAACCATGCTTGAAGGAAGCCAGGACATTGTCAATCGCCTGGAAAGTCAGTCCAAACTCAAGAAAGAAGCCATCGTTAACCTTGCCGGTCGCCAACGTATGTTGACCCAGCGTATTGCGAAATACTACATCGCTTATCAAGCAGGTTTCCGCGATCACAATACCGTCCGACAACTTCAAACCGCGGTTAAGGAATTTGAACAGGCTCATGCCACTTTGTCCAAGGCAAAGCGCAACACCCCACAGATTACAGCGGAGTTGAACAAGGTTGCGCGCCTATGGCATGTCGTTTCCAAATTCTACAAGGATGTTGAAAGAGGTGGTCTTCCCGTTATTGTTCTCGCCACCACCGACAATATCATGACCAGTATGAATCAAATCACCCACCAATATGTTGAATTAGTCGGTTCTTAAACTGTTAATCAAAGCATTTATGGGCTGTTTGAATTCCAATCAGGATTCATGAAAAGTAGCCCTCAACGAACCTTAATTGGAGTATCGATATGAAATACACCATTCTCAGTGCCTTGATCATTGGCATCATTCATGCGAATGTTTACGCTACACTTTCACACCATAAGGCCAAGCCGCTTCAGCAAATCAATGAGCATCAGGTTGCCGACAATAATTTTTCCGTTGCCTGGACACGCGATGCAAATTCAGTAAAAACCTTATGTGATTCCAATCACCCCCTGTGGCAAAGCTTTAATCTGGAGGGAATTTCCCACAATAGTGGTCGTAGTTCAGAACAGATCTGCGCTGAAAATGGCGTCATGAATTGGTATGAAGCCAATGCCTGGATTTCCCACCTGAATTCCAACTCTTATCTTGGGCACACTGATTGGCGCCTGCCCAGTGTTGATCTCAATGACCCTGCATGCTCAGTTCACATCGGGTCGGCAGACGCTCAACGTAGCATCAGTTTTGGTCAAGGCTGTAGCAACAGCGAGTTGGGGCATTTGTATCAGACAGTTCTCAGTACCCCCAGCCACAAAAGCACCCTGTTCACTCATCTCTCAGATGCTACTTATTGGTCAAGCTCAGAGTTGCCTATCAATCATTCTCTGGTAGGCATCTATGACTTGGAAGGCGGTTGGCAAGATGCCGTGGGAAAGTCTTCTGACTTGCTCAACGTCTGGCCTATACATTCGCTGTAAGCTGTACCGTATTGTCCTTCCCGGACAAACTCAATCAAAGCCCCTGCCTGATGCTTTCAGGCAGGGGCTTTGTTTCTCAATTCCGGCTTTGATATCTGTTTGCGGATAACCACAGCCCCCATAGGGGCGACCGTAGCATGCCGGAAACTCCAAATAAGTGCCATTTGGATCAGTGTAGGCTTATTCTCTCTCTTTGCCATCTTCGGTCGCGGCCATGGGCCGCTCCTACAGAGAGGTTTGGCATTGCGATGAATCCTACCG
>CAYXOS010000012.1:0-29573 GCA_964467115.1 uncultured Sedimenticola sp.
TTCTTGTTTCCACCAGAGATTTTCTTCAGTTGCACGTAATCGCGGATACGCGACGTCTTCAGAAAATCCCTTGTGAAAACAATCTCCTGCGCGATCATCACGTGAATTCATGAAATTTCCGGGTTAAGGAGAAATAACAAGGCGTCAACAGATTGATGCTTTCCGAGAGGGATTGAGCTTGCGAATGAACGGACGCCAATAAATTTTTGTTGTAGCCGCTTGTTTTTTTTGGGGCTGGGTACTATCTTTGTGATGGGAAGACGGTCGGATAGTCGCTGTCGATTTTTTCGATGGAGGAAAGTCCGGGCTCCACAGGGCAAGTCGCCAGGTAACGCCTGGGAGGCGCAAGCCTACGGAAAGTGCCACAGAAAATATACCGCCAGCTTGCTGGTAAGGGTGAAATGGTGCGGTAAGAGCGCACCGCGCTGCCGGTAACGGTAGTGGCAGGGTAAACCCCGGCTGGAGCAAGACCAAATAGGGAAGCATTTGCTGCGGCCCGCAGTTGCTTCCGGGTAGGTTGCTTGAGGCGTCCGGTGACGGGCGACCCAGATGAATGACTATTGCAGCTATATAGCTGACAGAACCCGGCTTACAGACCGTCTTTCCACACAGCTTCTCATTTTTTGTAATTCCTCTTACGACACACTCCTCATAAATTACTTTAACTGCATCGTGCATTCTGTTGTTTGTGCGCTTGTTTTTGTTTTTTATGTTTGTTTCATAAGCTATTGAGATTAAAGGCTTTTTCCTGAGTTCATGCTTGACCCGGTGGGGAGCAAGGACTATGATTCAAATAATTGTGGGGAATTGTGGGGAAAAGAGGGGAATTGTGTTTCTCGGTGTCAACACACTAAATCTGGATGCAAAAGGGCGTCTGGCTATTCCGGTCAAGTACCGGGAAGAGCTGGGTGCGTCTGATGGATCTGGCGTGGTGGTGACCATCAATCCCTATGATCGTTGTTTGTGGCTTTACCCCAAAAGTGACTGGGAAGAAGTTGCGCAGAAAGTCATGCGTCTGCCAGCGCTGAAAAAGCAGAACAAGAAGATGCAACGTTTGTTGCTGGGTCATGCCATGGAGTTGAATATCGATAGTCAGGGGCGCATCCGGCTCCACCCCAATTTGCGTGACTATGCGGGTATGGATAAGCAAGTGGCTCTGGTGGGTCAAGGGCGTAAATTCGAAATCTGGAATGAGCAGAAGTGGTTTGAGAGTCGGGAAGAATGGCTGGATGACATTGACCAGCCTGAATCCGAAATGTCGGAAGAGTTGGCGACCCTGGAGCTTTGAATGAATTCCCCGGAATTGCATAAGCCGGTTTTATTTGAGGAAGCGATAGAGGCGATGAATATCCAGCAGGACAGCTGTTGCATGGACGGCACCTTTGGACGAGGTGGGCATAGTGCTGCCATTCTTGAGCGCCTGGGTGAAGACGGTTGCCTGATCGCTCTCGACAAGGATTTGGATGCCATTGCTTTTGGCCAACAGAATTTTCCCGAAGAGCCACGGCTGCATTTACACCATTGCAGCTTTTCCGAACTCAAAACTGTTGTACAGGAACACGGATTGGTGGGCAAGGTAAATGCGCTGTTGCTGGATTTGGGGGTGTCTTCTCCGCAACTGGATGAAGCAGCCCGTGGTTTCAGTTTTCAGCAGGATGGTCCTTTGGATATGCGCATGGATCAGAGTACAGGATTGAGCGCAGCCCAATGGCTGGCAACGGAAGATGAATCTGAAATTGCCCGGGTTTTGTGGGAATACGGAGAAGAGCGCTTTTCCCGTCGTATCGCCCGGGCAATCGTTGAGCGGCGTGATACTGATCCCTTGCATACCACAGGGCAACTGGCGCAATTGATTTTCAAGGCAAGCCCGGTGAAAGAACGGCACAAGCATCCGGCCACGCGCAGTTTTCAGGCCATCCGAATACATATCAATCGTGAATTGGATGACCTGAAGGCGGGGTTGGAACAGGCAATTGATGTGCTGGCACCACAAGGACGGTTGGTCGTAATCAGTTTTCATTCCCTTGAAGACCGGATTGTGAAGCGTTTTATACGTGATCTGGCACGAGGAGAAACCATGCCAAAGAGCGTGCCCGTAATGGAAAAGAACTTGAAAAAAGGGGTGTTGAAAAGTTTGGGGAAGCCAGTGCGTGCCGGGAAAGAGGAGTTGCAATACAACCCCAGGGCGCGTAGCGCCATCATGCGTATTGCTGAAAAGCGGGGATGAAACGCTCAGGTTTTTGGATGCTTGCCGTGTTGGCAATGTTGGTGCTGATTTCCGCTGTTGCGGTGGTGCATACCAAATATAAATCCCGCATGTTGTTTGCGGAGCTGAAGGCATTGGAAGTGCGGGTTGATAAAGCAGATATCGATTGGGAACGGTTGTTGATTGAGCAAGGAGCTTTGGGTACCCCGGCAGAAATTGAAGTAGCTGCCAGGAAGAAATTGAGAATGCGCATGCCCCGGGCAGAAGAAGTCATCATCATCAAAGGTCATTATGGCAGCTAAACGCGAAAAACGGGCAAAGATGCACAAGCGGGCAGAAAAACTGCCCAAGGCCTATGTGGGTCGGCGTCGTGTCGTGTTGACGATTTTCATGCTTGCCGTGGGGGGATTGATCTGGCGAGCCATCGACCAGCAAATCTTCGAGCGTGATTTCCTGCAGTCGGAAGGTGATCACCGCTATCTGGACAAAGTAAAAGTGCCCGCTCATCGAGGTGCTATCACCGATCGCAATGGCGCCATTCTTGCCATGAGTACGCCGGTCAATTCCATTGCGGCGAATCCGCGACTACTGCGTCCGGATGCAGATACTTTGCAGCCTTTGGCAAAAGTATTGGGCATGGGGTTGGATGATTTACGGCGAAAACTGGCGAAATACAGTCACAAACATTTTGTGTATTTAAAAAGACGCCAGTCGCCTGAGTTTGCCCAGCAAGTCATGGCTGTTGCGAAACAACACAAAATCCTTGGTTTGCAGGTCACTCGTGAATATCGTCGTTTCTACCCCGATGGTGAAATTTTTTCTCATGTGATTGGTTTTACCAATTATGAAGATGAAGGTCAGGAAGGGCTGGAAAAGGCCTTCGACAAGCAGTTGGCGGGTATCCCCGGATTGAAGCGTGTGTTACGTGATGGAAGACGCCAGGTCGTAGCTGATGTGGAAAGTATTCGTATGCCCCAGCCAGGAAAGAACCTCGCCTTGAGCCTGGATCAACGTCTTCAGTATATTGCCTACCGGGAACTCAAGGCGGCGATCAGCAAACACCATGCTGATTCCGGTTCTGTGGTCATTCTGGATGTGAAGACCGGCGAAATTCTGGCAATGGTGAACCAGCCCGGGTTCAACCCCAATAGAAGTCGCAGCAGCAAAGGCGGACGCTTGCGAAATCGGGCGGTAACTGATGTGTTTGAGCCGGGATCAACCATGAAGCCGATTACCGTTGCTGTCGGTTTGGATCTTGGCGTTATTGACGCGAATAGCATCATTGATACAGGACCAGGCTATTTCATGTTGGGTAAAGCCAAGGTTCAAGACCACAAGCCCCTTGGTGCAATAGATATCAAGACCATCATCAAGAAATCCAGCAATGTTGGTGCGGCGAGAATTGCCTTGGCTCTACCGAAAAAGAAATTTCACCAATACCTGTCAGCCTTTGGCTTCGGCAAAAAAACCAAATCTGGTTTTTACGGGGAAGTGGGTGGTCAGTTGCGACCTTCGGAAAACTGGGCACGTATTGATCAGGCAACCTTATCTTATGGTTACAGCATTTCGGTCACGGTTTTGCAGCTGGCGCAGTCCTATGCGGTACTTGCTGCGGATGGGCTTTATCGCCCTCCCAGCTTGTTGCGTCGTGAAACTGCACCTAAAGGTGTCCGAGTGTTAAGTAAAAAAACTGCGATGCAGGTACGCCATATGATGGAATCTGTGGTCGAAACCGGCGGCACTGCTCATCGCGCAGCAGTGGCAGGTTATCGGGTGGCAGGTAAGACAGGGACGGTAAAGAAAGCGGGGGTTGGTGGCTATACCCGGCGCAAATATTTATCCTTTTTTGTCGGCATGGCACCTGCCAGTGAACCTCGCCTGGTGATCGCCGTCATGGTCAATGAGCCAAAGGGAAAAGATTATTATGGTGGATTGGTCGCCGCGCCGGTTTTCTCTGCGGTTATGGATGATGCCCTGCGTTTGTTGAATGTGGCTCCGGATGACTTGAAGCAGAATCAGAGCTTGCGTCTGGCAGACATGGGAGGAAACCCATGACTGCGGTTATTCAAACTGAAAAAGGTTCTTGGAAGGCAGGTGAGCTGCTTGAAGGCATGGGCTTGGCTGCTGGAAGTTGGATGGATTTGCCCGTACATGGCGTGACTCTGGACAGTCGGCAGATCAAGGGGCAATGGTTGTTTGTTGCCTTGCAAGGCGGTAAGGGACATGGTTTGGATCACCTGCAGCAGGCAATTTCCGCCGGTGCTTCGTTGGTGGTCGCAGATGTATCTTCCCAATGGCCAGTGGAGCGCATTCAATCCTTGTCAACGACCCTACCCGTCTTGGCGCTGGAAGATCTGCACAAATGGGCAAGTGAAATTGCAGCAAGGTTTTATGCCTACCCCGCAGCCCAGATGCGTATGGCTGGAGTAACAGGCACCAATGGCAAGACCAGCGTAAGTTTGTTTTTGGCGCAGGCACTGCCTGAAGAATGGCATTGTGCAGTTACCGGGACTACAGGGAATGGTTTTCCGGGGTATTTGCAAACTGCTTCCCATACAACTCCAGATGCAATACAGGCACAACAGCTGCTTGCGCAAATTCGCGATCAGGGTGCCAAGACGGTAGCCATGGAGGTATCTTCACATGCCCTGGATCAACAGCGCTTGGCAGCCGTGCCTTTTCATACCGCAATCTTTACCAACCTCAGTCGTGATCACCTGGATTATCATGGCTCCATGCGCGCTTATGCGGCAGCCAAGAAAAAATTGTTCCAGACAACATCCCTGGAATTGGCGGTGATCAATACCGATGATGAAGTGGGTGCGGAAATTTTGTCTGACCTGAAGGGGAAGATGACGACAGTTGCCTGCCATCAAGGTGGTCGTAGTCTGGGAGCCGACGAGTTTGTGCGTATCGAGTCCATGCAACAACGTCCTCAAGGATTGTTACTGCAATTTTCCTCTTCTTGGGGAAAGGGAGAAATCGATAGCGCACTTTTGGGTGACTTCAATGCCAGTAACCTGATACTGGTATTGGCGGTATTGCTGGCTTGGGGCGTACCCATGGAGGAAGCCATTGAGCGTCTGGAAAGGCTGGAAACTGTACCCGGGCGCATGCAACGATTTGGTGGTGGAGCCCAGCCTTTGGTGGTCGTGGACTATGCCCACACCCCCGATGCGCTGGCGAAAACCCTGACCAGTCTGCGTGCCCATGGAGCGGGAAAACTGCTGTGTGTCTTTGGCTGTGGCGGCAATCGTGATGTTGGCAAGCGCGGGCAGATGGGGCGCTTGGCAGAAGCCCTGGCAGATGTGGTTATTCTTACTGATGACAACCCCCGGAATGAATCCTCAGCTGCCATTCTGGCGGATATTCTCGAAGGTATGGAAGCACCCAGGCAGGCACAAGTTATTCCAGACCGAGCTCAAGCAATTGCGACTGCAATTGAAATGAGTGATTCAGGCGATACGGTGTTGATTGCGGGGAAAGGTCATGAAGCCTGGCAGTTGGTTGGTGACCAGCGGCTGTCTTTCAGTGATGTGGCGCAGGTGCGGCAAGTGCTGGGGGTTTCAGCATGATTGCCTTTCAATTATCAGAAATCGCAACCGCAGTTCAAGGGCATCTTTCTGGAGAAGATGTGCAAGTGCGTTCCATCAGTACAGACAGTCGACATCTGTCAGCCGGGGATATGTATGTTGCCCTGGTTGGCCCACGCTTCGATGGGCATGATTTTCTTGAACAGGCGAAGCAGAAACAGGCTGTGGCAGGGCTGGTCAGCCGACCGTCAGCAGTGGAACTGCCTACTGTGGAAGTGGTGGATACGCGTATTGGCTTGGGAAAGCTGGCAGCACTCTGGCGCAAACGATCTGCCGCCAAAGTGGTGGGTATCACTGGAAGTAATGGCAAGACTACGGTAAAGGAAATGTTATCAGCGATTTTGTCGCGCCGAGGCAAGACCCTGGCAACGGCTGGCAATCTCAATAACGATATTGGAATGCCCCTCACCCTGTGTAAACTCCAGGATGAGGTTTATGCCGTGATCGAAATGGGGGCGAATCACCCCGGAGAGATCGATTACCTGAGTCGTATTGCCCAGCCCGATGTTGCCGTATTGAATAATGCTGGAAGGGCGCATCTTGAAGGGTTTGGTGATGTGCGAGGAGTGGCAGAGGCAAAAGCTGAAATTCTCAACGGCTTGTCTGAAAAAGGGGTGTTCGTATTCAATGCGGACGATACTTATGCACCGTTGTGGCGTGACTTCGGTAGATCACGGAAAACCCGCACTTTTGGCGTCACAGAAAGCGCCGATGTAAGCAGCCCCGAACAATCTTTGAAGTTGGTCTGGGACAGACAAGGTTTTCATAGCGAATTTTTCGTATCCACTCCTGAAGACGAACTGCAGATCAAATTGGCGTTGCCGGGGGCGCACAATCGCTTGAATGCCCTGGCGGCAATTACTGCGGCGCAGGTTCTGGGTGCATCAACAGAAGACATAATCGCAGGGCTGGTTTCCATCAAGCCAGTTCCAGGGCGATTGTGTCTGCAAAAAGGTTTGAAATCCAGTTGGTTGATTGATGACAGCTACAATGCCAATCCAGACTCGGTAAGCAAAGCCCTGGAGGTGCTGAGTCATGCCCCGGGCAGAAAAATCCTGGTTCTTGGTGATCTGGGAGAACTTGGGGATGCGGCTGATTCCATGCATGCAGAATTGGGTGAGTTGGCGCATGCCCAAGGCGTGGATCTGTTGTTCACTTGTGGGCAATTGAGTCGACACAGCAGTGATGCCTTTGGGGGCAGAGCACAGCATTTTCCCGACAAAAAAACACTGATTGTCAGTTTGCAACAGGAACTGAAGGAGGGTGATGCCGTGTTGATCAAGGGCTCTCGGGCCGCAGCAATGGAGCAGGTCGTAAACGCATTGAGTGAGGAGGTGTCCAGTGCTGATCTGGCTAACTGACTACCTGGCGCAATTTGACCCTGCTTTCAAGGTCTTCCACTACATCACCCTCAGAGCAATCCTGGGTGTACTGACCGCATTGGTGATTTCCTTTGTAGTAGGGCCAATGATGATTCGACGCCTGAGTCAGTACAAGATCGGGCAAACTGTGCGTGATGATGGTCCCCAAAGCCATTTGTCCAAAGCGGGAACTCCAACTATGGGTGGGGCATTGATACTGGTTGCCGTATCCATTGCGGTGTTGCTATGGGCGGATTTGAGCAATCGTTACATCTGGATCGTATTGCTGACCACACTCAGCTTTGGCGTGGTGGGGCTGATTGATGATTACAAGAAGTTGGTGCTGAAAAACTCCAAAGGTCTTGCGGCACGCTGGAAATATCTGGGGCAGTCTGTATTCGGTTTGAGTGCCGCAGTCGCCTTGTACATGACTGCCACGGTTCCGGCGGAAACCCAGTTGATCGTTCCCTTCTTCAAAACAGTGGTTTTGGATCTGGGACCGGCTTACATACTGCTTGCCTACCTGGTAATCGTAGGCAGTTCCAATGCCGTCAATCTTACGGATGGTCTGGATGGTCTGGCAATACTGCCGACAGTACTGGTCGCGGGCGCCCTGGGCGTGTTTTCTTATGTTTCCGGGCATCTGTACTTGTCCAAATATCTATTGATTCCGTACCTGCCCGGTGTCGGTGAACTGGCAATATTTTGCGGTGCCCTGGTCGGTGCTGGTTTGGGGTTTCTCTGGTTCAATGCCTATCCTGCCCAGGTATTCATGGGCGATGTGGGGGCTTTGGCGCTGGGGGCTGCATTGGGTGTAGTTGCGGTGGCAGTGCGGCAGGAGTTGGTGCTGTTCATCATGGGCGGTGTGTTTGTCATGGAGACTGTATCGGTTATTTTGCAAGTGGCTTCCTACAAACTGACCGGACGCAGAATATTTCGTATGGCTCCTCTGCACCACCATTTTGAATTGAAAGGTTGGCCAGAACCCAGAGTGATTGTGCGCTTCTGGATCGTAACGGTGATTTTGGTGCTGGTGGGACTGGCGAGTTTGAAGATTCGGTGATGAGTAACGTGGTGACAGCAATCAATATGGACGCTTTGCCTGACCGAGTGCTGGTTGTGGGGCTTGGCAAGACAGGGCTGTCTTGCGCACGTTATTTACATGCCCAGGGTGTTTCCAGATTGGCGGTAGCAGACAGTCGCCAGCAACCACCAGGATTGCAGACATTGAATGAAGAACTGCCTGATGTGGGCTTGTTTCTGGGAGAATTTGATCAGGAAATGTTTGCAGCTGCGGATATGCTGGTCGTCAGTCCCGGAGTGCCCATGGCAACCCCGGCAATTCAGCATGCCATTAATAAAGGCGTGGATGTCGTGGGGGACGTTGAACTGTTTGCCAGAAATGTCCAAACACCGGTCGTCGCCATTACTGGCTCCAATGGCAAGAGTACCGTAACCACATTGTTGGGACATATGGCTGGGGCATGCATGGATGGCGTTGCCGTGGGCGGCAATCTGGGCGAACCAATACTGGATTTATTTTCTCCAGCCCATGCGCTCTATGTTCTTGAATTGTCCAGTTTCCAGTTGGAGACAACCCACAGTCTGGTGCCGGATGTGGCAGTGGTACTGAATATATCGGCTGATCATATGGATCGATATACCGGTCTCGACGAATATGCCGAGGTCAAATCCCGGGTTTATTCAAAAGCAAATACAGGGGTGTATAACCTGGATGACCCTTTGGTCATGTCCATGCCAAAATCCAAGAATGCATTGTTCTTTACCCTGGGAGAGCCTGTCGGGAAAAATTGTTTTGGCTTGAGACGTATCAATGGTGCTTCGTGGTTGTGCAAAGGTGAAGAACCACTTTTGCCCGCCAGTGAATTGTTGATGCCTGGACAGCACAACCAGGCGAATGCCCTGGCGGCATTGGCAATGGGAACAGCCTTGAAGTTGCCCATGGACAAAATGTTGCAAGTGCTGCGTATCTTTCCGGGCTTGGCACATCGTACTGAACATGTGGCGACTGTTGACGCGGTAACCTGGTACAACGATTCCAAGGGAACAAATCCTGGTGCCACCATCGCTGCGTTACAAGGTTTGGATGCCGCTGATAAGAGCCGCACGGTATTGATTGCCGGTGGAGATTGTAAACAAGCGAATTTTGAGATGCTGGCAGATGTGATTGCAGTCACTTGTCGTGGTTTGGTGTTGATCGGAAAAGATCGTGAGCAAATTGCGCAACCTTTGGCAAAACGCATAACGGTTGTTGAAGCAACCACCATGGAAGATGCGGTAAGCAAAGCAGCAGCACTGGCGCATCCCGGTGACAGGGTGTTGTTATCTCCTGCCTGTGCCAGTTTCGACATGTTTGATGGCTTTGAACATCGCGGCAAGGTATTCAAGGATCATGTCAGGGAGTTGCTGCAATGAGTGCTGTTGCCAAAATGTCTCGCCTGAATTCAAATGCCGTCAATGCCATAGACTGGATGCTGTTGCTGGCAGTTCTATTATTGATCGGGCTGGGTGTGGTCATGGTCAGTTCGGCTTCCCTACATCTAGCCGGGGGCAACAATCCCTTCCACTATTTAATCAAGCATCTGCTTGCCCTGACATTGGGGATGATTGCGGCGCTGATCACCTTGCAGATTCCCAGCAATTGGTGGGAAAAAGGCAGTACCTGGTTGTATTTCTTTGGTCTGTTACTGCTCATCTTGGTGTTTGTTCCCGGATTGGGAAATTCGGTCAATGGCGCGACACGCTGGGTGACCCTGGGTTCTTTCAATGTTCAGACATCCGAATTCATGAAACTGTTCATGATCTTTTATATGTCTGGCTATTTGTTACGTCGACAAGTGGAAGTTGCGCATACGGTTTGGGGGGTGGTGAAACCCTTGTTACTGCTTTCCCTGGCAGTTATTTTATTGATGGCCCAGCCTGATTTTGGAACCACCGTGGTGTTGCTTACGACTGCGCTGGGGCTGTTGTTCCTTGGGGGGGCACCATTGTGGCAATTTGGGCTGTTACTGCTTTTGGCGATTGCGGGTGGTGCGGTTCTGGTTATTACCTCCCCCTACCGTATGGAACGTGTCACCTCATTTCTCAATCCCTGGGCAGATCCCCTGGATACGGGCTACCAGCTTTCTCAGGCCTTGATTGCTTTTGGTCGCGGCGAATGGACAGGTGTGGGGCTGGGCAATGGTATTCAAAAACAGTTTTATCTACCCGAAGCACATACTGATTTCATCATGGCAGTGATCGGTGAAGAATTTGGTCTGTTTGGTACCCTGACCGTGATTACCCTGTTCTGCATCCTGGTATGGCGGGCATTCTCCATCGGTGCCAACGCAGAATCTCTGCAGCGCCGTTTTGCTGCTTATGTTTCCTATGGAATCGGCCTGTGGTTGGGATTGCAGGCGTTTATCAATATTGGCGTGAATGTAGGTCTGTTGCCGACTAAAGGTTTGACCCTGCCGTTTATCAGTTATGGCAGCAACAGCATGATTGTCAGCTGTGTGGCAATTGCTGTGTTGTTGCGTATACATTGGGAAAACCAGACTGGCAATGAAGGGCTGGGGGGGATTCCATGGCGCGCATAATGATCATGGCGGGTGGTACTGGCGGGCATGTGTTTCCTGCCCTTGCCGTTGCTCAGGAACTCCGTAATCGAGGCTGGGATGTGACCTGGATGGGAACGCCGGACAGCTTCGAATCGCGCACGGTTCCTGAATATGATTTTCCCTTGCACACCATCGCTGCATATCGTTTACGGGGGCAGGGAATGGGCGGTTTGTTGTTGGCGCCATTTCGCTTGTTGCATGCCATGTTTCAGGCAGGGAAAATCCTGCGCAAAGTGAAACCGCAACTGGTATTGGGGATGGGTGGATTCGTTACCGGTCCCGGTGGGCTGGTAAGCAGGGTAATCGGTATTCCATTGGTAATCCATGAACAGAATACCATTCCTGGATTGACTAATCGTTGGCTGGCAAAGATAGCCGCCAGGGTCTTGCAGGCATTTCCCGACAGCTTTCCATCGGCAGTAAATGCGGTGGTTACCGGAAATCCCGTGAGGACAGAAATCAGTGCTGTTTCACCGCCTTTGGAACGCATGGCTGAGCGGGATGAGGTATGCCGGATTCTGGTAGTCGGTGGTTCCCTGGGGGCGCTGGCATTGAATCAAAAACTCCCCCCTGTATTTGCCAGATTGAAACAATCTTTGGCTATTCGGCATCAAGCGGGAAGAGGCAAGGCAGATGCGACCCGACGTCTGTATCCGTCTCAGATGCAGGTTGAGGTAACAGAATTTATCGACGATATGGCAGAAGCATTGGCCTGGGCGGATCTGGTCGTCTGTCGAGCTGGTGCATTGACCATCTCAGAGCTGGCGGCAGTGGGTGTGGCCTCGGTGCTGGTGCCATTTCCCCATGCAGTAGATGATCATCAAACCAAAAATGCCCACTATCTTGTGGATAATGGCGCTGCGGTTCTTATGCCTCAATCTGAAATGGATGAAGCGAATTTGCAGCAACAACTTGAAACCTTGCTCAAGGACAGAAAAGTGCTTGAGCAAATGGCGGTCAGAGCCCGTGAGCTGAGTAAGCCGAATGCCACTCAAACCGTGGCAGATTTCTGTGAACAGCAGGTGAAGTCATGACGGATTTACAAGAGTTGACTGCCCAGCCCAGAGTGCACGCGGCCGAAGCCATGGGGCGTATGCGACGCCTGCATTTCGTGGGTATTGGTGGTGCTGGCATGAACGGTATTGCCCAGGTGATGCTGAATCTCGGGTATGAGATCAGTGGATCTGATCTGGCACAGAATACGGCAACCAAGCGTTTGCAGGAGCAAGGTGCGCAGGTTTTTCAGGGGCATTCTGAAGACAATATCCAGGGAGTGGATGCGGTCATTATTTCCAGTGCAGTCAAAAATGACAATCCAGAAGTGGTTGCAGCCAGAGAAGCACGTATTCCGGTTGTTCCCAGAGCAGAGATGCTGGCGGAGATCATGCGTTTTCGTTATGGCATTGCCATTGCCGGAACCCATGGAAAAACCACCACCACCAGCCTGGCTGCCACCTTGTTGATCGAGGCTGATCTGGATCCTACCTTTGTGATCGGTGGACAACTGAACGCGGCGGGTAGCTACGCACGATTGGGGACAGGAGAAATCCTGGTTGCCGAAGCAGATGAAAGTGATGCCTCCTTCCTTTATCTGTTGCCAATGATGGCGGTGGTGACCAATGTGGATCGTGATCACATGGGAACCTATGGTGGAGAATTCAGTCGCCTGCAGGATGCCTTCATCGAGTTTTTACATCATTTGCCGTTTTATGGTCTGGCGATCCTCTGTGTGGATGACGATGAAGTGCGGGCGTTGCTGCCTCGGGTGACACGCCAGGTGCTGACTTATGGAACCCGTGATGACGCCGACTTACGTGCATTGAACATCCGTTATGAGCGACAGACCAGCCATTTTCAAGTGCAGATGAAAAATGCCAAGTCATTTGAAGTCAGTTTGAATCTGCCTGGAAAACATAATGTCATGAATGCCCTGGCTGCCATCGGTATTGCCTTGGAGATGGGTGTGGATACCCAGTCTATCCAAACGGCTCTGGCGAATTTTGCAGGTATTGGTCGCCGTTTTCAGGTACACGAAAATTGTGATTTCGGGGCAGGACGATTCATGCTCGTGGATGACTATGGACATCATCCGCGAGAAGTGGCGGCCACTGTTCAAGCGGTTCGCGAGGGATGGCAGGAAAAACGCCTGGTGCTGGTATTTCAGCCTCATCGATACAGTCGCACCCACGATTCCTTCGAAGATTTTGTGCAGGTGTTGTCCGAGGCAGATGTGCTGGTGTTGTGTGAGGTTTATTCCGCCGGAGAAAAGCCCATGGCAGATGCTGATGGCAGGGCATTGAGTCGGGCGATTCGTGCCCGGGGACAAACAGATCCTGTATTTGTAGCAGATCTGCAGGAACTCCCGGATGTGCTTAAAGCCGTAGTCAAAGCCGATGACATCGTATTGATGATGGGAGCGGGAGATATTGGTCAAATGGCAGCAAAGTTGCCAGGGGAGTGGTGCAAATGAAACAACGTAACATGATTCGATATTTGCATATGGGATGTGGAGAATCACTGGCAGCACGCCAGTTTGTGGGGGAAGTGACAGAAAGCAAAGAGCTGCGCAAGCAGACGGTAAAACCCAGGACAGAGGAATACAGGAGGAAGCGTCATGAGGGGCAGCGTTGAAGTAGCGCAGCATCAGACAATGTTACTTTTTGATGAATCCATGGCAAAACACACAACCTGGCGGGTTGGTGGTGCTGCGCGCTATTACTTTCAGCCAGCAGATGTGGCGGATTTATCGGATTTTCTGCAGTCATTGCCTGGGACGGAGAAAATTCTCTGGCTGGGATTGGGGAGCAATCTTCTGGTCAGAGACGGAGGCTTTGCCGGTACGGTGATAGCCACCCGCGGCTGTCTGGATGAGATTCAGATCGTAGATGGCAATCGATTGCGCGTGGGGGCGGGAGCGCCCAGCGCATTGGTTGCGAGACAGGCGGCACGCTCCGGGTTGTGTGGTGCGGCTTTCCTGGCAGGTATACCGGGAACCATGGGCGGGGCGCTGGCGATGAATGCCGGTGCTTTTGGTGGTGAGACCTGGCAACGGGTGATCAACGTTCAAACCATTGATCGACAGGGCGTGGTTTATCGCAGAACACCGCTGGAATTCAAAGTTGCCTATCGAGAAGTAAAGACACCCAGAGAAGAATGGTTTGTGGGCTGTGAGCTTCAATTGGAACCCGGTGATGTAGATGCAGAACGCAAGGAAGTACAGCGCCTGTTGAAGCAACGCAATGAAACACAACCTGTCGGATTGCCCAGTGCGGGCTCGACCTTCCGTAATCCCCCCGGGGATTTTGCGGCGCGTTTGATAGAAGCTGCTGGTTTGAAAGGAAAGCAGATCGGTGGTGCCAGGGTGTCTGAAAAACACGCCAATTTCATCATCAATACGGGTGATGCCACAGCGACAGATATCGAGCAATTGATCTTCCATATTCAGACTCGGGTAAAAGCACATGCGGGGATTCTGCTGCAGCCTGAAGTGCATATCGTGGGTGAAAACCCATGAGTAGCATGGAAGGAAATTTCGGCAAAGTTGCCGTATTGATGGGTGGCTGGTCAGCCGAGCGCAAGGTTTCATTGAAGAGCGGAAAAGCCGTATTGGCTGCTCTTCAGCGCAAAGGGGTGGATGCTCATGGTATTGATGTTGATCGCGATATCAGTGAAACACTGAAACGCGGAAATGTTGACCGGGCGTTTATCGTGCTTCACGGAAGAGGTGGTGAAGATGGCGTAATTCAAGGCGTGTTGGAAACCTTGCAAATCCCTTACACCGGAACTGGCATATTGGGATCTGCCCTGGCAATGGACAAGGTGCGTAGCAAACGTTTGTGGTCAGGCATGGGTTTGCCCACGCCAGAATATTTGCTGATACATGGAGAAGAAGACCTGGAAACTGCGGGCGTCCTCGGTTTTCCGTTGATCGTCAAACCCGTACACGAAGGATCAAGCATTGGTATCAGCCGGGTAAGTGATGCTGCATCCCTACAACGCGCCTGGGTAATGGCGCGGCAATATGATCGTGAAGTGTTGGCGGAACGCTGGATTACGGGGACGGAATATTCGGTCACTATCCTCGATGATCAGGCATTGCCCGTGATTCGCCTGGAAACACCCCACGACCTGTATGACTACGCGGCAAAGTATGAAAGTGATGACACCGGCTATTTCATTCCCAGTGGATTGAGTAAAACCGCAGAGAGCGGTATGCAGGAACTGGCACTACGGGCATTTCGTGCCCTTGGGGCAACGGGTTGGGGTCGGGTGGACATCATGGTTGATGAGCGGGAGCAGCCCTGGTTGATTGAAGCAAATACGGTACCGGGGATGACGGATCACTCTTTGGTGCCCATGGCAGCGGCAGCTGTGGGACTGAGTTTTTCTGAACTGGTGATGAAAATACTAGTGGCTTCACTGGAGAAAAACAGATGAAAACCAAAGCCTCTACTGGTGCAACAAGTTGGCGTTTGTGGCTGTTGAGCGGCTTCGTGCTTTTGAGCGCGGTGGGGTTGTATGGATTGTTCAGCTATTTGACCAGTCCGAGCGTGCTGCCTATCCGCAGCATACAGATCAAGAATGAATACAGAAATCTGGACAAGGCGGGGCTACAGCAAGCATTGCTCAAAGCCATCGATGGCGGTTTCTTTAGTGTTGATCTGCAGAAGGTGCGCAATGCTGCTCTCGGGCTGGCATGGGTTGCCGAAGCCAAGGTGAGTAGAGACTGGCCTGATAAATTGGTGGTGGAAGTCGTGGAACAGAAACCCTTCGCCAGATGGGGAAAGGACGGATTGTTGAACAGATATGGACAGGTGTTCCATCCAGAAAAACCCTGGCGTAAAAAGCTGCCTTTGCAGTTTTATGGCGATGAAGAAAAATCTGAAATGTTACTGGCCTTCTTTGTGAAGGAGCAAAAGCGCTTCCGTCGATTGGGTATGTCGATTGCAGAACTGACCCTGGATAAACGGGGAGAATGGCGTATCAAACTGAGTAATGGTGTAGAGATCGTGGTGGGAACAGAAAAAATGGATAAACGCATTCAGCGTTGGTTGAGTGCCTACCAAGTGCTGACACAGATCAATAAGCCCATGAGTCGGGTGGATTTGCGCTATGAACAGGGTTTTGCCGTGAACTGGCAAGCAGAGGACAGGGGCTGATGAGAAAATCGGGCAAGAACATTATTGTGGGATTGGATATCGGTACTTCCAAGGTGGTTGCCATCGTCGGTGAAGTAACCGTCGATGACGAAATTGAAATCATCGGTATTGGCAGGCATCCCTCGCATGGATTGAAAAAGGGTGTGGTGGTCAACATTGAATCAACTGTGCAATCCATACAACGGGCTGTTGAAGAGGCCGAGTTGATGTCCGGGGTCGAGATCGAATCTGTATATGCAGGTATTGCGGGCAGCCATGTATCCAGTCTCAACTCTCATGGCATTGTCGGCATCAATGATGGTGAAGTGACTGCAAGTGATGTGGAACGGGTTATCGATGCGGCGAGAGCGGTGCCTATTCCGGCAGATCAACGCATTCTGCATATTCTGCCCCAGGAATTCATTATCGATAACCAGGAAGGTATCCATGAGCCTGTTGGCATGTGCGGTGTGCGCCTGGAAGCCCAGGTGCATATGGTTACCGGTGCAGTAAGTGCAGCACAAAATATTATCAAATGTGTGCGCCGTTGTGGGTTGGATGTCCAGGATTTGATTCTTGAGCAAATTGCTTCCAGTCATTCGGTATTGGATGAAGAAGAAAAAGAACTGGGTGTATGTCTGGTGGATATCGGCGGTGGTACTACTGATATCGCGGTTTTCACCGGGGGTTCGATTCGCCATACCGCGGTAATTCCCATCGCTGGCGATCAAGTGACCAACGATATTGCAGTGGCATTGCGAACACCGACTCATCATGCGGAGGAGATCAAACTCAAGTACGCATGTGCATTGAGCAAACTACCCTCGGCGGATGAAACTATCGAGGTGCCGAGTATTGGTGACCGACAACCCCGGCGCATGTCCCGCCAGACCCTGGCTGAAGTTGTAGAGCCTCGTTATGAAGAATTACTGACTTTGGTGCATGAAGAATTACGGCGCTCGGGTTTCGAGCATTTGGTAGCGGGAGGCATCGTCCTGACTGGCGGTAGCTCCAAAATGGAAGGCTTGGTTGATCTGGCAGAAGAAGTATTCCATATGCCAGTGCGACTGGGCGTTCCTCAATATGTAACAGGATTGGTGGATGTGGTTCGTAATCCGATTCATGCCACCGGTGTGGGATTGCTGCTGTTTGGGCAGCAGAACAGTTCAATCAATGTACCTCATGAGAGCAAAGGTACGTTGCGAGCAACCTGGGAACGAATGAAAAGTTGGTTTCAGGGTAATTTTTAATTGGTTGAAAATGTGTTTAAGCAGCTCCCCGGCAGGAGCACACAGGCAGATTGTTTTAGGAGATAGGTAAAATGTTTGAATTAGTTGATGTAGATAGCCAGAACGCGGTAATCAAGGTTATCGGCGTAGGGGGCGGCGGTGGAAATGCTGTCAATCATATGTTGCGTGGTGACATCGAAGGTGTGGACTTTATCTGCGCCAATACGGATGCCCAGGCATTGAATAGCTCCGAAGTAAAAACCACCTTGCAAATCGGCTCCGGCTTGACCAAGGGCTTGGGAGCGGGAGCGAACCCGCAAATTGGGCACCAGGCAGCGATGGAAGACAAGGATCGCATTGCCGAAGCCATCAAAGGTTCGGATATGATCTTTATCACCGCAGGTATGGGGGGCGGCACCGGTACCGGGGCTGCGCCAGTGGTGGCAGAAGTGGCCAAAGAGCAGGGTATTCTGACGGTTGCTGTGGTGACCAAACCTTTTCCTTTTGAAGGTGAAAAGCGGATGAAGGTTGCGGAAATGGGTATTGAAGAGTTGGGCAAGCATGTCGATTCTTTGATCACCATTCCGAATGAAAAATTGTTGGCTGTGTTGGGTAAGGGAACGACCTTGCTGGATGCGTTCAAGGCTGCCAATGATGTATTGCAGGATGCTGTACAGGGGATAGCCGAGTTGATTACCCGCCCTGGTTTGATCAATGTGGATTTCGCAGACGTGCGTACCGTAATGGCGGAAATGGGTATGGCGATGATGGGATCTGGATGTGCTGCGGGTGAAGACCGGGCGCGTAAAGCGGCAGAAGCGGCAGTCAACTGTCCTTTGCTGGAAGACTTCCATCTTTCTGGTGCCAAAGGGGTACTGGTCAATATCACTGCGGGTCTGGATTTGGGCATCGACGAGTTTGATGAAGTCGGAACCACGGTCAAAGAATTTGCCCGGGAAGATGCCACCGTGGTGGTTGGTACCGTTATCGACCCTGAAATGCATGACGAACTGCGTGTCACCGTGGTGGCAACGGGCTTGGGTGAAGAAGAGATCGTTGAAATTCCACGTCCTGAAATGGAAGTTGTTCCTGCCCCCAAGGCGGTTATTCCAGAGACCGAAGAACACGCGCAATTTGCAGAAACGCCTACAGGTAGAAATGCAGCGAGCTCCTACGACAACCTGGAAGTGCCGACCGCTATTCGACGTCGCCAGGAACAAAAAACTGCTGCCCAGCCCATGGAAAAACAGGATATGGACTATCTCGATATCCCTGCGTTTCTACGGCGTCAGGCAGATTGACAATTTGTTCAAAATTTGCATTTACATGTGAAAAGGGGTAAATTAGGGAAATCCCTGATACCTCTAGGATGTTACCTAGGGTGATACTGAACAAGATTCGGCATTTGGCCGTGGGCGGAGAGAAAGCGCTGATGATAAGGCAACGTACACTGAAAAACGTTATTAGAGCCACAGGAGTGGGCTTGCATACGGGTGAAAAGGTTTTCCTTAGCTTGCGTCCTGCGGCTGTAGATACCGGCATCGTATTCCGGCGGGTTGATTTACCGCAACCCATGGATATTCTGGCAACTGCAGAAAATGTCGGTAGCACCCAACTTTCCACGACATTGGAAAAAGATGGCGTTGAAATCTCCACAGTGGAACACTTGTTGTCAGCTTTTGCCGGACTCGGCATCGATAATGCCTATGTCGATGTCAGTGCGCCTGAAGTTCCCATCATGGATGGGAGTGCGGGGCCTTTTGTCTTCCTCATACAATCTGCCGGTGTGGAAGAACAAAATGCGTTGAAAAAATTCATACGCATCAAGGATGTTGTGGAAGTCAATGATGGCGACAAGTTTGCCCGCTTCGAGCCTTTCGAGGGTTTTAAAGTCAGTTTTGGTATCGATTTTGACCATCCTGTCTTTACCGAAGAAACCCAGTTCTCCAGTATCGACTTCTCGTCCACTTCATTTGTAAAAGAAGTCAGTCGCGCCCGGACTTTCGGTTTTTTGCGCGAAATTGAGATGTTACGCGAGAACAACCTGGCACTGGGCGGTAGCATGGATAATGCCATCGTTGTCGATGATTACCGCGTACTCAATGATGACGGATTGCGCTATGACGATGAATTCGTCAAGCACAAGATTCTGGATGCCATTGGTGACTTGTATCTGCTTGGACATAGTCTGATTGGTTCCTTCCGAGGTTATAAATCAGGTCATGCATTGAACAACAAGTTGTTGAACAAACTGGTTGCTACCCCGGAAGCTTGGGAAGAAGTGACTTTCGACGAGGAAGACGGTTTGGCTCCTATCTCCTATATCGCACCGGTACACGCGTCCTGAGGCGCTAGTTTTTGTTGCTGGTTGCGTTGCAAAGCCTTTTCAAGGCCGCTTGAATCGCCTCGTCATCAATAGAGTCTGCCAATTTCTCGATGATCCGGGACGTTTGCTCGGGCAGGGAACCCAACCCTGGTCTGCCTGGTCTAATGACCTCGGGCAATATGATACGGATATCCACGTTTTTGACGCTGGGCGCCTGCTTTTTGACCGCGCTGATGATTTCGGGGGCGTGAAATCGCAACCGGGTTGCCCAGACAGGGGAGCTGGTGTGCAGGATCAGTCGGTTTCCACTGATGCGGGCATGGATGCAATGCTTGTTTATAGGCGCAGGGAGTAACTGTTGGATTTGTTCCAGCAATGCTTGTTGCTTATTTAGCATGCGGGCAAGGTGTCCAAGCTGTCCGCTGTTTTTGACTACGTTCAATAATGATCGTGGTTTTTTTGTCATAACGAGATGATTATACGATGTCTGCTGAACAAGGGAATATGAAAAATTTTCACCTGTGGTCACGGCATTCCCTGTGGCTGATGGGGCTGCTGGTAGCCATGCTGCTACTATCCTATTCCTTGGGTAGATACCAGTCGGTGCAACTGGCTGAAGAAACTTCTGTGCAGCAGTCTTTGCAGGTCATCCAGGCAGAAAAGAAAGAATTACTGGCATTGCGCCGGAGTATGGATGCCGAACTCGATGCCCTGGCTTTGAGAATAGGCAGCATGCGCGCCCATGTGCTGCGTCTGAATGCACTTGGGGAACGGTTGGTGAGTGTAGGCAAGCTGGATGCTCAGGAATTTGATTTTTCCACCGAGCCAGCGCAGGGTGGCGCAGAACAGGTGGATGCAGAAACCATGGGGATGCTGGAGCTGGATAAAGAACTGTCCCGGTTATCTGCCTTGTTTGCTGATCGAGAACACAAATTGATGCTATTGGAAGAGCTGCTGTCGAGGCGCGAGGTGCGTGAACAGATTATTCCTTCTGGACGCCCTGTTAAACAAGGTTTTATCAGTTCTACCTTTGGACGCCGTACTGATCCTTTCACCGGCAAGAAAAAATACCATAAGGGAATAGATTTTGCTGGTAAAAGGGGTAGTGAAGTGTTGGCAGTAGCTGCGGGTGTGGTTACCCACTCCGGACGGATGAGTGGTTACGGCAATGTGGTGGAGATTCGCCATGCAGACGGTTATATCACCCGCTATGCTCACAATCAGGAAAATCTGGTAAAAGTTGGAGATCGGATTGAGAAAGGTGAACCCATTGCCATGTTGGGTTCTACCGGACGTTCCAGTGGGCCGCATGTGCACTTCGAAGTGCGTCGCAACGGAAAGATTGTGAATCCGGCTCGCTTTATCAAAGGCGGATGATTCCTCCGAGCTTTTTATCACATATTCCTCAGTAAAAATACTGCATTTGCGGTATCATTTCCCTTTTATGTCTGGCTGAAAATCTGCATCATCGTATGATTTGCAGCTGTTTAATTTCTGGTCCTGGAAGGTCCCTCGTTACATGTTCAATAAAATCGCAAAAAAAATATTTGGTAGCCGCAACGAACGGGTTGTCAAACGTATGTTCAAGGAAGTTGAGAAAATCAATGTTTTGGAAGACTTACTGAAAGAATTATCCGATGACGAACTGCGAGGAAAAACCGCTGAGTTTCAGCAACGACTCAAGGATGGCGAGTCCCTCGACAAGCTGTTGCCGGAAGCTTTTGCCGTGGTCAGAGAAGGCAGTAGCCGTATTCTGGGTATGCGCCATTTCGACGTGCAACTTATTGGTGGCATGGTATTGCATCAAGGAAAGATTGCGGAAATGCGTACCGGGGAAGGTAAAACCCTGGTGGCAACCCTGGCGGTGTATCTGAATGCCCTGGAAGGTAAAGGTGTTCATGTGGTAACCGTGAATGACTATCTGGCTCGCCGGGATGCCGCATGGATGGGCAAGCTTTATCATTTCCTGGGCTTGAGCACCGGCATTATCAATTCCTCGGGTGGAGCGGGTCCAGATACCAGTTCCTATCAGTTCGATCCTGATTATGATGGTGCCGAAAGTGGTCATCGTTCCCTGCGTAACGTCAGTCGAAAAGAAGCTTACGATTGTGATATTACTTATGGCACCAATAATGAGTATGGGTTCGATTATCTTCGCGACAACATGGCATTTGAAGCGGGGCAACGGGTACAGCGTCGCAATTACGCGGTTGTGGATGAGGTGGATTCCATTCTTATCGATGAAGCGCGAACACCACTGATTATTTCTGGTCCTGCGGAAGATAGCTCGGATTTATATCGTCAGATCAATGAAATCATTCCTAATCTGACACGTCAGGAACCCATCACCAATGATGAAGGAAAACCCGACTTCGGTCCTGGTGATTATTCTGTTGATGAAAAGGCAAAACAGGTTTTCCTCAGCGATGAAGGCCATGAGCATGTAGAAAACATGCTTACAGAAGCAGGGCTGCTGGATGCCAATGCCAGTTTGTATGATACCGCCAACATTATGTTGATGCATCATGTGATGGCTGCCTTGCGTGCCCACAAGATTTTCCAGCGTAATGTGGATTATATCGTGCGGGATGGGCAGATCGTTATCGTGGATGAGTTTACCGGACGCACCATGCCCGGACGACGCTGGTCAGAAGGGTTGCACCAGGCCGTGGAAGCCAAAGAAGGTGTGGACATCCAGCAGGAAAACCAGACCCTCGCTTCGATTACCTTCCAGAATTTCTTCCGTCTGTATGACAAGCTGTCAGGAATGACAGGTACGGCAGATACTGAAGCCTTCGAATTCCAGCAGATTTATGGTCTGGAAGTTGTTGTTATTCCAACCAACCAGCCCATGCAGCGTGATGACCAAACGGATCTGGTTTATCTGTCCGCAGCAGAAAAGTTTGACGCGATAGTCGAAGATATCCGTAGTTGTGTCGAACGAGGGCAGCCGGTGTTGGTGGGTACGGCCTCTATCGAGGTGTCTGAGTTGGTTTCTGGTCTGCTCAACAAGGCAGATATCAAACATGAAGTATTGAATGCCAAACAGCACGAGCGTGAGGCGCGTATTGTGGCAGAAGCCGGTTTGCCGGGTGCTGTGACCATCGCCACCAACATGGCGGGTCGCGGTACAGATATCGTATTGGGCGGTAATTTCGAGGTTGAACTCGACAGTCTGGGTGATGATGTTTCAGAGGAGCAAAAGGCTGAACTAAAAGAAGTCTGGAAGAAGCGCCATCAGCAGGTTCTGGACAATGGTGGTTTGCGGGTAATCGGTACAGAACGGCATGAATCCCGCCGTATCGACAATCAGCTGCGTGGTCGTTCCGGTCGCCAGGGTGATCCGGGATCCAGCCGTTTCTATCTGTCTCTGGAAGATAGCCTGATGCGGATTTTTGCTTCGGAGCGTGTTGGAAAGCTGATGCAAAAGCTGGGAATGCAGGAAGGTGAGGCGATTGAGCACCCCTGGGTGAACAAGGCTATCGAGAATGCCCAGCGTAAGGTGGAAGGGCGCAATTTTGATATTCGCAAGCAATTACTCGAATATGATGATGTCGCCAATGATCAGCGTAAGGTCGTGTACGAACAGCGCAATGAACTCATGGATGTGGATGATATCTCCGATACCATTGCCAGTCTGCGTGCCGATGTCTTGAATGATGTAATCGATACCTATATTCCTCCTCAGAGCATTGAAGAGCAGTGGGATATTCCCGGTCTTACCCAAGCCATGAAAGAGCATTTTGACCTGGATTTGCCTATTCAGCAGTGGCTGGATGAAGATGACGCCTTGCATGAGGAAACCTTGCGCCAGCGTCTGCTCGAAACCCTGGAGCAAGTGTATGCAGATAAAGTGGCGTTGGCTGGTGAAGAGCAGATGCGCTATATCGAAAAAGCCGTCATGTTACAGACCCTGGATACCCATTGGAAAGAGCATTTGGCTGCCATGGATTATCTGCGACAGGGTATTCATTTGCGTGGATTCGCGGCCAAGAACCCGAAACAGGAATACAAGCGTGAAGCTTTCGAGTTGTTTTCCAATATGCTGAATGCGATGAAGATCGAAGTGGTAGAAATTCTCAGCAAGATGCAAATGGCAGATGCACCTGCCCTGGAGGTTGAGCCCCAGGCACAGGAGTTCGAATTCAAGCACGAATCATTTGAAGGTTTGCCCGAAGACAGCGCTGCTGAAGAAGTTGTCGAAGATGAGTCACAGCAGCCCTATGTCAGAGCTGATCGCAAAGTGGGGCGTAACGAGCCTTGTCCCTGTGGTTCAGGTAAAAAATACAAGCAATGCCACGGGAAACTGCAATAAGCATGGAAGAAAAGGGCTTGCCTGTAGCCGGTATTCGGCTGGCGGCGGTGGCGGCGGGTATTCGCTATCAGGACCGGGATGATCTGGTTTTGATGGAATTGGCGGATGGCAGCACGACTGCGGCAGTGTTTACGCAAAATACTTTTTGTGCTGCCCCGGTGCATATTGCGCGCCAGCACTTGCAGAAAATATCGCCACGGTATTTGTTGATCAATTCCGGGAATGCCAATGCAGGCACAGGAGAAGCAGGAATGACCGCCGGCTTCGAGACCTGTCGATTGCTGGCCGCTGCCACGGGTATCGCCATGAATCAGGTTTTGCCTTTTTCTACCGGCGTGATTGGCGAAGATCTCCCCACAAATCCCTTTGCACAAGCTGTGCCTGAGTTACTGACATCCCTGAAGGAAGATAACTGGTCATTGGCAGCCAAGGCCATAATGACAACAGATACCGTGCCCAAACTCGCCAGCCGCACGGTGGCCATCGATGGACAGCATATTGTCGTAACAGGGATGTGCAAAGGCTCTGGCATGATTCATCCCGATATGGCAACCATGCTTGCTTTTGTTACCACGGATGCCGTAGTTACCACACCCTATTTGCAGCAAGTGCTTGAAGAGGCGGTTAAACCTTCTTTCAATTCCATCACTGTTGATGGCGATACGTCAACCAATGACGCCTGTGTGTTGGTCGCCAGTGGTGCTTCTGGTGTCGATGTGGCACAAGGAAGCAATAAACTCCAAGCTGCTTTCCAGCAGGCAGTGCATGATGTGTGCATGGAATTGGCACGCGCCATCGTCCTTGATGGCGAAGGAGCGACCAAGTTGGTCGAGATCGTGGTTGAAGATGCGGCGACTGAGGAAGAAGCAAGGGAAGTGGCTTTTACTGTTGCTCATTCTCCCCTGGTCAAAACCGCGTTGTTTGCTTCTGATCCAAATTGGGGGCGTATATTGGCTGCAGTGGGTAGGGCTGGTGTTGAAGAATTGAATATTGATAGCGTTCGTATCTTTCTCGATGACGTGTGCATTGTCAGTCATGGTGGTCGGGATCCGGCATACACCGAGGAAGCGGGGCAGGCTGTAGTAGAAAAGCCCGAATTCACCATCCGTATTTCCCTGGGAACTGGGGATGCAGATACCCGTGTTCTGACCTGCGATCTGTCCTTCGACTATGTCAAAATCAACGCTGAATACCGCACCTGATTCAACCATCCCACCCAGCATTCATGTTGCGGTGGGGGTTCTGCAAAATACCCAAGGTCAGGTGTTGTTGGCACAGCGTGCTGCCAAGGCACACCAGGGTGGGTTGTGGGAGTTTCCGGGTGGAAAACTGGAGCCTGGGGAAGATGTGAAAACCGCCTTGTTCCGCGAACTCAGGGAAGAACTGGGCGTGGATCTGGAAGTGGCTCGTCCCTTGATTCGGGTTTCCCATTGCTATGCAGACCGCAAGGTCATTCTGGATACCTGGTTGGTAACCCGGTGGCAGGGTGAAGCCTACGGCAAAGAGGGGCAGCCCCTTGTCTGGGTGTCTCCAGGGGAATTGAACGACTGGGACTTGCCTGCTGCCGATGTTCCCATCTTGCAGGCATTGGCGCTACCAGATACCTATTTGATTACACCGCCGCAGGTCGAGAATTCCCAAGGATTCTTGCAACAATTGGAACATTGCTTGCAGGCTGGAATATCACTGGTGCAATTTCGGGTCTTTGGTTTGCCTCCGCAACAACTACGCCAGCTTGCCACGGATGCAGCCAGTCTTTGCAAGAAATATAGTGCCCGGATGCTGGTTAACGGATCACTGCAACTGGCAAGTGAATCTGGCGCTCATGGCGTACATCTGGACAGGCGCAAACTGGCAATGCTGGAAAATCGTGAATCATTTTCAGGGCTCCTGTTGTCTGCTTCCTGCCATAATGAACATGAATTGCAGCAAGCAGAAAAGCTGGGGTTGGATTTTGCGGTACTGTCTCCGGTATTGCCCACTCAAAGCCATCCCGACGCGGAAGTGCTGGGGTGGGATGGATTTGCCCAACTTCGTCGTCAGGTGTCTTTGCCTGTTTATGCCCTGGGAGGGATGTCGGCAGATCTTCTATCGAAGAGCTGGGAACAGGGAGCGCAGGGAATCGCTGGCATTCGTGGTCTATGGCCTGTGGCAACCTGAAGCGGGTTATTCAAAAACTCGGATCTTTCAGACATCATCTGCTATGTAGCGAATAAATCAGCTTGGCTTCTCTTCTTCTTCATCGGTTAGCCATTGGTTCAAATCGATGAGTTGGCAACGGCGGCTACAAAAAGGACGCCAGGCTGACGCTTCTTCCCAGGGTACTGGTTCAGCACAGGTGGGACAGGACACTGTGGGTACAGTTTGTTCTTTTTCAGGTTTGCTGTTAGAGGCCACAAATTTTCAACTCAAAGTCAACGTCATGTTCGGTTTGTTGGGGGTGGTTCCAAGGCTGGGATTCCATCATGCGAACAGAAAAACGGTGTTTGCTACCACTGATTTCTGCATACACTAGTTTGTCAGTGGCTATCTTTACTTGAATCATTTGCGTATCACGTTTGCTGTTGAGATTTTGCTGGTACAGCCCCTTGTTCGCGGTTTTGGTTTGAAATACACTGCCATTGCGGAGAAGCCCCAATATCAATTCGATAGTCTCCTGAACAGTGCTGATCTCATGCCGCCAGTCATCCAGTTGCATTACCCTTTCAGTATGTGGCAGATTGAGCCAGTAATGAAACTGGGGCAAGTCGAACTCATAACTCCCGCCGGGAATCGGGGTTCGTTGGGAGATGCTATTCAAGAAACTATTTTTTCTCAAACTCCCTCCCAGTTGATGGTTGTCGGCGTACAGACGCTCAATCATGTGCGCTATGTCTTGCAGAACCTGCTGTAAACGAACTTGATCGACATTGGGATTGGTGCTCATGGCAGCAAGGGATTTTTGTTGTTGATCCAATTGTTTTATCAGGTCTTTCTTTATGTCCACTCGTGCCAGGATGCTGGCGATGTCGAGTATAGCCTGTAAAGCAGCACGGCTTTGCCATGGGCTGCTTTTCGCAAGATGATGTTCAAATTGCTCGAACAAGCGAGAAATTCGTAACAGGTTACGAGTCCTTTCGTTTAAAGGGTATTCGAACAGAATCTGGGTTTGCAATGCAGGCATCCCGCCAGTGGCAATAATAGTCATATGAGTGCTTCGAACAATATGTGACCGGTATCTTTGACCGGAAGAACTGCGATATTTGCACTGAGGCGGTTAACAAATAGCAATGATCCACAATTTGGTGCTAACCGTTCTTCTGTGCCAACATGGGCGACCACAATTTGTCGAGAAGTGCATATTGTCCTCCAGATGAACAGAAGGTTCAATCTATACAGCTACTTTAGGGAAGCTCTGACTGATTCATGAACACATATCTCATACCTGAAATGCCGGGAACCTTGGGTGCCTCTACGGATGTTAGATAGAGAATTCTCGTTTCGCTAGTACCAGGTATTTCTGATGTACTCGCTCCAGCGCTGCATAGAAATCGTTTAGGTTGTTGCTGTTGTCGATAATGTCGTCTGCGATATTGCGGCGGGTCGAGGGAGAAGCCTGAGCCAAAAGAATTTTTTCGGCCTGTTGCCTGGTGATGTTATCTCGTTGGCAAAGGCGTTGCATCTGTATCTCAGGCGAAGTATCTATCAATAGCACCCGGTCAACGGTTGATTGCAGTTGTTTTTCCGCCAGCAATGGAATGACTACCACTGCATAAGGTTCCTGGTGGTGGATGGATAAGCACTGAGATATTTCTGTTTGAATGGCTGGATGCAGTATGTTTTCCAAAGTCTTTCTGGCAGAGGGATTGTTGAAAATATGCTCCCTGAGTCGGCGGCGGTTCAACTTTCCATCGTGTTGAATAAACTGTTTTCCAAATGAGGATTCAATTTGTCTGAGTGCAGGCATTCCGGGCTGTACTAACTCACGGCTGATAATATCAGTGTCGACAATGAGTGCCCCCAGCTGTGACAGATAATGACTTGCCGCTGATTTTCCGCTGGCAATGCCGCCTGTTAGCCCGATTGTGAGCATGGGTACAAAGGTTGTTATCCTATACCAGCGAACTGCAGATAGCTGTTGTTGATCTCTTTGCCCCAAAGCATCGCAATGAAGCCCGCAGCAGCCAGATAAGGACCAAAAGGAATGGGTACCGCCTTATCTCTTCCCATAAAGACAATCATGCCGATACCGCTCAAGGCGCCAACAACCGCAGAAACCAACAGTATTTGGGGTAACAGTTGCCATCCCAGCCAAGCACCAAACAAGGCGAAAAGCTTGAAGTCTCCATAGCCCATGCCTTCTTTACCTGTGATAAGTAAAAAAAGGTGGAAAACAAACCATAGAGAGAGATAACCGAATACGGCACCGAAAACAGCTGATTGAATGTCGGTGAACATGCCGTTCAGATTTAAAATCAGCCCGAGCCAAATCAGCGGCAATATCAATATATCAGGCAGAATTTGCAACTTGATATCGATAATGCTCATGGTGATCAACGCCCAGGTAAGCAATATTGCAGCAAGTGCCTGCCAGGAAAAACCAAAATGCCATGCCACCACCAGAGAAAACAGCGCGGTGAGCAATTCAACCAAGGGATATTGAATGGAAAGCTGGATGCCACAGGCTGTACATCTGCCTTTTTGAACTAGCCAACTGATTACCGGAATGTTCTCCCAGGCGCGTATGGTGTGACCACAGGCCATGCAACTCGACGCCGGGGTCATGAGATATGCCAACCCAAACCACTTGTTGGGTTGATAATCTGTTTCGACACCTTCAAGCTCTTGACAAGCGTCTTTCAGCTCTTTTTCCATGCGCAGGGGAAGGCGAAAGATGATGACGTTCAGGAAGCTCCCGACAATCAGTCCTATCACAAATGTCAGTGGATAATAGACCACTGGCATTGATAATATTTCTTCCATTAAATAACCGAACCAAGTTTGAAAATAGGCAAGTACATGGCGACAACCAATCCGCCGACCAGGGTGCCGAGGATGACCATGATCAGTGGCTCCATCAGACTGCTCAGTGCATCAACGGCGTTATCAACTTCTTCTTCATAAAAATCAGCAACTTTCCCCAGCATTTCATCCAGAGATCCTGATTCTTCGCCAATGGCAACCATTTGCCTGACCATGTGAGGAAATAGTTGTTGTTGTTCCATTGCCAGGCGCAGGGATTGACCCGTAGCAATATCTTCACGCATTTCCTGAACGGCCGTGCCATACACCATGCTACCGGTGGCTCCTGCGACAGAGTCAAGAGCTTCTACCATGGGTACACCTGCAGCAAACATGGTTGCTGTAGTACGAGAAAAACGAGCCAGGGCGGATTTGTGCATCAACGGACCAAAGATTGGTGCGCTAAGCAATGCCCTGTCAATGAGTTCGCGAAACTTGGGAGAGCGTTTCCAGAGGTTTGAAATAATAATAATGACTGCGGCAATACCGAGGATGACAAAAAACCAGTCATCGCGAACAAAGCGGGATAGATTGACCACCATCTGGGTAAAAGCAGGCAATTCAGCGCCGAAACTTTGGAATAGTTCTTCAAAGGTTGGCACAACAAATATCAGAATAATGGCTGTAACGATGATTCCCACGCCAAGTACTGCTGCTGGATAAATCAATGCTTTCTTGATTTTCTTCTTGATGGACTCGGTTTTTTCCTTATAAGAGGCAATACGCTCCAGGAGGGTTTCCAGGACACCGGCCTGCTCTCCAGCATCAACCAGATTGCAAA
>CAYXOS010000013.1:0-29141 GCA_964467115.1 uncultured Sedimenticola sp.
ATCAGGATGTTGAAAAAGTCCTTCCATGGACTTTTTCAACCACGGAAGCGGAAAACGCGGTTTCCCACTTCCTTCATTTTCAATGGCTTATAGCCATCGAAAATGGCGGCACATCCATGTGCCACACGCAGGAGGTTCAGGAAGTACAGGATTACCAGATCTTTTGCATTTTGAAAATGCGGCCATTTTGAGGATTGACGTCACACTCGTAACGATGCTTCTCTTTGACGCCGTTTCTCTTGGCTTTGGTGTTTAAAGTGACCCGTTTGTTGTTACCAGACAGATTCCGGGCACTTTCCGAAAGGAATTTGATTTTCTTGTAGCCTTGAGAATGCAATCTGTTCTTCAAGTTGTTACGACAAATCTTGATGGCCTTGGTTTTCCCCTGAGCATTCCCATAAGCCTGTGGCAAAGGCTTGATCCAGCTATAGCTGGCATTGTTGATATGTAACGGATTGACGCGCGTGTTGCAGTTGTAAGAGATTTTTCCATTCCCGCTGCTGGTACGGACAATTGCCTGACCGGTAACGCGGCGTTGCTTATGTGCTGGTGTAGTTACACGCTGGCTGGTGAAATCCAGACTGAACTGTCTGTGAATATTGTTTTGGGCACGCTGACGGATACGATCTTTACAGGCTCGAACGGCTTGTTTGTCCCAGTTGCTATTGTTGCCACCAGTGCTTGGTGAACCATCCAGGTCAACTCGGGCACTAATGACATAAGCCTGGCGCCGGTTCATTTTACAGGTATAAAGTAGTTGATGCTTTTTACCGTTGTTACGCGCCTTGCCTTTGCCATTGATAGTGGCTTCATGGCGAGCGCTATTGTAAATGTTGGTTTTTCCCCAATCGATTTTGGCTTTATAACCAAGCCGATTCCTTACTTTTTCCTTGACCTTGCCTTTGCAGTTGGCGACTAATTCGGACTTTGGAGCGTCATCCTTGTACGGCGGATAATAGCCACCGGGTGGATAATAGCCGCCAGGAGGATAGTAGCCACTGCCACCGCTGCTATACCCATCATCTTGGTAATAATTGTCGTTGCATGCGCCGAGCGTCAGGGCTACTGCGGCGACAGTGACTGCTTTAAGAATCGAATGGGACATAGTGGCTCCTTAATGGGTGGTGTTATTCAAAATGTAAACAAGTCCGTCCTGCGACTTTTTGTAATGATACCGGGTGCTGGTACAACCAGGATAGGTTTTCTGGTGTCGCGAGTTCTTTGCTCGTACCTGCCATATATTGACCGTTGCCCTTGAGCAATAGTAAATGATCGCAGAATCTCATGGCAAGGCTGCAATCATGCAAAACCATGATCAAAGCGCGATTTTTTTGGGTGAAGTATTGTTGCAAAAGTTTTAGCATCTGGATTTGTTGTCCAGGGTCGAGATGGTTGTTGGGCTCATCCAGGAGTGCCAATTGCGGTTGTTGGGTGAGTAAGGTGGCAATTTCCATGCGCTGGCGTTCACCACCAGAGAGAGTTTGTATATTTCGTTGCTCCAAACCCTCAAGTCCTGTGCTGTTGATAGCTGACTTGGCGATTTGTATATCATCCGGGCTTTCCCAGCCAAAACGTCCTTGATAGGGATGCCTTCCCGTGAGTACGGTTTCGAGCAAACTTCCAGGAAACTGGGAAGGCTCTGTCTGAAACAGAACGCCTCTTTGGCGAGCCATGGATCGTGCTGAATATTTGGATAATGCTTTTCCGTGCAGTTGGATGTTGTCCGAATCCGTGGGATGTAATCCTGCAAGTGCATGCAACAAGGTTGTTTTACCCGCGCCATTGGGGCCCAGTATTCCCCAGCAACTCCCGGCATCGACAGCGAAAGTTAGTTTTTCGATGAGTTTTCTTCCGCCCATGTTCAAACAAAGCTGATTGCATTTGAGGACAGTAGCATTCATTGCTGTTTGCTGTAGCTTTTGTGGAGTAATAGCAAGAACATGGGTACACCCAGCAATGCAGTAAGTACCCCAACAGGCAACTGCATGGGGGCAATCAATGTGCGGGCAGCCGTATCTGCCAGTACCAGCAGGCTGGCACCGATCAATACGGCACCAGGAACGAGAATGCGGTGATCACTGCCAGCAATCAAGCGTAGCATATGGGGGGCGATCAGACCGATGAAACCGATAGCACCCGCAATACTCACGGCTACTGCGGTAAGTAGTGATGCCAGAATATAAACGAGGATGTGCAAGCGACGTATTTCCACGCCAAGAGCCGCTGCCCGCTTTTCTCCCAACACAGCCAGATTCAAAGCAGGTGACAACCATAGGGATATCAGTAGTCCCAGCAGCAGAACAGACAGGGTCAGTTCCGGGGTCAGGGCATCACTCAAATCCCCCATGAGCCAGAACAACATCCCAGGCAATTGCATTGGAGGGCTGAGACTGAGGACAAAGCTGATCAGTGCTGACCAGCCAGCGGCCAGCACCACGCCAGTCAGCAACAAGCGTGATGTATTCCAGTTTCCTTGATGGGCAAGTGCAAAAAGCAGCAGCATGCTTGCCAATGCACCGGCAAATGCCATGGGAGCCTGCCAGGCCAAAGGTAAACCAAGTAACATGGCAGACAATACGGCTACCGCAGCTCCACCGGATACGCCCAGGATATAGGGATCTGCCAGGGGATTGCGTAACAGTGCCTGCATCAATACACCTGCCAAGGCAAGTACGCCGCCAACGCCAAAAGCAGATAGAGTGCGCGGTAGTCTGAGTTCGTGAATGATTCGGTATTGCACACTGCCATCATCATGCCATAGCAGTTGCCATAGCTCTGTCGGTGCGATCTGTGTGCTTCCTGTCATTAGTGAAACACCCAGGCTGGCTGCGGCAACAAGCCCAAGGACTATCAGTATGGAAAGTGACTTATGCCGATGGTGCAGCATGGTGCAGATAGAGGACAGGCCAGCCTTTTTCTTTGGCAACAGCGGCCAGTTTGTCATCAGGGTCGACAGGAATAGGGTGGGTAACGGCTTCCAGTAGCGGCAAATCATTGTGAGAATCGCTGTAAAACCAGGCGTTACCCAGGTTCATCTCATGGGCTTGCAGCCACTTGTTGAGTTTTTCAACCTTTCCTTCACGAAAGCAGGGAATGCCATCGACCTTGCCAGTGTAGCGGTTGTCTTTGATTTCAGGGTCGGTGGCAATAAGATTGGTAATGCCGAAATGGGCGACGATAGGCGCTGTTACAAAGGCATTGGTGGCAGTGATCACCACCAAGTCATCACCTCGTTTAGCGTGCATGTCTACCAGCATCTTGGCATCTTTGCTGACAATAGGGAGGATTTTTTCCTGCATGAACTGTTGGTGCAGGGTTTGCAGTTCTTCCATGGAATGCAAACTGAGGGGTTTTAGGGAGAAGGCCAGAAATTCCAGGATGTCGAGGTTGCCGTCTTTGTATTCCTGGTAGAAGCGTTCGTTTTCCGCAGCATACAGTTGCTGGTCAACGATTCCTTTTTCGCCCAGAAATTCACCCCATAGATAGTCCGAATCCCCTGCCAGTAGGGTATTGTCCAGATCAAAAAGCACGAGTGCCATAGTTATATGCTTGCTCTTGATGAAATTGGCATGAACTATACCCGAAAAGTGTTGATAAGTTGATAGCTTGCCGATCTGTTTGTCAGTGGGCTCTGGCTACAACATAATGCGCAAGCTCACGCAAATGCCGGGCAGAATCATCGAAACTGCTCAATGCATCCAATGCTTCCTGAAGCAGCTCCTGGGCTTTTTCTCTGGCACCATCCAATCCCAACAAGGCAGGGTAAGTGGGTTTGTTGTCGGCAGCATCTTTTCCCTGGGTTTTACCCAAAGTGTGGGTATCAGCCGTGACATCCAGGATGTCGTCCTGTACTTGAAACGCCAGACCAATGGCATTGGCATAGTGCAGTAATTTACTGCTTTGTTCGGTGTCGGCGTTGGCCGACAATGCGCCCAATTGAATACTGGCGCGAATCAAAGCTCCGGTTTTATGAATATGCATGACTTCCAGTGCTGGAAGGGACATTTCCTGGCCAACGCTATGGATATCGATAGCCTGCCCCCCTGCCATTCCGCGGGAACCACTGGCTATTGCCAGTTGGTGAACCATATTGATGAGGGTCTGTGGTGAGAAATTGGAACCAGGCTTTGTCAACAGATCAAATGCCAGGGATTGCAATGCATCTCCCACCAGAATTGCTGTGGGTTCATCAAACGCCTTGTGACAAGTGGGTTTGCCTCGGCGCAGATCGTCGTTGTCCATGGCGGGAAGATCATCATGAACCAGTGAATAGCTGTGAATCAATTCTACGGCGCAGGCAGGTAAATCCATTTGCTCCATGGCTGCACCACAGGCCATACCGCTGGCATAGACTAATAGCGGGCGCACCCGTTTGCCGCCGTTGAAGGTGGCGTAGCGCATGGCTTGATGTAGCGGTTGTGGCAGGATGCTTTCCCCTGGAAGATGCTCATCCAGTGCTTTTTCTACACGATTTGCGCAATGACTGAGGAAAGACGGAAAATCGGAATCAGTCACTGACATCTGTATTGAAGGGTTCGGGTTCGGCTTCCAGGGTTTTTTCGGTGAGAATGCTGACTTTCTGTTCTGCTTCAGATAACGCACGTTGGCAACTGCGGGTAAGCGCTACACCTCGTTCAAAGGATTTGAGAGAATCATCAAGAGAAATATCGCCATTTTCCAAATGCTCGACCAGGGTCTCCAGTTCGTTCAGTGCTTCTTCAAAACTGAGATTTTCAGGTTTTTTTCTACTCATACGCAGGGTCAGATCAGCTGTAATCATGTGAATCGCAGGTTGCAAATTACCCGAATGAATGCCGATCTGCAACTGATCTGTTTACAAACTCGCATATCGCACCATGACTCTGCATTGGTCTCGGACATTTGAGGGTCAATCTACACCCTGCAAATTGGATCAAAGCTTCTTGTACCAATGGTTGTGAAATATCCAGTGTTCAATCTGCAGTCAGAGTTGTAAACTCTCGCCTTTAGGTTTCAATACCGGGTTAGTTGCTGTGGGCATGAAACGTCTAGTGTTATTAGGTTTATTGGTAGGGTTTGTAGCTGGCTTGCAAGCCGAACCAACTGATCGTTATGAGGAATTGACAGGCGAAGAGGATGATTTTGATGCGGATGTAAAAGAATGGAAAGAAGCCAAATCTGAAATCCCTGCTTTGCCAAATGAAAGTGATTGGCAACAGATTCAGATCGATGCGTTGCCAAAAAGTCAGCACGCATATCTTGATTTGAAATCCCTCACACGTTCAGACAAGGATTTTGTGGTGCGTTACTGGTTGTTAGTTCGTTCAAAAGCGGGGGCTTTTACCATGACTTATGAGGGACTGCGTTGCAGTGCCAAAGAATATGTGGTCTACGCCTATGCAAATCCCAAGCGCAAGCCCAGTTTGCGCAAAGTAAGAATGCCCAAGTGGAAGAAATACGGGACTGCGGGTCGGGTGAATTTTCGTGCTGAATTGGCAGGTGATTTTTTGTGCAGTGGAGAAGTCCCTCGACAAAAACGTCAGATAGAACAAGCCGCCAAAGGTCTTTTTGAAGCACACAACCCATTTGACAACTGGACCAACGATGACTAGTGCATACGATGCTTCTGCCATAGAAGTTCTCAGTGGACTGGAGCCGGTTCGCAAGCGTCCCGGTATGTACACAGATACCACTCGACCCAATCATCTGGCACAAGAGGTGATCGACAACAGCGTGGATGAAGCGTTGGCAGGATATGCCAGCAAGATTCAGGTCATGTTGTACAAAGACGGTTCCCTGCAAGTGTCTGATGACGGGCGTGGTATGCCGGTGGATATTCATCCTGAAGAGGGTGTTCCCGGGGTCGAAGTAATTTTATGTAAATTGCATGCCGGGGGTAAGTTTTCCAATAAATCTTACCAGTTTTCGGGGGGGTTGCATGGGGTTGGGGTGTCGGTAGTGAATGCCTTGTCCCGACACCTGGAAGTATGGGTGAAACGCGATGCTGCGGAATACAATATTGCTTTTGCCGACGGTGAGAAGGTGTCTGACCTGGAAGTGGTCGGTAAGGTTGGCAAACTGAATACTGGAACTCGCATCCGTTTCTGGCCGGATGCACAGTTTTTTGACAGCCCTAAATTCAGTATTCGCCAACTCAAACATATATTGCGCGCCAAAGCGGTGTTGTGTCCGGGATTGCATGTTTCTTTCACCGATGAAAAGAGTGGGGAAACACAAGAATGGCAATATGCAGATGGTTTGAAAGACTATTTGCTGGATACCTTGCAAGGCTTTGAAATACTGCCAGAAAATTCATTTGTTGGCAGTATGTCCAGTACGGCAGAAGCAGCTGATTGGGCACTGGCGTGGTTGCCGGAAGGGGGCGAACCCGTTACCGAAAGTTATGTCAATCTTATACCCACGGCTCAGGGAGGAACCCATGTCAATGGTTTGAGGACTGGATTGACAGAGGCGATCCGTGAATTTTGCGAATTCCGCAATTTGCTTCCACGGGGCGTGAAGATAACCCCGGATGATGTGTGGAGTCGGGTTAGTTATGTGCTTTCGGTGAAAATGGCGGATCCCCAGTTTTCCGGTCAGACCAAGGAACGCCTTTCATCCCGGGAATGTGCTGCCTTTGTATCGGGTGTGGTTAAAGATGCCTTCAGCCTGTGGTTGAACCAAAATACGGCTGATGGAGAGCGTATTGCGGAACTGGCAATTCATGCGGCGCAAACAAGAATGCGTGCCGGACGCAAGGTGGTTCGAAAAAAGGTCACTCAGGGGCCGGCATTGCCCGGAAAGCTGGCCGATTGCGCCTCAGATGACATGACACGTACGGAATTGTTTCTGGTGGAAGGTGACTCTGCTGGCGGCTCGGCAAAGCAGGCAAGAGATAAGGATTTTCAGGCAATCATGCCCCTGCGAGGCAAGATTCTCAATACCTGGGAAGTTGATTCAGCTGAAGTGCTTGCCTCTCAAGAGGTACATGATATTTCCGTGGCAATTGGTGTCGAGCCTGGTGTTGATGATCTGAGTAAACTGCGTTTTGGCAAGATTTGCATTCTGGCAGACGCCGATTCTGACGGTTTGCATATCGCAACTTTGTTATGTGCCTTGTTCGTCAGGCATTTTCCCAAATTGGTCAAAGAAGGGCATGTGTACGTCGCCATGCCGCCCCTGTATCGTATTGATGTGGGAAAGCAGGTGTTCTATGCATTGGATGATGCAGAGAAACAAGGCATACTGGCACGTATCGAAGCGGAAAAGCTGCGTGGAAAGATCAATGTTCAACGCTTCAAAGGCTTGGGTGAAATGAATCCCATGCAGTTACGGGAAACCACCATCCATCCAGATACCCGACGGTTGGTGCAATTGGCAATGGAGCCGGGCGATGAAACCATGAGCATGATGGACATGTTGTTGGCGAAAAAACGTTCGGGTGATCGAAAAACATGGCTACAGGAAAAAGGTGATATGGCGGAAGCTGCTCAAGAACTCATGCTTGGAGTCGAAGGCTGATGAAACATTTTATTTGGTTGTTGCTGTTGGTATGCATGCCGCTGTTGGCAGCGCCTGACGGAAAAGCGCTTTATGAAGACAATTGCAGTGTTTGTCATCATTCCCGGGGGGAAGGGGGAATTGGGCTGCCATTGACGGCAGAAATTCTTTCTCAGGTATCGGATGACTATATTGCCAAAACCATTCGCTATGGTCGTCCAGGACGGATTATGCCCTCGTTCAATACCATGAGTGCTGCCCAGGTAGAGGCTATCGTAAAGTACCTGAGAAGCTGGTCCGGAAAACCCGGGCCCAGGTTCAAAGCGGCCAAAATCCAGGGTGATGCAAAGAAAGGGCAGATCCTGTACCAAAAGAATTGTGTTCGCTGCCATGGCAAGGATGGCAGTGGTGAAGGTCCGGGCACTGGGGTCACCATGTCCCGAGAGCGTTCCTTCATGGTTATGCCGGCAGCATTGAACAATCCGGGTTTCCAAAAATCGGCCTCTGATGCCATGATTCGCGATATCGTGCTCAAGGGAAGAAAAGTTGGGGGTATGCCATCATTCAAGAGCAAGCTTTCAGATGAGGAGATCGAACATACGATTGCTTATGTGAGAACCCTGAAACCAGCTGCGTTGCAAAAGGGTGCTGAAGAATGGATAGGGAAGCCTGCTTATGTAATGGAATCGCCTTATGACTTCGAGACCACGGTGGAAAATGTCAAACAGGCACTAACCGGGGCGAATTTCCGTATCTTCCCCCAGCGTTATCTGGAACAGGGATTGGCGGATGAATTCAGCGTCAACACCCGCCAGGTGAGTATTCGCTTTTGTAACTTCAAAGAGTTGTACCATTTGCTGAATATTGATCCTCGTTTGGGAACCGTATTGCCATGTCGCATTAACGTCATGGAGCAAAATGGAAAAGTATTGGTTATTTCAGCGAATGTGGCGCAACTGGCAAGTATCTTCAATAACCAGGAGTTGTCCCAGGTCGGTATCCTGATGGAAGAGATTATTCTCACGGTCATGGAGGAGGCAACGTTATGAAGTTATTCATGAGTCTGGCCTTGATGTTTTTGGTTGTGTTTCCAGTGCAAGCTGATCAGACCCTGGTAATGGCTCGCAGCCATGCCAAGGCGAGTCACGTCATGGATGTATTGAAAGAAACCTTGCCAGAATATGGTTACAGTATTGCCCATACCCAGCGTTGTGATGGGGGGATGGCAGAATTTCATTACAAAACTGATTTCTATCGGGTGGTATTCTTCGGCAAACTTGAAGAAGTGCGGGGTATTCTTGCCAAACATCCAGAAATGTCACCCTATCTGCCCTTGAAAATTGCCGTGATTGCCGAGAATGATGAAACTGTGTTGGCATCCATGGATCCGCGTGCCCTCAGTGCCATGTTTCCTGATGATGCAGCCTTGCATTTGCAATTCGAACGTTGGTACAACGATATTCAGGCCATGCTTGAAGAAATGCGTCAGTTGAAAAAGTAAGCAATATGTCGGAAAACTACACCCCGGAAGGCATAGAGCGCCTGCGCCTGTCTGAATTTACCGAAAAAGCGTATCTGGACTATTCCATGTACGTGATTCTGGATCGCGCCTTGCCCCATATTGGCGATGGCTTGAAGCCTGTACAGCGGCGTATTGTATATGCCATGTCTGAATTGGGCTTGTCCGCCGCCAGCAAACACAAGAAATCAGCACGTACTGTGGGTGATGTTTTGGGCAAGTTTCATCCTCATGGGGATACTGCCTGTTACGAAGCCATGGTGCTGATGGCACAATCTTTTTCCTATCGCTACCCGCTTATTGACGGGCAGGGGAACTGGGGGTCGCCAGATGATCCCAAATCCTTTGCCGCCATGCGTTACACAGAAGCGAAACTCACCGCTTATGCCAAGGTATTGTTGTCTGAATTAGGTCAAGGCACGGTGGATTGGGCAGCAAATTTTGATGGGACTTTGAAAGAGCCCAGCTTGTTGCCCGCACGATTGCCGAATGTATTGCTCAATGGTGCCAGTGGTATTGCCGTGGGTATGGCGACGGATATTCCGCCACACAACCTGCGTGAAGTGGTGAGTGCCTGCATTCGTCTGATTGAAAGCCCCAAGGCCACATTGGAAGAACTTTGTGAACACATTCCAGGACCCGATTATCCTACGGATGCAGAGATCATCACCCCCAGGGAAGATTTGCTGAAAATTTACCAGAATGGTAAAGGCAGCGTACGAGCGCGTGCTCGCTGGGAGCGAGAAGACGGCAATATTGTTGTCAGCGCCTTGCCGCATCAGGTTTCGGGTAACAAGATTCTGGAACAGATTGCGGCGCAGATGCGAGGAAAAAAACTGCCCTGGATTGAGGATCTGCGAGATGAATCGGATCATGAAAATCCCACCCGACTGGTGATTGTTCCCCGTTCCAATCGTGTGGATGTAGAGCGTCTTATGTCGCATTTGTTCGCGACTACGGATCTGGAACGTGCTTACCGGGTCAATTTGAACCTTATCGGTCTTGATGGTCGCCCTCAGGTCAAAGACCTGCGCATGATTCTCAAAGAGTGGTTGGAATTCCGTTTCACCACAGTACGACGGCGTTTGCAGCACCGTCTCAACAAGGTGTTGGACAGGCTGCATTTACTGGATGGATTGCTGATTGCCTTCCTCAATATCGACGAAGTCATCCATATTATTCGTACCGAAGATGAGCCTAAACCGGTGCTCATGGCGCGCTTTGATCTGACGGAAGTCCAGGCAGACTATGTGCTGGACACCAAGTTGCGCCAACTGGCGCGTCTGGAAGAGATGAAAATCCGTGCTGAGCAGGAAGCATTGGCAGAAGAGCGAGATTATCTGGAAAAGACCCTGGGTTCCAAACAACGCATGAAAACTCTGGTGCGCAAAGAGTTGGAGGCCGATGCCAAGGAGTATGGGGATGCCAGACGTTCTCCTCTGGTTGCCCGGGAAGCTGCTTCCGCCATGGATGAAAGTGAACTGACCCCCAGTGAACCAGTGACAGTGGTCTTGTCAGAGAAGGGTTGGGTTCGTGCTGCCAAAGGGCATGAGATCGACGCAGCAGGATTGAACTACAAAGCGGGTGACGGCTACCGTGATGCCGTATATCTGCGTAGCAACCAGACCGCAATATTTCTTGATTCCAGTGGGCGCAGTTATTCCCTGCTGGCGCATACCCTGCCATCTGCGCGGGGGCAGGGTGAGCCCCTGACCGGGCGCTTTTCCCCACCCGATGGCAGCCATTTCGTTTCTGCCCTGGGGGGTGAACCGGAACAACGCTGGTTACTGGCATCAGATGCCGGGTACGGGTTTGTTACTCAGGCAAAGAATCTTGCCGCCAACAAAAAGGCAGGAAAATCGGTACTGACATTGCCCAAAGGGGCGAGGGTGCTCAAGGCGCAAGCCGTTACCGATCCTCATACAGACCGGGTGGTTGCAGTAACCAATGAAGGTCGTATGCTGGTTATTCCATTGAGTGATCTGCCTGAAATGATGCGCGGCAAAGGCAACAAGATTATTGGTATTCCGGCAAAACGTGTTGCTGCGCGAGAAGAATTTGTGGTTGCCATGTTAGTGGTGCCAGAGGGTGGCAAGGTACGGCTGTTATCTGGTAAACGCTATCTCAACCTCAAAGCCGCTGACTTGAACGCCTACGAGGGTGAAAGAGGGCGTAGAGGCAATAAACTACCCCGGGGATTCCAAAAGGTAGATGGTCTGGAACTGGAGTAATTGGTTTCCATCCAGCGTTTGCAGTAGACATCTGTCCACGGATGGGAACTAATTATTCCTTCCAACAATAAATTGCATGCTGTGGCATAATATGCCGCTTCGCAAACCCCCAATTTTTTGCTGGGCGTTGTTATCACGGCCAGCGGAGGTAGTTACATGAGTTTCTTTATTAGTGATGCATTGGCAGAAGCAGCCCCTGCGGCAGCGGCTGGTCCGAACGGACTGACGGGTCTGATTTTTCCCATTGGTCTGGTGTTGATCCTTTATTTTTTCATGATTCGCCCTCAGGTAAAACGTCAGAAGGCACATCGTGCGTTGGTAGAAAGCCTGAAAAAAGGTGATGAAGTACAAACCGTGGGTGGTCTCATGGGGCGTATTACCGATGTCGGTGAGAACTTCGTGAAAGTTGAAGTGTCTGATGGCATGGAAGTAACTGTTCGCCGTTCAGCGGTAGAAGCGGTTATGCCGAAAGGAACACTTAAAGAACTATAAGGAATTCATCGGAATTTCTTCTATTCTCCCCTATTTGCTATTTATCAACTAACAATTTGACATGCTGAATCAATATCCTTTGTGGAAAAACATCCTGGTTGTTTTTGTTCTCGCCATGGGCTTGTTTTATGCTTTGCCCAACTTATATAGCCAGGATCCGGCAATTGCCGTATCGGGTAATCGTGGCGCAGTTATCGATAAAACTTTGCAGGAAAAGATCGAATCATCGCTCAAGGCGAATAATATTCCGGTCAAGGTAGTGGATGAAAAGGAGGGGAAGCTGTTGATTCACTTTCCTTCTACTACTGCCCAACAGGAAGCGCAAAAGATCGTTGCCAGCAGTTTGCCGGAAAATGTTTCCTATGCACTGACCTCAGCAGCCAACATTCCTGACTGGCTACTGGCAATGGGCGGCAAGCCTGTCAATCTGGGATTGGATCTGCGCGGTGGTATTCATGTGCTTATCGATGTCGATATGGACATCGCCATCAAGGACAAGGTAGAAGCCTATACCGGGGATGTTCGCTCCAGTCTGCGGGATGCAAAACTACGTTATCTGACGGTCAAAGCAGAAGGCAATGGCATCAAAGTCAAATTCAAGGATGCCGAAACCAGAACCAAAGCAGAAGAAGTGTTGGGTAATGATTTCCGTAATCTGGGTGTTGAAGAAAGCGATGCAGATGGCGCATATTATGTGAAGTTGAGCCTGCCGCCTTCGGAAATTCGTGCGATCAAAAAATTCGCATTGCAGCAGAATATTACAACCATTCGTAATCGTGTGAATGCCTTGGGCGTATCAGAACCTCTGGTGCAGCAACAGGGTGATCGCCGTATCGTGGTAGAACTGCCTGGGGTGCAAGATCCGACTCAGGTGAAGAATATTCTGGGCGCAACTGCAACCCTGGAATACCGTTTACAGGATACCGAGCACGATGCACTGGATGCCAAGAACAATGGCAAGATTCCTCCGGGCTCACGCTTATACAAGGTTCGTGCAGATGGGCGTCCCATTCTGTTGAAAAAACGGGTGATTGTTACCGGTAACCAGATTACCGATGCCTCGTCTGGCTTTGATTCACGTGGGGGCACCCCCATGGTATCTGTAAGCCTGGATAGTAAGGGTGCGCGACGCATGCGCAATGTAACCACGGAAAACGTGGGCAAACCCATGGCAGTGGTTTTCAAGGAAACCCGGGTGGTGGGGCGAGATGCGGATGGAAAACCCATAAAGCGTCTGGTCGAGGAAGTCATCAATGTGGCAAATATTCTGGAACCTTTCGGACGCCGCTTCCAAACCACGGGGTTGGATAGTCCTCAGGAAGCCCATGAACTTGCGCTGTTGTTACGGGCTGGCGCACTGGCTGCCCCTATCGATATTGTGGAAGAGCGCACCATTGGTCCCAGTCTTGGTCAGGAAAACATTGATCAGGGCGTAAAATCTGTTGTCATTGGTCTGCTTGCTGTCATGGTTTTCATGGTGGTCTACTACAAGATATTTGGTTTGTTTGCCAACGCCGCGTTGGTTGCCAATCTGGTGCTTATCATCGCGATCTTGTCATTATTACAAGCCACGCTGACTTTGCCAGGTATTGCAGGTATTGTACTGACAGTGGGTATGGCGGTGGATGCCAATGTGCTGATTTATGAACGTATTCGCGAGGAATTGCATGTCGGGAGTACACCCCAGGCAAGTATCCATGCCGGTTATGGAAAAGCGTTCAGTACCATCATGGATGCCAACATCACAACATTGATTGCCGCGATTGTGCTGTTTTCCATCGGCAGTGGTCCTGTAAAAGGTTTTGCTGTGACCTTGGCAATCGGAATATTAACTTCCATGTTTACTTCTATCGTGGGAACCCGCGCACTGGCAAATCTGGTGTATGGCGGCAAGCGCGTCAAGAAACTCGCTATTTGAATTAGGTAACCATTCATGCGATCTCTGAATTCATCTTTGCATTTTAATTTCATGGGCAAGCGCAAGCTCGCCATGGTTTTTTCCATTACCCTGATTGTCATATCCTTGGCTTCCCTGGCAACCCGTGGTCTGGTTTTTGGTATTGACTTCACCGGTGGAACCCTGATTGAGGTTGGTTACGCCCAGGACGCTGATCTGGAGGCAATTCGAAGCCAATTGGCACAGAATGATTTTGCCGAAGCCCAGGTGCAGCAATTTGGTACACCAAGAGATATTCTGATTCGTTTGGCACCTCGTGAAGGCATCAAGAGTTCTGAGTTGAGTGACAAAGTATTTTCTATTCTCAGCAAACAGTCGAGTGGTCAGGTTGAATTGCGTCGGGTGGAATTTGTTGGTCCCCAGGTTGGTGATGAGTTGACCGAAGACGGTGCTTTGGCGGTGCTGGTGGCACTGATTGCCATTCTTATGTATGTTGCAGTGCGTTTCGAGTGGCGATTTGCACTGGGATCAGTGATTGCATTGGTGCATGACGTGACCATCACCTTGGGATTCTTTTCCCTGTTCAAGATGGAATTTGATCTTACGGTACTGGCCGCCGTGTTAGCGGTTATCGGTTATTCCTTGAACGATACAATTGTTGTATTCGACCGTATTCGTGAAAATTTCCGCAAGATTCGCAAGAGCGATTCCGAGGAAATCATCAATGCTTCGTTGAATCAAACCCTGTCACGTACCATTGTCACGTCATTGACGACCTTGATCGTATTGATTGCTTTGTTTGTCATGGGTGGCGAGATAATCCATAACTTCTCCCTGGCATTGATTCTTGGCATCGTAGTAGGTACTTATTCCTCTATTTATGTTGCAAGTAGCGCAGTGCTGATGTTGGGTGTGAGCAAGGCTGATTTGATGCCGGTACAAAAAGAAGGTCAGCAAGCAGATGAGCTTCCCTAACAGGTTGTTGAAAAACACCGTTTTTCGACAACCTGTGTGTGGCACATGGATGTGCCGCCATTTTCGATGGCTGTAAGCCATTGAAAATGAAGGAAGCGGGAAACCGCGTTTTCCGCTTCCGTAGTTGAAAAAGTCCATGGAAGGACTTTTTCAACATCCTGCTAAACGGGGAATAGCTGTTTGAAATACAATAAGGTAGCCTTGGGTATCGAAGGCTGCCTTTTTTGTTGGTCTAAGGATGAATGACAGTGACGGTGTTTCGTCCTGACGCTTTGCCCTCATATAAGGCGTTATCGGCTCGTGAAATACAATGTTTGACCGTTTCATAGCTTGTGCATTGGCTGATGCCAAAAGTCATGGTCAAGGCTATTTGATGGGATTCACAGCCAATAATGGTTTCACTTAGTTTTTTACGAATACGCTCAGTTAAATGAGTGGCAGCTTCACTTCCTGTATTTGGCATCATGATAAGAAACTCTTCTCCTCCCCAGCGGCTGATAAAATCACGCTCTCTGATGTTGTGTTTCAAGAAGGCAGCAATTTCTTTCAGTGCTTTGTCGCCACATTCATGTCCGTAGCTATCATTGATACGCTTGAAATGGTCAATATCTGCGAGAATCAGGGTGAGTTCGGTATGCCGATATTTCATTTGCAGATATTCATGTTCCAACAGCTCCATGAATCCGCGTCGATTGAGCAACCCGGTTAAGGCGTCTTGCCGTGCATCTTGTTCTGCTTTCTTAACTGCATGAGATAGAGACTGGCTTTCCTTGACCGCAGATATACGTGATTTTCTTGCTTGATAGATAAGGATTAGCAATATCAATACGACAAATGTAACAGCCAGAATACCTGCGCTGAGCGCTCGTTCAGTAAACAACTGTTCTTTGAGCATCAGGTTTTGCTCGACTTTCTGTCTTTGCAATTGATCCAGTTTTTTCTGTTTTTCCTGATCATCAAACCAGGCTTGAGAAACCAGAATCTGATGTCGGTTTCCATCTTCCAATTCGCCAATGCGGCGTTTGGCGTACATATCATGATAGTGTAATGCTTGTTTGTAGTTTTGCTGTTGGGTATATATGTCAGCGCGAATGCGATATATCTGCATTTTCATAGCGTCAATCTGTAGCTTGTCAGCCAGATCTTCTGCGCTATCCAGGGATTGATGTGCAAGCTGTAGCTGTTGCGCTTCCAGAAAGAGTTCTGCATCCAAGATTGCCACGTCAATCAGTGATTTTTGAAAACCGTGGGCTTTTGCCACTTGTCTCAGCTTGTTGTTGTAGGTTTTTGCTGCTTTGGCATCATGCAAGAGAAAGTGGGAGGAGGCGATGGATGCGAGGCTGAATGCATAGTAAATAGCGGGTTCTTTGGCATGTGCTTCCAATATGTCCAGCGCCTGCATAAAATATTCCAGCGCTTCAACATTATTTTTTTCCACTTCCTTGTAGTGCTGCCCCAGGTTCAAAAGAGATAAAGCCACACCGGCATATAAATTTTGTTTTTTGCTAATCTCCAGACTCTTGTTTTGGTACTCAAGAAATTTTTCGTGATTCCCCATGTCGGCATAACTGCCTGCAATATTGTTTAACGTAGCAGCGATGCCTTCCTGATTGCCCAACTTTTCGTACAAGGCTTTTGCAGCAAATTGATGCCTTATGTCTTCCTTGATATTACCCAGTTCTCCCCAGGCACTACCGCTGTCGGTCAATAAGTTAGCCTCGATTTGTTTATTATTCAGTTGTCTTGCCAGGGCAATGGCTTTTTTGTTTTGATCGATAATTGCCTGGGCATTTCCCTGTTTGGAATAGATGGTGCTTAGGCTCAGATATGAATTCAGTACCTGATGTAGATCAGCCGTTTGTTGTGCATGCTGCAATTTGAGTTTTTCAGCTGTTTCAGCAGAAGAAAGGAGGGAAGTAGATTCGAATGGTTGAGCGGGTTTTTTATATACTTGAGCACAGGCGATGTTGAAGCCAAACAAAAAAATGCTGATTAACAGGGCAATTCTTTTGTAAAGGCGTATTCCTGGAACACCCAAGTGTACATATTGTCTGATTGGCTTTTCTATAAATCTGCAGTACATGATTTACAGGTGTGTGTCAGAGAAACTCTGATTCATTCGTGAATGGTTGCTGATCGGCTGAAATGTCCGACTTCTGTGCTATCAATCCAGGCAATAGTACGGCTATTGCCTGCAGTTGATGCCATTTCATCTCATTTATCATTGCACTGAGAATATATTTGAGCTTCCTTAGCGCTTTTGCCTCCACCAGTGTTGCACAATACCTGCCACGTCCAGGTCATCAGGGCCACTACGCCAGCTCTTCGACAAGGGTACATCCGAACTGGCTGGAGGTGGGTTGGGGATATCAACTTGAAAACGCGTGGGTAAAGGTGTGGCATCACCAACAGCAAGTACCTCACCCCGACTCAGGGAAGCAAGGGTTTCCGCCATGTCTGCTTCTCCTTCTGGCATCAGTCCTCGTACATAGGCCTGGTCGTCTGGGTTACTGATGCGCAGACATAGATAATTTGAGCACTGTGCCAGTACGGTTTCAGACAATTCCGTGGGACGCTGGCTGATTACACAAAGTGCCACGCCATATTTCCGGCCTTCTTTGGCAATACGTTCCATTGCTTTGCGGGTTGCTGCCAGTGCGGGATCGCCCTCTTTGGGAAGATATTGGTGTGCCTCTTCACATACCAGTAGTATGGGAAATTCACGCCGTTTTGGGTTCCAGTAGTTGAATTCGTAGGCAAGTCGGGCAATTTGTGACGATACCATGGGGCGAACATCAGAGGGAATCGGGCTTAGGTCGATGACGGTGATTTGTCTTTTTTCTTCACCCAGTCCAACAAAGTCTCTTAGCAGACCTTCCAGGTCTTCAGACTTGGTGCGTTTGGCAGGGCGCAGCAGAAAATCGTAGCGCTTGTCGTTGTACATGGACTGAAAACGCACCAGGAAGTTGTCGAAAGCGCCGTACAGGGTTCCTTTTGTTTTGCCGAAATCAAGTTGCTGTTCGTTGGCCTGTTTGAAATGCAAATACAGTTCTTTGAGTGAAAAATAGACCGGAGAATCGACAGACAATTGATCCAGGCCGAGATGGGCATTGGCTTTTTTACGCAGGGCATATAAAACATCTCGCAGATAGGCAATCTGTAATGTTGCAGTGGGATCAGTTTTATCGATAAGGAAATCAACCAGTTCTGCATAGGTCAGGAGCCAATAGGGAATTTCCAGCTCTCTGGCATCGACATGATGGACCATGTGTTCCGGGAAAGCGCTGTGCATTGCTCCGGTATCATCTTTCCAGCCGTATTCCCCGTGTAGGTCGAGCATGACGATATGGGCTTTGGGCATGGTCTTGACAGTTTTTTGCAGTAAGCTGGTAACTGTCCAGGATTTTCCTGCGCCAGACTGTCCGAGAATCGCCAGATGGCGGGTGAACAAAGGGTTTGGATCCAGGTATACATCTATTTCATTTCGGCTGCTGAGCTTTCCCAGACAGAGGTCTTCATCTCGAAAACGGTCAAACAGCACTTCCAGTTGTTTTGCTGTTACGATATGAACTTCTGCGCCAGTAACGGGAAACTGTTTTACACCACGAATGAACGTCCCGTGCTGGTCGATTTCTCCCAGAGGCAGAATTCGTACGTAGCGTTTTTTGGAAGGCTTTGCAATGCTTCCTGTCATGGAACCACGCTTCTCATCTGTAGTAAATTCTTGGGGCGGATCTTCCCACATTCTCAGAACTTGACCGAGAATATTGATGTGAAGGTGCTTGATCAACAGCTGAGAGCCGAGTTGTCCAACGGACAAGGTTTCGGTACCAATTTTTATTACAGGCTCAAAGCCCTCGGTTTCCGTCAATAATGTTGCGACGAGTTGCCCGCCGGAAACCTCAGTAATATTGCCGACAAGGGTGGTGTCTGAAGTCTGCATGCAAATTCCCTGTGTTGATCATGAATGGATTCTTGGCGCTTACATTATCACTATAAAAATAATGGGGATGTAATGGCAGCATATCCGATATAGTTTAAACGATAGATTGGAAGATTACCTGTTTTAGCACGGGATCTGTGAATGAAAGCATGAATTGCTGGAGAGAGTACATGGTTGGGGTAGCGATATGTCACGAATAACAGTTATTGGCGCCGGGTTTGGTGCCCTGACAGCAGTACAGAAGTTGCGCAAAATGGATGCGCAGCTGCAGATCGATGTTGTGGCTCCTGCTGCTGAGTTTATCTATCTTCCAGGACTGATCTGGATTCCTACGGGTTTACGTTCCGGGGAAGACTTGACTATTTCGTTGAATAACTTTTTCCAGCGCAAGAATGTGAATTTTCATGCGGGAAGAGTCAATTCAGTGAAAAATCAGGGCAGAATGGTGGTTACAGATAGTGAAGAAATCGAAAATGATGGATTGATCATTGCCTGTGGCGGGCGTTTTATCAAAAAACTGCCAGGGATTGAACATGCCATTACCCCCTGTGAAGGCATTCCTGCAGCTGAGCAGATTCGTGATCGTCTCAATGCCATGGATAACGGAGGAACCATTGCGTTTGGATTTAGTAGCAATCCGAAAGAACCATCTGCTATGCGTGGCGGGCCCGTGTTCGAGTTTTTGTTTGGTATCGATCGTTGGTTACGCAAACAAGGTAAGCGTGACAAGTTTGAGTTGGTGTTTTTTACGCCGGCCGAAAAACCCGGGCAGCGTCTGGGAGAGAAAGCGGTGAAAGGCATTCTTTCCACCATGAAAAAGCGCAACATAAGCACCTATCTTGGGCACAAGATAAAACGCTTTGAAGAAAACAAAGTGGTTACTGAAGGCGCAGAGTTCAACGCAGATTTGATTATTTTCATGCCTGGTATGACAGGAAACAAATGGTTTGCCGAAAGTGGGTTGCCTCTTTCCGAAGGAGGGATGCTCAAGGCAAATGAATTCTGCCAGGTTGATGGACAGGATAAAGTATATGTTGCGGGGGATTCTGGCAGCTACCCTGGTCCCGGTTGGATGCCCAAACAGGCACATATGGCTGACCTGCAAGCGGAAGCAGCGGTGGAAAATCTGCTGTCTGAGTTGAAAGGTGGAGAGCCTTCAGCAACATTCAATGCTGAACTGGTCTGTATTATTGACAGCTTTGACACCGGCATGATGGTGTATCGTACTCAGCAACGAAATATTGTTACCCCGGCATTTTCGGGTTTTCATTGGGCAAAACGCTTGTTTGAATGGCATTATCTGCGAGAATACAGAAAGTAATTCTGACCAACTGAGAACCCTATGATCTTTGAAGGCATTTCAGAGGAAGTGCGCAAGAAAGCGCGCCATCCTCATGAGTTTTTACTTATCAATCTGATTACCAATCATATCCTGCTGTTCGTGGGGTTGCTGGGTATGGCAAAGCAGGAGCCATGGTTGCTGCTTTCGGTGCCGCTGATATCCATTGCCATACTTTCTTATCTGATTTGGCGATCCATGATTTCGCGCAAAAAGGATCCCTGGTTTACATTCTGCCATTGGCAACTGTGCGCCCGTAGAAGCCGATTCTTTATTGGTATGATTGTATTGATGGCTTTGGGTATTGCCGTAATCCTGGCTTCTGTCGGTGGAAATATCAGTGATCTGAGGCCGGGGCACTATGCCATTGGTGGAATGGTGATGCTACCCACTTTGTTTTCGGTACTGGTGCTGATCATTATGGAGTCGGATGCCGTGCACAAGGCAAATATTGGTGATGTGCCTGAATGGTTGGTCAAAAAATTCCCACCACCTGAAGAATATACAGCTCATGGGTGATCATATTTTTCTCAAAGTTCTGGGGGTTACTATTATTGCCCTGGTTGCCGCCCTGTGGTTACCTGGAGGACAACCGCCAGAAGAGTACAAGAATCTGCCCTGGCAGATTGAAGTCGATGAGGAAGGCTACAGCCAGGTTTTTGGTATCACATTGGGAAAAAGCACGTTGCATGATGTGGAACAGCAGTTTCAGGAACAATCTGAAATCAGCCTGTTCGTCAGTGACAATAAAGACATGGTTGTTGAAGCCTATTTTAATACCATCACCTTGAATGGCTTTAAGGCAAAAATGGTTGCTACCCTGGATTTCACGCCAGAGCAATTGCAATCCATGTACGACCAGGGGGAGCGTATAGAAACCCTGGCCATGGGCAAGCGTAAAGTGAGGCTGTCTGATGACAACCTTGCCTTGGCTCGGAATACTAAAGTGATTGCCTTGACCTATCTTCCCAGGATCAATATTAGTAAGGAGACGGTGGAAAAGCGTTTTGGAATGCCAGAAATAATAATCCCTGAGTCAGATGCCGATGCAGAACATTGGCTGTATCCAGATAAAGGATTGGATGTGGTTATCTATGCTGAAGCCAAGGAAGTCTTGCAGTATGTAGCACCCAAGAATTTTTCCCGTCTGAGAAAGCCTCTGGATGATATGACGCACTCTGATACTTCTTCATCTACCCCCTGACTCTGGATAAGCTGCATGTCTGCCCAGGATCAGGTGCTTCAAATTCTTGATGATACCTTCGGTTACAGCGAGTTTCGTCCATTTCAAAAAGAAATAATCAGCGCCTTGCTGGCAGGTGAAGATGCCCTGGTATTGATGCCCACAGGGGGAGGAAAATCCCTCTGTTATCAAATACCCGCTTTGCTTCGTTCAGGTGTGGGTATTGTGGTTTCTCCATTGATTGCATTGATGCAGGATCAGGTGCTTGCTTTGCAGCAGTTGGGCGTGGCAGCAGCAGCATTGAATTCATCGCAGAGCGAAGAAGACAGCCAGCAGGTGAAGAGACAGTTGCTCAATGGCGAGTTGCAACTGCTGTATGTGGCGCCTGAACGGTTGATGATGGACAGCTTCCAGTCTTTGCTCAAGCAAATTTCCATTGCCTTGTTTGCCATCGATGAAGCACATTGTGTTTCCCAGTGGGGACACGATTTTCGACCTGAATATATTCAGTTGTCTGCGTTACATGAAACCTTCCCTGATGTTCCTCGTATTGCACTGACAGCAACTGCTGACGAGCCAACACGCAAGGAAATCATCCAACGCTTGAATCTCCAGCACGCGGCACATTTCATCAGTGGTTTTGATCGCCCAAATATTCGTTATCGGGTTGCAGGTGACAGCAGCAATGCGCGTCAGCAACTGTTACGTTTCATCAAGCTTGATTATCCTGCACAAGCTGGCATCGTATATTGCCTTTCCCGGCGTAAAGTCGATGAGACGGCTAACTGGCTGCAACAGCAAGGTATCACGGCACTTCCGTATCATGCCGGATTATCACAACAGATCCGGGCGGAGAATCAGAACAGGTTCTTGCGTGAAGATGGCGTAGTAATCGTCGCAACCATTGCTTTTGGCATGGGGATAGACAAGCCGGATGTACGCTTCGTAGTTCATATGAATTTGCCCAAGAGTCTCGAAGCCTACTATCAGGAAACCGGGCGTGCAGGACGAGATGGGCAGCCCGCTGAAGCATTGTTGTTCTATAACTTGCAAGATGTGATTACGCTGCGTCAATTTGTCGAACAATCAGATGCAGATGAAGAGCACAAGCGTGTAGAAACACAAAAGCTGGAGCGAATGCTGGGCTATTGTGAATTGACCAGTTGCAGGCGACAGGCGCTATTGAGTTACTTTGGCGATGAGTTGCATACACCCTGTGGTAACTGTGATATCTGTCTGAACCCACCGAAAACCTGGGATGGCACCGTGGCGGCACAAAAAGCCCTGTCCTGTGTGTATCGTACCGGGCAGCGCTTTGGCGTCAACTATCTGATCGATGTATTGTTGGGAAAGGAAAACGAGCGCAATGCGCGATTTGGGCATCAGCAACTTGCTGTCTGGGGTATTGGTGAGGAATTGTCCCAAAAACAATGGCGTAGTTTGTACCGTCAATTGATTGCACAAGGTTTCTTGGCGGTGGATCAGGAAGGGTATGGTGGATTGCAGTTGACGGAAAATTGTCGCCCTTTGTTGCTGGGTGAACAAAGTTTGTTGTTACGCGAAGAAAGCAAGCAACAAAAGAAATCCGGCACCAAGAGCAAAAAGGCATACTCGGGAAGCAATCCTGAACTGTGGGAGGCGTTGCGGGAGTGTCGCCTGCAACTGGCGAAAGAGCAAGGGGTTCCTCCTTATGTTATTTTTCATGATGCCACGCTTATGGCAATGATGGAATATCACCCGTTGAGCATGGAACAAATGAGTCGCATCTCCGGGGTTGGCAGTCATAAACTTGATGTGTACGGCCAGGCATTTCTGAGCGTGCTGGAAGCCTATGCGGATACATCGAAGGGGCATTCTTCGGCAACAGATACTGTGGCAGAGAGTGTTGGGCTGTTCCGTTGTGGTTTTGGGGTGGAAGAAATTGCCAAGCGAAGAGATCTGAAGCCGCGCACTGTCTACAGCCACCTGGCAAAAGGTATAGAGCAAGGGTTGCTTGAGTTGAATGAAGTGGTGACAATCGATGCAGAAATGCTGAAGCAGATTCAGGACTTGATGTTGGAGCAGGGTCAGGAGATACGCCTGACAGCGGTCTATGAAGCGTTGGATGGGGCGGTTGACTACACGGTATTGGGCTGCGTCAGAGCAGCATTGAACAGAGACAGTTTTGGGGAAAAGGGATAAGGATTAGTCTTCATCGGGATAGTTGAGTCCAGGGCGTTTCTGCCTTGGTGAAGCATCAGCGTCATCGTCCATCAGAATGCGATTGCCATCACCTTCCATATCTTCATATTGTCCGCGTTTTATCGCCCAGATAAGCACGCCTACAAAGACCAGCCCGAAAAAAATCATTCCAGGTATTAATGTGTAAATCACGTCCATTAGTCAGTTTTCTCTCTGAACAGGGTACGAATACGGGCTGCGTTTCCGATGACCAGCAATGAACTGATGGGCATGGAGATCGCCGCAATCAGCGGCGTAATCATCGCAGACATGGCAAGGGGTACCATAATGATATTGTAGACGAAGGATATCATGATGTTCTGGCGTACGGTGCGCAGGGTGCGTCGAGACAGTGCCACCGCCTGCTCAATCTTCTGTAATTCCTCGCCCATCAGCACGATATCAGCACTTTCAACGGATACATCGGTTCCAGAACCGATAGCGATGCCGACATCAGCACGAATCAGAGCCGGTGCATCATTGACGCCGTCACCCACCATGGCAATGAGTTGACCTTGAGCCTGAAGCTCGGTGATCACCCGGTCTTTGTCTTCTGGCAGTACTTCTGCTATGACCTCCATTCCACCAAGTTGTCGGGCAATGTTTTCTGCAACGCTTTTCCGGTCACCAGATAACAAGGTCAACTCGATGTTTTGTTGTCGGAGGGAGGCAATCAGGGCTTTGGCATCTTCGCGCAGTTTATCCGCGCAACCGATGATGGCAGTATGCTCAGAATTGATTGCAACATGGACAACGGAAATTCCCTGACTTTCCAAGACGGCGCTTTTATCGAGCAACTGCTTTTGTAGCTGGATGTTGTTTTGCTGTAACCATTGCTGAGTGCCAATGACAACGGTTTTTTTGTCAACTCTGGCAGCGATTCCGAGCCCGGACTGGCTGGAAAAATGGCTTGTCTCCAGCTTGCTGGCGGCTATATCCTGAGTTTTGGCATGATTGATTATGGCCTGAGCAATGCTGTGCTCTGACATTTGTTCGGCAGCGGCACAGATCTGTATTACCTCTGTAGGTGTCATTTGACCGCTGGTAATGACCTCTGTCACCTGCATTTTTCCTTCTGTGAGGGTGCCGGTTTTGTCAAAAACAAAGTGTTTGACGTGAGAAAGGGTCTCCAGAACAGCGCCATTTTTTATCAGTATGCCGTGTCTTGCTCCTTGTCCGGAAGCAACTGCAATCGCCATGGGTGTGGCAAGTCCAAAAGCACAAGGGCAGGTAATGATGAGAACTGAGGTTGCCGCCATTAGGGCAATCTCGAAATCCTTGTGAAGCCAAAACAGGAAGGTCAACGTGGCAAGGCTGAGGGTGGCGAGCACAAACCAGGGCACAATACGATCTGCCATGCATTGAATGGGTGCCTTGGATGCCTGGGCTTCTTCAACCAGACGAATGATCTTGCCCAATGCCGTGTCTGCCAGGGTGCCGCTTACTTCAATGGTGATGGCACCTTGTGTATTGACCGTGCCAGCAGAGACTTTGTCTCCCGGGTGTTTGGATACCGGTTCTGATTCGCCGCTGAGCATGGCTTCGTCCACCTGGCTCGTGCCATCGAGGACAATGCCATCCACGGGGATTTTTGTGCCGGGCTTCACAATGACTGTATCACCGACTTGTACACGTCGAATGGGCACAGATTGTTCTTCACCATCTTTGAGGATCAAGGCAACACGTGGTTGCAGGTCGAGCAAGCGCTGGGTTGCTGCAACCGCATGGCGTTTGGAAACACCTTCCAGATGCCTGCCAATAAGAATGACGAAGATAAAATTGACCACCGTATCGAAATACACATGATGGTCAGGCAGGTTGCCGAAAGTCACCCAGGTGGAATATGCCCAGGTAACACTTGCACCCAAGGCGATAGGCAAATCCATGCCTAGGTGTCGGGTACGCAAGCTTGTCCAGGCACCTTTTAAAAAAGGCCAGCCGGAATAGAACAGGGTAGGGGTTGCCAGGGCAAAGCCCACCCAATGAAACAAGGATCGAAAATTGCCGTCTTCTGCGCCGCTGTAGAGGGCAATGGACACCCACAGCAGGTTCATCATGGTAAAACCGGCAAATGTAATGCGAAACAGTAGATCCCGGGTTTGCTTTTTCAATACGCCTTCTGCCGCTTCAGGATCGAATGGCGTGGCGGAATAGCCGATTGTGGCTAGACTGGCAATGATTTCGGATAATTTGATTTGGTTGTTGTCCCAGCGTAACAACAAACGTTTTGCAGACAAGTTGACCCTGGCGGACAGTATGCCGGGCAGGGCGTTCAAACGCTGTTCAATCAGCCATACGCAGGCGGCACAATGAATGCCTTCGACCAGAAGATGTGCCTCGCGTTCTTGTCCCATTTCACGGACAAACTCTGCTTGTACTTCTTCCAGGTCATATAGGCCCAGGTCTTGGGGTGGGGCAGGTGGTGGTTCGAGCAGGGTGCCGTCAGGTGTGCGTTGGTAAAAACCTTCCATGCCAGCAGCGTAGATCGCCTCACATACTGATTGACAGCCAAAGCAGCAGAAATGCTGTTGCTGTCCGCCAACTTCAGATGAATATGTTTCATCTGCGGGCAAGGGCAGGCTGCAATGAAAACAGCCAGCTTTGGGATCACTCATTGGCTATTGTTAGATAATACCGATATACGATGAGTGATTTTCAGGCTGTCTTCACCTTTTGTCAGTACTGCGCTAATGTCCCAAATCCCTTTTAGTGGGAACGTCAGTTCAGCAGTATAGATACCGGGTGCCAGTTTTTGCATTTCGGTGCTGAAATCAGCGTGGACATCACTGGGGCGATAGGCGTTTATTACCGCCTTGTCCCCATCGATGGGCAAACCTTTTGTGTCGACGATACTGAAATTGTAACGCGCACTTTGCCCCATCACCGGCTTTCTTGCCGCATCGAGCTTCATCTGCCAACCGAGGCGGTTACGCGCTTCCTGTTGTTTGAAAAAGTTCTGTTCCTGGTTTTTTCCTTTTTCGTAGTAGTCTTTATCGACAAGCCCGGGGTTGGTCACGATGGCAGTAACAATAAAGCCGACATTGACCGCTAAAACCAGCAGGATACCTGCTATCCATGCCAGTACCCAGGGGTTTCTGAAGGCTTGCTTACTGTCTTGTGAAAAGCGTGGGCTGTTATTGTCTGTCATTGTATTCATGCCTGAGTCTACTTATTTCGGTGCAAAAAACATGCTTTCATAAGAACTGGTTTGAGTAGGATCATCCTGATTTACTGCCTTAAAGATAATCGGGGTTCTCTCTTCCTTGATCTTTTCTGAAGGTACATTGATGAACATAATATATGACCCTGTGTTGCCCTTCTTTGCCATCAGGCTGTTTTCAGCGCCTTTCAGGGATATACCGTCCATGCCAGTCACCGTTACTTTGATGGGGACGTCGTTGGCGGTTTTATTCAATATCTTGACATCATATTTATTCTGGATGGTGCCATCACTGCGTTGTACGAACAAGGGCGAACGTCCGTGCAGGACCTTGATTTCAATTGCTCCCAGGTGAGTTATGCCATAGGTGATTCCGCTAACAGCCAATACCAATATGGTCAGATAAATGAGCACTCGTGGGCGTTTAAACAAGGGTAGTTGGGTTTTTCCTTCCATTTCATCCATGGAGGCATAGCGGATCAGCCCTTTGGGACGACCAATTTTTTCCATTACCGCATCGCAGGCATCCATGCATAAGGAACAAGTTATGCAACCTTCCTGCTGCCCCATGCGAATATCGATGCCAGTTGGACAGACAGCAATACACTGTTTGCAATCGATACAATCACCATTGCCTTCCACCAGATTGCCTTTTTTCAGGCGACCGCGAGGTTCACCACGATGAAAATCGTAAGTGGGCAGGATGGTTTCCTTGTCATACATTACACCTTGAATACGTGCGTATGGGCATAGCCAGAAACAGGCTTGTTCGCGCAGTTTACCTGCCAATACCAAGGTGCCGACGGTGAACAGGCCAATGATGCCGTAGGCGGTGCTACTAGCATTGAAGGTTAGCAGATCATGCCACAGCTGGCGAGAATCAGTGAACCAGGAAACAAAGCTGATGCCGGTGGCTACGGCAATCAGCGTCCATATGAGATATTTAAGAATCTTCTTCCGGATTTTTTCAGCGGACCAGGAGGCAGAGTCAAGTTTACGACGTTTTGCTGGTACCCCTTCGATCTTGTCTTCCAGCCAGATGAATAGATCTGTCCAGGCTGTTTGAAAGCAGAAAAAACCACAATACACCCGTCCGGCGATGGAGGTGACAGCGGCAAGTAACATGGCGAAAAACAGCAATACCAGCGCCAGCATCCACACGTCCTGGGGCAGGATAGTCAGACCAAAAATATGAAACTGCCGATTGGGAATATCGAACAAGATGGCTTGCTGTCCATTCCAGCGTATGAAGGGACCAATAAATAAAATCAGCCAGATACTATGGGTTATCCACTTTAGTTTGCGCCATTTCCCAGCGGCTTGTTTGGGGTAGATTTTTTCTTCACCCGTATTGACATGCCAGTTGGCAGCTTCCTCATAGATATCGTCGGCATACTGGTTTTTCTTTTCTGTGGAAGTCGCTGTTTCAGTCACTGTGGTCTCCTGAGTTCACATGCAAAATTAAGCAAAGGGCGAACCTGCTAATTATAACGGAATAAACTTGAATTAGATATTGCCATTGGCGTGTTTTTCTGTCAGTGATAAATCACAATATTTTTATAATTTACAAGGCATTGCGACAAAAAAAGGGAAGCTGATCAGCTTCCCTTTTTATTTACTTACGACGATTTATCAGTCGTCAGATTTTGTTTCATTCATCAGTTTTTTGATCTTCCATGCCAGAAAAGCAAAGATGACTACTGCTACTCCGACAGAGAGAACGGAAGCTAAGCCGACCCAATCATCAATCATGATGTAATTCCCCTTAACAAAGATGTAAAAGGCACCCGGAAACTCCGGGTGCCGGAGGAGCGGATGTTAATTACTGACCACCACCAAGCGCATGCACATACACAGCAAGTTTTTTGATCTGGGTTTCGGTCAAGCGAGGCTTGTCGCCGGTTCCCCAGGCTGGCATTTCCGCATTACGTGTCTTTGGATCTGTGGGATCGTTAACACCATGTTTGATCGTGGTTTTGATGCTTGCCAACTGATCTTTTGCCTTGAAGCGCCAGATTTTGTCGGTCAGGTTGGCAGAGCCCAATGGCGCCATGCCTTTAGCATCCGGACCATGGCAGCCTACACAGCCTTTGGACATGAACAATGGCTCTTTGGCAATGGTGCCGCTATTGATGGCTTGTGCTAACTTGTCAATTTCAGCATCAGTCAATTGCATGCCACCCATTTTTGGCATCATGCCCTTGCGTCCACCGGTAATTGATGTCTTGATAGCATCTACTGAGCCACCATAGAGCCAGTCGTCATCAACCAGCGCGGGGAAGCCAGGGTTGCCAGCACCACCACTACCATGACAGGCGGCACAGTTGTCACCAAACAGAACCTTTGCTGAGCGAACAACGTAATTTTTCATTTCGTTGTCAGCCAGAATGGCTGCCGCGGTCATCTTGGGCAGTTTATCTTCATATTTGGCGCGAACCTGCTTTACTTCTTTCATGTCTTCTTTGAATTCGCCGATGGATGTCCATCCGGCAAAGCCCTTGAAGTGACTGCTGACCAGTGGCCAGGAAGGGTAGTACAGGGTGTAAACCACTACCAGAATCCAACTGGCATGCAGTCCGAGCATCCACCATTTGGGTGGTGGGTTGGTCAATTCTGCCAGAGTCTCGTCCCAGACGTGACCGGTAGTTTGACCGTGAGGATTGCTATTATCACTCATTTTTCTTTCTCCGAGTCTGTATTCTC
>CAYXOS010000014.1:0-29055 GCA_964467115.1 uncultured Sedimenticola sp.
TGAAAGTGGATACCCGATATGGCACCAGCGGTATCGATATGAGGGGTGGCACAGAGGGTATGCAGCTCAGTGGTGACGGGACAAGAGTGTTTTTTATACAGCAAGGAAGCTATGGTGCTTTCAATACCACTGTCTACTACGTTTATGGCGGTGTTATTGACAATAATCCCCAGGATGGCATAAGCAGCAACCTCTGGCCGACGGTAGTTCCCTCGGTTGCTAGTGTCAATTATCCTGCGCCTCTGGCATTTGGCATCACCAATCCTGATGATTTTCCACCGTTCAAGGTGAACATCAGCGTCAGCGATCCCCAGGGTGTTAGCGACACAGATAGGGTGGCAACGACCTTGATGCGCTTCAACGGTTATCCTGATGATGGAGGTTATGGCCCGGTTAAGGTATATACGCCCAATGAGGATGCTGCGAACCCAGGCATGTGGGAGGCCAATGGCTATCGTGGTACGGATTGGCCTGTCCCACCGGGAGATGCTGCTCACTATGGTGACCCCCTGGAAATCGAAATCGCCCGGTTTTCAATGAAGGACAATGCCGGCAATGTCGCTTACCGGGATGTGGTGCTGCAGGCAGCCGAAGGTGGCTGCTCAGGCAGCGGTGCATTGACCCTGGATCCGGAAGACCTTGGGCACAACAAGGATGTGAGTTGCATTGCAGATGGTAGTGTGGGCACCCTTGGCACGGTTGCCATTCCCGCCGATATTCTGCTGTATCTTTCTGCTCCGGAGGTATTACTGAATCCTGATTTCTCAGTGCAATTGGGTGGCCAACTGAAAGTGGAGTAACCAAAGAGTGAGAACCCAAGGGGGCGGATTCAAATCAATCTAAGTTGATGACTTTACGTGATGCTTTCTTTGTTTGATTCCGACCCCAAGTCTTGGATCAGCCCATTTTTCTGCAATACCCGGTGAATCTTGCGTGCGCTACGGGCGAGCTGGCTGAGGTCGGCCAAGCTGGGTTTGTCCCCAGCACCCAGGTTCGCTTCCCAGTTTGCCAGCTCGCCAGACAAGTATTCCAGCAACTTTAACGAGCAGGCATTGCAACTGTCGCCACATATCTGAGACTCCGGCAGATCAAAGGGAATATTATCGCGGATTTGCGCAATCAATTCCCGCATGGCAATGCTTGTATTGGGGCGGCGCTGTTTTGACATAAATTCAAAAGGGTAGTGTTAAATCAATCAGAGCTTCCTTAGTCAGAGTGCTTTTCGATCGCCTTCATCAGCGTGGGTATTTGCGACAGTGCCGGTGCGCCGTCCATGAGCAGGGCAATGGGTAATACTTCCATTACTTCCGCGCCGCCGTGTCCCAGTTGCATGGCGTTTTTTGTATGTAATTGAATATGTTTTTTGTGTTGCATGACAATGGAAATAGCGACAGCAATCAGTTCTCTGTCTCCATGAGGAATAGCGCCTTTGGCAAGCACAAATTGTTTCCAGGAGCTTTTCCATGATTTCCACAAATGCTCATCTCGGCTGGGTGTTGAACGCATGAACAGGGCTATTTTCCTGACCTGTTCCAGTTCCTTCTCAGTCGCCCCCAGTTTTTTGGCATCATCGGCATGGATACAAATACAGCGTTCACATTGTTTGTTCAAAGCAATGCCAAAAGTGACCAATTCTTTGGTCTTGCGACTAAGCAAGCCCTTCTTGGTGCTTTCCTGGGAAAGTTCACCAATGATTTCCAGAAATTCACCGATTCCATATGAACGGGCGCGTTTGATGGCTTGCATAAAAGAGGGGACAGAATCCATGGTTGCTTCAACTCCAGATAAGGGGAGGGACATTATTCAGCAATAACCACTGTTTGTTAAGGAAAACCTGGGAAAAATGTAGAGGAAAGCCTTGGGTACTTTCGAGTTAGTGCGTTAGCAGATACAGCAATATCAGATTACTGAATAGCAATAGTGCGGACAAGCCTTTCCAGAATCCAAGTGGGTTGCGCTCTATGAGTGGTTGGTTACTGACCTGGGTGAACGCAGGATTGGGATGGGACAGGTCGTAAAGAAACTCGGAAAGGGTGTCGTAACGTTTTGAGGGATCGGTGTTTAGTGCTTTGCGCAAGGCAGCGTCTACCCAGTATTGAATATTTGGATTGTGTTGGGAGGCTGGTGTATATCGCAGTTTGTGGGCGGCAACAGGCTTGTCATGTTCGCCATAAGGCAGTGCGCCAGTCAACAATTCATAGGCAATAACACCCAGGGAGTAGATGTCTGAACGATTGCTGCATTGCCCTTTGAGGCATTCAGGTGCGCCGTAATCCACGGTAGTCTGGGGTGTGTCACTGCTGTAGGTTGAGCGAATTTCGGTGGCTCCGGCGACTCGGGTTGAACCGAAATCAATAATTTTCAGCACATCATTGTTATTGATCAGAATGTTTTCTGGTTTGAGATCCAGATGGATCATTTCCAGTCGGTGAAAGGCGCGTAAGCCATCCGTGATCTGTGCCAGAAATTCTCTGGCTGTGTTGATATGGGTTTGGGGGTGATCATTGATCCATTGGCGTAAAGACTGGCCTTCGACATATTCAGCAATGTTGTACAGAAAACGCCGTTGTGGACAATCCAGAACCTTGAGGACGTGGGGATTGCTGATGCGTTTCCCAACCCATTCTTCATGCAGAAAGCCTTCCAGAAAGCTGGGGTCATCCCGATAGTTCTCGGAAGGGGTTTTGAGGATTACTTTGTGTCCGTTTTCCGTGTCTCTCGCCAGATAGACGGTGCTACGGTTGGAGGCATGAAGTTCTCTCAAAATTTCATAGTTGTCGATCTGTACGCCGGGTTGCATGGGGGGAGGAAATGGCAACTCGGTAATTTTTTGTAGAATGTCATCTTCGGTTTTTTGCGGCAGGCTGAGTATTTTCAGCAATTGGCAGGTGACATTGTCATGACTGCCATTGTGCAGTGCTTCTTCCATGATACTGGCAGCACTGGATTGAAGTTGTTCACCATGTTCCCGCAACAATTGCCGCAGCCGGTTATCAGTAACATAGCCAGTGATGCCATCTGTAGTGAACAGGAAAATATCGCCGGGTTCGACCGCCAGGGAACGGTAGTCGATATCGATATGGGCATCGATACCCATGGCGCGGGAGAGAAAATCCTTGTCTTTGGAAACCCAGACCCGATGATCGTGAGTAAGTTGTTCCAGTTCGCCATCGCGAAACAGATACAGGCGTGAGTCGCCAACATGAAAGACGTGGGCAGTGGTGGATTTGATCACCAGTCCGGTGAAGGTAGTAACCATGCCGCGGGCGGAGTCATAGCGCATTTGTCCCTGTGACCAGAGCCAGCGATTGAGTGCCCCAAGCACTTTGGTGGCAGAATGTTTTACCGTCCATGAATCCGGGGTGCTCAAGTAATCATCCATGAAACTGCGCACGCAGGTTTGTGCCGCTTCCACCCCCCCTTCAGAACTGCTCATGCCGTCGCAGATAGCGGCAGCAATGCCCTTGTTCAGCAAAGCGCTGCCACTGGGAACCAGGGCATCTGCGGCATCGGCATTTTCTTCCTTGGCGCCGGTTTCAGTGACAACAGCGTAATCAATTTGCAGGGTGTTGTTCATGGATGTTCAGCCGTTATTTAAAAGTTCACGCACAAGTTTATCTCGGGTCAGAATCTTGGCACATCCATGTGCCATATACAGGCTGTGCAGTTATCCAACTTCAATCATTTGTACCGTACCATCTTCCATGACCTCAGCCGTATGTCCCTTGGGTTCATCCAGGAACTGTACCGCAATCAGGGCAACGAGTGCAGCACCCGCGATAACCATGAAAAAGATACTGGGAGAAACAAAGGAAAATACGGTCAGGAAAGTAACTGCACCGACGTTGCCGTAAGCACCTGCCATGCCTGCAACCTGACCCGTCATGCGACGCTTTACCAGGGGAACAATTGCAAAAACAGCTCCTTCACCTGCCTGCACAAAGAATGAGCAAGTCATGGTGGCGATGACGGCCAGTGCCAATGGCCAGCCAGACGTGATCTGACCCAATACCAGATAGCCGATTGCCAAACCAGTGATCAAAATGGATAGCATGCGTTTACGCCCGTATTTGTCGCTGAACAAGCCACCAAATGGGCGTGCCAAAAGGTTCATGAAGGCAAAGCCCGATGCCAGTAAGCCCGCTTCCACCATGCTCAGATCAAAGGTGTCTTTGAAGAACAGGGGGAGCATGGAGACCACGGCCAGTTCAGATCCGAAGGTTACAAAATACGCCAGATCCAATATGGCAACCTGCTTGAACTTGTAGCGATGTATTTCTGGTATTTCTTCAGTGAACACATGTTTGTTGATGCGCCAGACCTGTGAAGTCTGATACACATACAATGCCAGCAATCCAATGTAGATGCTGTCTGTGGCGAAAGAGCCGATGATGTTCAGATTGGCAGGGCCAAGTTTCCAGGCAAGCACTGCCAGTGCTGCATACATGGGGATGTTCATCAATAGATAGAAAAAGAAATCGCCCTTGCTGGTTACTTCCATGGCACCGGTTTTCTTGGGCTTGAAATAGGTAGAGCCCTTGGGGGTGTTACGTGCAAATTTGAAGTAAACGAAGGAATACAACATGGCAATGGCGCCGGTAGTGGCAATGGCATAGCGCCAGCCATTCTCCCCACCGTACATCAGCGCCAGGGTTGGCAAGATCATGGCGGAAGCGGCGGAACCAAAGTTGCCCCAGCCCCCGTAGATCCCTTCTGCCACACCCACCTGTTTGGCGGGGAACCATTCACCGATCATACGAATGCCGATGACGAAACCCGCGCCAACAAATCCCAGGGCAAAACGGGTGGCGAGAAGCATCTGGTAAGAATCTGCCATGGCAAAGAAGAAACAGATGATACTGGAAATAAATAACAGCCCCGAAAAGATCAGGCGGGGACCGTATTTATCTACCAACATGCCAATGATGATGCGAGCAGGAATGGTCAGAGCCACGTTCACGATAAGCAATGCTTTGACTTCTTGTTTGCTTAGGTTGAAGGTTTCCTGAATGGCTGCCAACAAGGGGGCATGATTGAACCACACCATGAATGACAGAAAAAAAGCAAACCAGGTAAGGTGCAATGTCCTGATCTTGCCACTGAAAGAGAATAAATTTAGCTTGGCTTCCGACATGATTAAGATAACTCCGTAAATACTACTGGTATTTGTGGTGTTGCAATTGCCATGCCAGAAGAGATGTATTGGTAAAAATCTTGCGGTCTATATAAAGGTGTAAATTGTGTAGCAGGTTGTGGGGCGTTCCAAAAAACATATCCACAATAACTGTATAAGTTATTTCTGATGCATGTTTTCTGCTCAGGCTTCTACTTTGCACCAAGTTGGTGCGAAACGGGTCTCTGAACGCTGGCAACGGGGGTATGAAATTGTCTAAAGCTATAAAAAATCGATAAATAACAATTGGATGTGCTTGTTGGCAAGGTAATTGCAAGAGTTGGGCTATCGTTATTTGCAGAGCATTCAAAAATAGAGGAATCCCATGAAAGAACGTCTGGTACTTGTAGGAAATGGCATGGCAGGTGTTCGTACCCTGGAGGAGTTACTCAAACTTACTCCGGAGATGTACGACATCACCGTGTTTGGTGCCGAGCCTCACCCCAACTATAACCGTATTATGCTTTCGCCTGTTTTAGCAGGTGAAAAAACCATCGACGATATTATTCTCAATGATCGTGCCTGGTATGAAGACAACGGCATTACCTTGCACAGTGGCGATCCGGTGGTGGAGATCGATCGTATCAATCGTAAGGTGGTAGCTGCATCGGGAATGGAAGTAGCCTATGACCGTCTGTTGTTGGCAACGGGATCCAACCCGTTCATCATTCCTGTTCCCGGTTCTGATTTGCCCGGTGTTATCGGCTTCCGTGATATTGCCGATGTAGATGCCATGCTGGCAGCTGCCAAGACCGGTAAAAAGGCGGTAGTGATTGGTGGTGGTCTGCTGGGTTTGGAAGCGGCCAACGGATTGATGCTCAATGGCATGGATGTCACTGTGGTGCATCTCATGGATATTCTCATGGAGCGCCAACTGGACAAGGTTGCTGCAGGCATGTTGCGCCAGTCCCTGGAAGAGAAAGGGATGAAATTTCTCATGCAAGCCCAAACCGCTGAAATATTGGGTGATGACAAGGTAAAGGGCTTGGGTTTTGCTGATGGATCAGAAATCGAGGCGGATCTGGTAGTAATGGCAGTGGGTATTCGCCCTGCCATGGAACTGGCGCAGAAAGCTGGCCTGTATTGTGAGCGGGGGCTGGTGGTCAATGACACCATGCAAACCTATGATCCACGAATTTATTCTGTAGGGGAGTGCGTACAGCATCGTGGCGAATGTTATGGCTTGGTGGCGCCCCTGTTTGAACAGGCAAAGGTTGCTGCCAACCATTTGGCGAAACTTGGTATTGCTCGTTATGAAGGCTCGGTAACTTCTACCAAGCTCAAAGTAACCGGCATTGATCTGTTTTCTGCCGGAGAATTCAATGAGGAGGAAGGGGATGAAACCCTGGTCCTGCAAGATCCAGCGCAAAATGTATATAAAAAGCTGGTAGTGCGGGACAATCAGATCAAGGGAGCGGTGATGTTTGGCGATACCATGGATGGTACCTGGTATTTTCAGTTGTTGCGCGAAGGTACGGATATATCCGGTTTCCGCAACAGCATTTTGTTTGGTCAACATGACCTGGGTGATGCGGGGCATGGTGACGAAACCCGTGTGGCGGCGTTGTCCAACGATGCAGAAATCTGTGGTTGTAATGGTGTCACCAAAGGCGATATCGTCGATGCCATTCAAACCAAGGGTTTGTTTACCCTGGATGATGTGCGTGCCCACACCAAGGCATCGGCATCCTGTGGTTCATGTACTGGTTTGGTTGAGGCGATTCTGTCCAGCACCGTAGGTGAAGGTTATGAAGCCAAGCCCAGCAAGAAACCGGTTTGTGGATGTACCGAGCACTCTCATGATGAAGTCATCAAGGCGATCAAAGAGCATGAGCTCAAGGATATGCAATCTGTATTCGGCTTCCTGGAGTGGAAGACCCCAGATGGCTGCGCTACCTGCCGCCCTGCCTTGAACTACTATCTGCTGGCGCGTTGGCCTGAAGAATACAAGGATGATGCCCAGTCGCGTTATATCAACGAGCGTGCTCATGGCAATATTCAAAAGGATGGCACTTATTCCGTTGTTCCCCGTATGTTTGGTGGTTTGTGTACGCCTTCAGATTTGCGCGCAATTGCCGATGTTTGTGACAAATACGATGTACCCGAAATGAAGGTGACTGGCGGTCAGCGAATTGATTTGTTCGGGGTAAAGAAAGAAGATCTCCCGCCCATGTGGAAAGATCTTACTGATGCCGGTTTTGTTTCCGGTCATGCCTATGGTAAAGCCATGCGCACGGTCAAGACCTGTGCCGGAAAGACCTGGTGCCGTTTTGGTACCCAAAATTCCACGGGTCTGGGTGTGAAGTTGGAAGATCTTACCTGGGGTTCCTGGATGCCACATAAATTCAAACTGGCGGTATCCGGTTGTCCGCGTAACTGTGCTGAAGCTACTATCAAGGATTTTGGCGTGGTCTGCGTGGATTCTGGCTATGAACTGCATGTCGGTGGCAATGGCGGGATCAAAGTCAGGGTAACGGATTTTCTCTGCAAGGTAGACACAGAACAGGAAGTATTGGAATACTGTGGCGCCTTTACCCAGATGTATCGCGAAGAAGCCCATTATCTGGAGCGTACAGCGCCTTGGGTAGAGCGGGTAGGCTTGTCTTATATCAAGGAGCGGATTCTGGAGAATGAAGAAGAGCGTAAAATCCTGTATGAACGTTTCAAGCTTGGACAAAAGGTTTCTCAGGTCGACCCCTGGAAAGCGCGTGCCGACGGCGAAGCCGCCCACGAATTTGAAGCCCTGAAAATCACCGCCTGAGACTGGAGTAGAATATGAGTGACTGGAAAAAAATTGCCCCCCTGGAAGATATCCCGCGTTTGGGTTCAAGAGTCGTGGAAGTGGACGATGGCAGCATTGCTGTATTCCGTACCAGTGACGATCAGGTATTTGCCGTACGTGATGCTTGCCCTCATAAACAAGGGCCTTTGTCCCAGGGCATCGTAGCCGGGCATACCGTAACCTGTCCGTTGCACAACTGGAAAATCAATCTGGAATCCGGGGAAGCACTTGATCCAGATGAAGGCTGTACCAATACTTATGTTGCCAAGGTAGAAGATGGCATCGTATATATACAGTTCTGATTTGCAATAAGAATGAAGAGGAAAGAACAATGCTGGTAAAAGATATCATGACCAAAGGTGCGCGCACTGTTACTCAGGATACATCGATACAAGAAGTGGCATCCTTGATGTGTCTGTATCGTTTCAGCGGTCTGCCCGTTGTGGATGGTGATAAATTGATTGGTTTTATTGCTGAAAAAGATGTGTTGGCGAAACTTTTTCCCAGCGTGGAAGATGCCATGGAAGGCATGGCAACCATTGACCTGAAGGACAAGATCAGCGAATACAAATCCTTGATGAGCAAAAAGGTTGCAGACCTGATGACTCAGGGAGCCAGAACCGTGTCACCGGATATGCCTGTGATCAAGGCCGCCATCATCATGGCAAACAATCGTTTTCGTCGTATTCCTGTTGCAGAAAATGGCAAGCTGATCGGCATGTTGAGCCTGGGGGATATTCATAAGGCAATCTTCCATCAAAGCCTGACCCAAAACTGATAGTAACTACTCAGTGAAGGCAGTAAGTTATTGATAATACGGGGCACTGTACATACTTCCATGTAAGCTCTGCGGCAGCATCCCTGCTGCCGAAGCCCGAATAATCAATAACTTACAATCTTTTAATTTCGCTGAGTAGTTACGGCTGATATTGCGGCTACCGCCGTCCAGAAAGAAGTCATGACCTGAGCTTGAGATTCGGGCATGCACAATCAGAGTGAGAACAGATGTTATTTGGACGAAGTAAAAAGAATCCAATCAAGATTGCTGATAAAGGCGTTGTTGAATGGAAATACGCCGCCTGTGGTTATTGCTCCACAGGTTGTTCCATCGAAGTGGGATTGAACGCTGAAGGCAAGGCGGTTGCCTCCCGAGGTGTTGCTGATGCAGACGTCAACCGTGGCAAGCTTTGCCTGAAGGGAATTTTTGAACATGAACTGTTTGATTCTGCAGGGCGCGGATTAACGCCAAAGATTCGCCAGCACTGGCATCAGCCGTGGCAAAACACGGATTGGGACACGGCACTGGACAAGGTTCATGATGAAATCCTGCGCATTCAGGAAAAACATGGACGTGACAGTTTTGCGGTGATTTCCACGGGACAGATGTTGACCGAGGAGTTTTATACCCTGGGAAAACTCACCCGTGGGTTGATTGGCACCAATAACTACGATGGCAATACCACCTTGTGCATGGCATCCGCTGTCTCGGGTTACAAGCGTTCCTTCGGTTCAGATGGTCCTCCGGGGTGTTATGAGGATTTTGAACATACGGATTTGCTCATTGCCTGGGGTTCTAATCTTCCCGAGCAACACCCCATTATCTATTGGCGCATGAAAGAAGCCCAGGAAAAGAGGGGCTTTCCCCTGATCGTGGTTGATCCCCGGGTGACCATGCTGGCACAAAATGCCGATATTCATCTGCCCATTACACCGGGAACCGATGTGGTGCTGCAAAACGCCTTCATGCACGTGATTCTCAAAGAGGGGCTGGAAGACAGCGCCTATATAGAAGCCAACACCAATGGGCTTGAGGAACTGCGCGCCGAAGTTGAGAAATATGACCCTACCACTGCTGCCAAGATCTGTGGCATCGATGAAGATACCATTCGTCATGTGGCACGACGTTTTGCCAATGCCGGTGCTGCCATGCAGATTTGGACCATGGGTATCAATCAGTCCACCCATGGCTCGGATGGGGTGGTGGGCATCAACAACCTGGCGTTGCTGACGGGCAATATTGGCAAGCCCGGGGGAACCAGTTTGTCCATTACCGGACAATGCAATGCCATGGGTACTCGGGAGTGGTCATCCTGTTCCGGGTTGCCAAATTACCGTTATCTGGAAATTCCTGAGCACCGTGAAGAAATTGCCAAGTTCTGGAATGTGGATGTGGAATTTTTCCCCAAGAAACGCGGTATGTTCCAAACGGATATCTATCACGCCATCGAATCGGGTCAGATCAAGGGCTTGTGGTTGATTGCCACCAATCCCATGTCGTCCCTGCCCAATACGTCGCGTATCCGCAAGGCAATGGAAAAGCTGGAGTTCTGCGCGGTGCAGGATTGTTATGAGGATACAGAAAGCGCCCAATATGCCCATGTCTACCTGCCCGCCGGCACCTGGGCAGAAAAAGAAGGGGTGATGACCAATACCGAGCGTCGTATCAACGTGGTCAAACCCATTGCCAATCCTCCGGGAGAGGCAAAACCGGATTTGTGGATATTCAACCGCATGGCTGAACGTTTCAATCAGGATGGAAAGGTCAACTTTCCCGAACATGCGCCGGATATTTTTCTGGAGATGGGCGAATTGTCCGTGGGGCGTTTGTCAGACATATCCGGCATGAACCATGACTTGCTGGAGAAGAGTCGAGGCATCCAATGGCCTTATACCCGGGAACAGGCGGAAAAGGGTGAAACGCCTCCCGTCGGTGGTACTCGTTTGTATACACAAACAGCATCATTCCGCTATGAAGATGGGCGCGCCAAACTAATTCCCCTGCCATTCATCGACAACAATGAAGTGCCGGATGAAAAGTTTCCTGTATGGCTGAATACCGGGCGGCTGATCGAGCATTGGCATGGACGCACCAAAACTGGAAAGATTGGTAACAACAACAAGTACAGTCCCATTCCTTTTATCGAGATCAACCCGGACTTGTGCGCCGAGATGGGTATCCAGCGCGGTGAATATGTACGCCTGGTATCCCGTCGTTCAGATGCGGTGGTCATGGCTCAACCGACTCAGCGAGTTCCAAAGAATATGGTGTTTCTGCCTTTCCACTTTCATGACTGTGCCAACCGTCTGACGTTGGGATTGTTGGACCCTCATTCCCGACAGCCAGCCTACAAGCAGTCGGCAATTCGTATTGAACGCATCGCCGATCAGGAAGAAGCGGCACGTCTGAGCATGGAAATGCGGAAGTTTTGAGGTATGAGCATGTTTCCTAGAAGAGAAAATGAACCTGATTACGCGTTGCTGAATGATCCTGAAACCCAGGAGTTCAACCGCTATGGCAAATCCATTCAGACCGTACCCGAAGATGATCCTCGCGCCAAAGAATTTGTCATCAATGAACAGCAACAGGTGTCAGAAAATCCGAATCGTCTGAAGCAGCACGGCTTCTTTTTCAATGCAGACAACTGCATTGCCTGTCATGCCTGTGAAGCGGCTTGCAGCGAAAAAAATGACAATCCGGCACATATTGCTTTTCGTTCTGTGGGTTTTGTCGAAGGTGGAACCTATCCTGCCTATCAGCGCCTGAATATCTCCATGGCATGCAATCATTGTGATGACCCTGTTTGCCTCAAGGGTTGCCCCACCCGTGCTTATACCAAATTTGCTGAATACGGTGCGGTACTGCAAGACCCGGATATCTGCTTTGGTTGTGGATATTGCACCTGGGTATGTCCATACAATGCCCCGCAACTGGATCCGGTCAAAGGGCAGGTGAGCAAGTGCAATATGTGTGTGGATCGTCTTGAAGTGGGTCTGAAACCTGCTTGTGTATCCGCTTGTCTGGGAAAAGCTCTGGACTTTGGTGTTATCGAGAATATTCCCGAAGGGCGTGATCAGGCGAAAACCGAAATACCGGGGTTCCCGCGCACGGACATCACCCATCCCAATATACGCTTTCAACAAACCCGCACCACGCCCAGAGACATGAAGCGGGTGGATAGTACGCCGTTGAAGTATCACAAGGATGAGAACGGGGATGCCTTCAAACCCGTGTTGGATCCAAAGCAGGGATTCAAGCGGGAATGGAATTTGAAGAAACTTCTTGGCTCCCATGAGAATGCTCACATCGCCTTTACCCTCAGTGCTCAGGCAGTTATGGGTGCTTTTGCGCTACTGGTCCTTGGTGCCTGGTTTGGGGTTGCACCGATCAACAACTATTTGCACAGCAGTGCTGTTGTGCCTGTGTTGTTGCTGATGTTGGTACTCATGGGCTTTGGCATGTTCAAACTAAACATGCATTTGGGCAAACCCCATCGTTTCTATCGTGGTTTCTATAACCTGCGCATGTCGCCCGTGAGTCGGGAGATTGCGGGTGTCAGCCTGTTTTTTGCAGGATTGGGTGGCTATACCCTGTTCAGTCTGCTCGATTTTGGCTGGGCAAGCGTATTGCGCAATGGTTTTGCTGCTCTGGGTTTGTTGGGGTTGGGGTTTGGTGGCTACTACATGTACAAGCTGTATCGTATCCCGGCCCGTCCCTATTGGGATCACTGGCATACCGCAGCAGCTTTTGTTGGAACAGGCCTGACCCTGGGCGCCATCTTGTTGAGCCTGACCGGAATTGTGATGGGAAGTTTGACCCAGCAACAGGGGCAATGGTTGATGATGGTTTCCGTCACAGGCTTGGTGTTGGAAGGTCTGGGTTTATATTTTCACTATCGTGATCTGGGACATAGTGAAAGCGAAGCTGTGGCTTCCTTTTATGAGCAATCCACCACCTATGGTTATTCCTACTGGTTGCGCAACGGCTTGTTGCTGCTTGCTGTGCTGTTGGGTGTGGCCATGTTCTCATGGAATAGCGGAAATCTATTCAGTTATGCGCTGTTTGCGCTCCTGGCAATCGCTGTTGCCATATTGGGGCGTGCGATGTTTTACGTGATGGTGATTCCGACCACTATGCCCGGGGCTTTCTTTTGGAAGAACAAGGGTTTTGTCGAACACGCACGGGAAAGTGGATTGGCAGACATGCCCCAATTGGGGGTGGCGTATGAGCGACATCATGCCTTCAAGTTGGGCGAGTTGTTACAGACACTCACTGAAACCAGTTTCAAGGAAAAACTGGGGCAGTTCAAACGTATATTTACGGGTTGAAGCCAGGATGCCTGTGTGCTGCTTTCAGCCTTCGGCATCCCAAATTCCTGGGAGGCAATCATTGCCTCCCAGGGTGATTGCGCTCAGACATCACGCGGCTTGTTGCAGATGTTTTTCCTTGGCTTCCCGGGCTTTCCTGGCATCTTCAGCAGAATAGGCTGCGCCTGACCAAAGCATGTCGTAAGCGATTTCTTCATTGCCGTTTTCACACAGTTCCAATACATCCTGGAACAAAGGCTGGAAGGTATCACTGCGATGGGATTGCTCGTGTTCCTCGAAAGATTTCCAGAAAGTAATAATCAACGCTTCCTTGCCTTTCAAGGGGCTTTCTACCGTTTGCCCAATGGTGCTGCCTTCATTGGAAATGTTGCCGCTGTTGAGGCTTACAAAGCCACCGATAAATCCAGTTTCTGAGTGATAAGTCTTCACATTTTCACACAGCAGGGCGACCCGTTCCTGCAAATCATCGACAGAGTATTCAGGTTTCAGAATAACGCGATTGACGGTAACGATACCGTCATGAGGGAAGTTTTTTATTAGTCCAGTCATTGTTCTCTCCTATATCATAAAAATTACTGTTGCAGGCATTAGGACATGCCTGTGAAATATTAGTTCATTATTGTTTTCTGATATTCGGATTGTTTTTCCCTGTGTTTTTCAGGGGCATGGAAACAGTTTGAAACTATTCGACGGTGACGGCTCAGATAAGATAGTGGGCTGAAAGAACCTTTGGACGTCAAAATGGATATCTCTATGAAAAAGCTTCTGCAAAAGAAATTTATGCTGCCGGTCATTGTGTTGTTGGCAGTGGTATTGGTGATGTTCAAGGTGAAGACCAAGCCGCCTGTGGGACATGTGAAGCAGGGATATCCCGTGAAAGCGGTCCAGGTGATGAGGGTAGAGCGCATTCCCTATCGTTCTCATGCTACGGGATATGGCAATGTCGAACCGAGGGTGACGGTCAATGCCAAAGCTGAAGTAAGTGGGAAAATCGTCTACATTCACCCGGATTTGCGTAAAGGCGCGAGCTTGCCCAAAGGAACAGTGGTGTTGCGCATTGAGCCCACGACTTTTGAATTCTCCTTGGAGCAGAGTAGAGCCGGATTATCCGGTAATCAGTCCAGCTTGCGTCAACTAGAAACTGAAGAAGAGAGCACCCGGTCTCTGCTGAAAATCGTGCGAAAGAATCTGTCCGTTCAGAAAAAAGAATTCAAGCGTATTCAGGAAATCTGGAAAAAGAAGCTGGTGGCACGTTCCAGCGTGGATGCAGAAGAGCAGAAAGTATTGCAGCTGAAACAACAGGTGGCTGACCTGGAAGGCAAACTGAAAGGCTATGAAAGCCGCAAGGCAGGGTTGCAGGCACAGATCAATCAATCCCAAACTCAGGTAGCACAAACCGAAGACACCCTGGGGCGTACAGAAATCCGCTTGCCCATTGATGCCCGCATCGGAGAGGTGTTTGTTGAAAAGGGTGAATTCACCAGTGCCGGGGCGGTATTGTTTGAAGCGCTAGGGACGGATTCGGTGGAAATTACCGCAGAGTTACCGACCAAACTGTTTCGCCCCTTGTTTGCTAATCAACAGCATCGACGTGTGGATTTGAATTCACCCGAGAATTTCTGGCACATGTTGGAGACCATGAATCTGGAAGCCAGGGTAAGCCTGGTTGGCTTTCCGCAAGGGGCTCACTGGCAGGGTCAATTGTTGCGTATCAGTGAATCGGTTGATCCCCGGCGTGATACCGTGGGTTTGGTGGTACAAGTCAGTGATCCTTATTCCCAGGTCATTCCCGGAGAGCGTCCGCCTTTGCTCAAGGGCATGTTCGCCGAAGTGAAGTTTTATGCGCCCGCCAGACCAATGTTGGTTATTCCCCGTAAAGCAGTTCATCAAGGACGTGTTTACGTCGCAAAGCCAGATCATCATCTGGAAATTCGCCCGGTGGATATTCTTTATCGTCAAGGTGAATTCGTGGTGATAAAAAAGGGACTGGAAGAAGGAGAGCATATTATTATCAGTGATGTGATTCCGGTTATGGAAGGACTGCCACTCAAGTTGGTGAGGGCGCATGACTATGTTCAGAAATTCCTGGCGACAGCCTTGGGTGAAGAGGTTGCGGAAAAATGATTCGCTATTTCACTGCCCATCCCACTGTTGCCAATATTTTGATGCTGGCAATCATTGTCATTGGCATTTTTTCGATTCAAAATTTGAACAAGGAGTCATTTCCGGTACTGAAGCAAAGCAAGGTTCAGGTATCTGTGGTTTATCCCGGCGCCAGCCCGGAAGATGTGGAAGAGGGGATATGCAATCCTTTGGAAGATGCCACGGACGGCATCAGTTTTCTCAAGGAACAGGTTTGTGATGCTCGTGACAACATGGGTATTTTCACTCTGGAGATGCGTGAGCAAGGTGATATCCAGTTGTTCACAGATGATATCAAAGCCGCAATCGATGGAATTCAGAATTTTCCAGATTCAGTGGAAGATCCGGTCATCACCCAATTGGGGCGTATCAGCCAGGTGGTCAATGTTGCCATTACGGCGGATAAACTAACTACGGCGGAATTAAAAAATCTGGCGGAGTACTATCGAAATCGCATGTTACAAGATCCGCGTATTCCTATTGTCAAAGTGAGCGGATTTTCTACTCATCAACTACAAGTGTTGGTTCCTGCGCAAAGTCTGCGTAAATACAATTTGAGTGTGCAGGATATTGCCAATCTGATCAGCGCCGAATCCATAGAGTTACCGGCGGGGGTTTTGGAAACTGAATCCAAAGATTATCAAATACGTTTTGACAATGCGCGAAAAAATGCTGAATCGCTGCGTGACCTGGTCATACTCAATACCGAAGATGGTGGCGAGATTCACTTGGGTGATATTGCGCGGGTGGAAGATCGGTTTGAAAACCGTGAGCAATACATTGATTTGAATGGCAAGCCTGCTGCGGTGTTGGTTATCAGCAAGAATACCATCGATGATACATTGAAAGTATTTGATGCGGTGAAGGCGTTTGTGGAAAAGGAAAATGCAGTGCTACCTGCAAGCACTCGTCTGACCATCACTCAGGATGTCGCAACAGGTGTAAGGGATCGTTTAGAACTGTTGTTGAAAAACGGTTGGCAGGGGTTGTTGCTGGCGGGGTTGGCATTGTTTCTGTTTTTCAACTGGCGCTACACCTTTTGGGTGGTATTGGGGTTACCAATCTCTTTTCTTGGTGGATTGGCTTTGATGGTACTGTTTGGTGTCAGCATCAATATGATTTCCATGATTGCGTTATTGATGGCGATTGGCATACTCATGGATGATGCCATTGTTATCTCGGAAAGCATCGAGCATGAGTATGCCAAGGGAAAAACCCCGAAACAGGCGGCTATCGATGGAACCAAAAAGGTTTTTCGTGGTGTGTTTTCCTCTTATCTGACTTCTGCTTTTCTTTTTGGCAGTCTGTTGATGATGAAAGGGGATATTGGTCAGATTCTGGGCGTGTTGCCCGTAGTGCTGTTGTCTGTACTTACTGTATCTTTGATCGAAGCCATGCTGGTGTTGCCTCACCATCTCAAACATTCCCTGGAGCATGCTCACGAGATAAAACGTGCCAACTGGCGCAAGAAAATCGAGAATGGTTTTTTGCGTATGCGTGATGGGGTAGGAAAGGCTGCAGATGCGGCAATCCGTTATCGCTATCTTACTCTTGGTGCGGCTCTGGCTATGCTGGTATTTTCTGTGGGGCTGATTGCTACGGGTACGGTGAAATTCAAAGCGTTTCCGGATTTGGAGGGAAATACCGTTGACGCAAGAGTGTTGTTGCCTCAGGGCACCCCTCTGCAAGAAACCCAGGCGGTGGTTGCTCATTTATTGCAGGCTCTGGAAAAAACCAATGTCGATCTGAGTAAAAATGAGTCGGAATCATTGATCAGAAATGTTCAGGTCTCCTTTGCTGCCCATGCGGATGTGCCGGAAAATGGTGCGCATCTGGCAACCATTACCCTGGATGTTCTGAATACTGAAATTCGTCATACATCTATGTCCGAACTGACGCGGCGTTGGCGGGAAAACAGTGGTGATCTGCCCAACGTGATCAGCATACAATTTCGTGAACCCAAGGTGGGACCTGCCGGGCGAGCTATTCATGTGCGTCTTAGTGGCGATGACCTGGATGCATTGTCGGCAGCATCATGGGAAGTGCAGAACTGGTTACGCGGTTACAATGGGGTCTCCAATCTTCTGGATGACTTGCGCCCGGGCAAGCCGCAATTTTCGGTGTATTTGCTTCCGGGGGCACAAAGTGCCGGGCTGGATGCGCGTGCTATTGCTTCCCAGCTACGAGCAGCCTATCAAGGACTGAAGATTACTGATGTTTATCAGGGGCGGGAAGCCTATGAGGTTATTGCCAAGTTGGATCGTGATAGCCATCAGCAAATGGATGACTTTGAAAACTTCTTTGTTTTTTCCGGCAAGGGGGAGGCGATTCCCCTCAGTCGTGTGGCCAAGGTGGTAGAAAAGCGTGAATTTGCCCGTATAGGTCATGTGAATCATAGACGCACGGTCAATATTTTTGGTGATGTAGATGCTGCGCTTGCCAATACCTCGGAGATTATTGCCGGATTGCAACGTAATTTCATCCCAGAGCTGCAAAAAAGTTACCCCAATATTCGTTTTCATTTCAAGGGTGAGGTGGAGAACGGAACTGAAACCAAAATATCCATACTCAGTGGTTTTGGATTGGGGGCAGTGGGTGTTTTCCTGCTCTTGAGCCTGCAGTTTCGTAACTATCGTGAGCCGTTTATCGTGTTGCTGAATATCCCCTTGGCGCTTATTGGCGCTATCTGGGGGCATTTGATCATGGGCTTGGATTTTACCCTGCCGAGTATGATTGGTTTCGTCTCGCTGGCGGGAGTAGTGGTAAATGATTCCATCTTATTGGTAGAGTTTGTCAAATACCGGGTGCGAGAAGGTATGGTATTTCATGATGCTGCGAGGCAGGCGGTCAGAGATCGCTTCAGAGCAATATTTCTGACATCGGTAACCACTGTGGCGGGAATGACGCCTTTGTTATTCGAAACCAGTAGTCAGGCATTGATATTAGTACCTCTGGTTACCAGTATCGTGTTCGGTATGTTGACTTCCACCGTGTTGATTATGTTGGTGTTGCCAGCCACCTACAGCATTATGGAAGATATGGGAATGATCGACAGAGGAGAAGCTACGCTATAACAGCCGATTCCGGTGACAAGGCGTTCAGTGGTGTGGGTTTGGCAAGATAGTAGCCTTGGGCATATTGGACTCCCATGCTCCTCAGCAAGGTCATGGTCTCCTTGTTGGCAACATGTTCAGCGATGGTGGTTTTCCCCATCAGTTGGCTGATTTCGTTGATGGATTTTACCATTGCCATGCTGATGGGATCCTTGTCCATTTCCTGCACGAATTGGCCGTCGATTTTCAAGAAATCCACCGGCAGATCTTTTAAATAACCATAGGACGACATGCCGCTGCCAAAATCATCGAGAGCAAACTTGCAGCCAACATTGTGCAATTCAGTAATGAAGCGACGTGCACGGGACAGGTTGGTAATGGCAACGGTTTCGGTGATCTCCAGGCACACAGCGTTGGGAACGAGTCCGGTTTGCTGGAATTGCTCCAAAATGAAATCCAGAAACAGCGGGTCTACTACAGAAGCACCTGATACATTGATGGTGGTCAGCTCTGGAATACAGGACATGTTGTCCTCATTCGTCAGCCAACTGAATGTATTGCGTACCACCCAGCGGTCGATGACGGACATGAGGTTGTATCTTTCCGCCGAAGGGATGAAATGATCGGGGGTAATAATATTGCCTTCCGGATCGATCATGCGCAGCAATATCTCCATGGCAAATACTGGTGATTCGCCTGCATCAAGGGTGTGGCATATGGGTTGTTGATAAAGGACGAAGCGTTTTTGCTCAAAGGCGGATTCTATGTTGGAAATCCAGTTGATTTCTCCATGTTGTTTTTGCAGAAACTCACCATCGTATTGATTGCTAAAAATAATGCGGTTTCTACCTTCTTCCTTTGCTCGATAACATGCGGCGTCGGCAAGGCGCAACAGGTTGGTAATGTTCTGACTGGAATCGGTAATGCTGACCATGCCAATGCTCATGCCGATGGAGAAAATTTTATTATCCCAGTAGAACTTGAAGCTCTGTATGTCTTCCAGCAACTGCTTTCCAAAAGCGAGTGAGCTCTCCTGTGTCTGATTGGTAAGTACCAGGCCAAATTCATCGCCGCCCAGGCGCGCCAGAATATCGCTGTTACCTATACGCTTGTTGAATAATACGGACAATTGACGCAACAACTCATCGCCTGCCGCATGACCACAGCTGTCATTGATCAACTTGAACCTGTCCAAATCCATGTACAGCAGATTGTGCTGGGAATGCTGGTCGATATTGTCCAGCAGGTTTTGTAATGCCTGTTCGAAACTGTGGCGATTCAACAAGTCGGTTAAATAATCATGGCTGGCTTGATGCTGCAGTTGCCTGGCCATTTGCCGGTTTTGAGTGATATCACGAATGTATGCGCTGAACAGTGGTGCATTTTCATACTCGATACGTGTTATTGCCAGTTCAACGGGAAACTCGGTACCGTCAGCGCGCATGGCGGTGGTTTCGATACGTGTTCCCATAATGCTGGTTTCGCCCGTTTTCAAATGTCGGCTGAATCCCTGGTAATGCTGCTGACGCAAGGATTTTGGGACAATCAATTCCGCCATTTTTTTGCCAATAACGTCTTCTCTCCGGTAACCGAAGATCCTTTCTGCAGAAGGGTTGAATTCCAGAATATGGTCGTCTTGATCGATAGTTACAATGGCATCGAGAGCGGTTTCCATAATGGCGCTTTTACGTTTCTCGTTGCGTTGCAGTTGAAGCAACATATTGTGTTTGACTTTTATCTGGCGAGCGACGAAAGAAGCCCCAAAGACCAAGCTGGCAATGCCCAAAGCCCAAAGAATTGTCAGGATGAGAAGTTTGGTTGCAATTGCTTTTTTTTCCTGAGCTCTGAGTCGTTGCATGGGGAGTGTTATTCCGATTCCTCCACCCAATTCATCGATTTTGAAATTCTGATCGAAATGGCATAGCAAGCATCCAGAATTCACCATCAGTGGTTGCATCAATCTCAAATATTCTTTTCCCTCGTCTGTTTTGGTGAGCTCGAAAACTTCCTTTTCACCTTTATGTAAGCGCTGCAAGGCTTGTTCTTCCCATGCATCGGGGAAATTTTCTTTTGCTAATGGTGTGAGGCTGGTAACTTTTCCTGTAACCCCATACAACTGTCCAAAATCTTCATCCAGCTCGCGAATAATGCGTGCAGGGTTGATAAGGGTCAGAGAAATGCCGGAGGGGGTGTTGATATCCCGTTCGGGTATGTGTGCCAGATTGGGGTCAGGGGGATATTTTTGGGTGACAGGTACGTAAATACGCCCATGCCGGGTTGCCCACAGGCGTATTGCCTGATCTTTGTTGAAATAGGCTCTGGCCTCAGTGGTAGCAAGGCTCAAGGTGCTCTTCTTTTCTTCGCTGATCGTCCAAAGGGCAATAATGGCGAAACTGAGGCTCCACAATATACTTAATCCAATTGCATATTTGAAAGTGTGGGAGTGAGGAGGGGAGGTCATGATTAGATAGTAGTCAAAACTGAGACAAGAAGGCAGAAGTTTTAAGAATGTTCCTATTTATTCAGTACGAAGCCAATTATGCCTGAAATATTCGAGAACAAGGCGAAGTTCGCAGTGAATACCCCAGACCACCCTCTCTTGTGAAAGCAAGAAACAAGCGAGGGTGCGTGTAATTCATGAATTTTACGGGTTGAAAGACTATATGCCTAAATTTGGAGTTTTTGATAGAGTTGTTTCTTTCCCGTGACAACATTTCACTATGAATTTATCAGATTTTCCACTTCCAGTGTTGGGTTTTGCCGCTTTTTCCGGAAGTGGCAAGACGACTTTGCTCGAAGTTGTGATTCCATTACTCAAGGAATCAGGGGTTCGTTTGGCGTTGATCAAACATTCTCATCATGATTTTGAAATGGATAAACCCGGCAAGGATAGTGACAGACTGCGCAAGGCAGGTGCTGCGCAAATTCTTTTGGCTTCAAAGTATCGTACCGCCTGGATTCGGGAAGGGGATGGGGAGACAGAGCCGGTACTGGGTGAATTGCTGCAGCGGGTGGATTTAACTGGTTTAGACCTTGTGCTGGTGGAAGGTTTTCGAGATGAACCTATTCCCAAAATAGAGATTTATCGACCCTCTTTGGGCAAACCTCTGCTGTGCCGCCAAGACAAGCATATTGTGGCACTGGCTGTTGATCAGTCTCCCGAGCAAAGATTTTCGATTCCCCAGTTGTCCTTGAACGACCCAATGCAGGTTGCAGATTTTATCCTGACCTGGATGAAATCTAATTTGCAGTGAAAGATCTGCATGAATCTTTTCGTTTGGAATACCGTGGGCGCTGTTATTCCTCGTCTCGGTTGCAGACTGAAATCAACACGCTGTGTCATTATTTGCAGCAACAGGGGCTAGAGCCAGGGATGGTGCTTGCCAGTGTGGTTGAGCAGCGTTGGTTGAATGTCTTGTTATTGTTTGCGCTGCCTCGTATGGGCTGTATTTTTTTTCCCCTTGACCCAGCACTGCCTGTGCAGCTACGTCAGCGATTGCTTGGGGCAGCGAAAGTGGATGTGTTGCTTGAAGAACCCTTGGAATTGCAGGCACAGCGTCAAACAGATAGGGTTTTTGAACAAGTGTTGTTGAAGTCAGAAGATGTCTGTCTGCTCATTGCCACCAGTGGCACCAATGGCTTTCCCCGAATTGTGGAACTTACCGGCAGCAATTTGCACAGCAGTGCACTTGCTGCGGAACAATGCTTGCAAATTAGTTCATCCTCGGTGTGGCTGGCTTGCCTGCCCCTGTTTCATATTGGCGGATTGAGTGTCTTGTTGCGAGGTGTCTTTTCCGGTGCCAAGGTTGTGCTTGAAGATAAATTTGAACCACAACGGCTGGCGCAGCTTTTGGCGGAAAAAGGGGTAAGCCATTTGTCCATGGTGCCAACCATGTTAGCGCGGTTGTTGGCACACAACCCTGATTTGGAACCACAGTCTGCACTCAAGGTCGTATTGCTGGGTGGTGGCCCTGCTACTGCGGGGCTGGTCAATGCGGGTCTGCAGCGGGGTTGGCCATTGTGTCCCAGCTATGGAATGACAGAAACTGCATCTCAGGTAGCAACTTGCTATCCGCCACCGGGGCGATGGCAGGCAGGTAGTGTTGGAAAGGCATTGCCTCACGTGGAAATTGCTGTTGGCAGCGGGGGTGAGATTCGCGTCAGAGGGGCTTCTGTTGCGAAATATGTGCGTCTGATAGATGGAAGCAGGGAGGAACTATTGGATGCACAAGGCTGGTTGTGCACCCAGGATGCAGGATGGCTGGATGAAGCTGGAGGCTTGCATATCCTGGGGCGACTTGATGATATGCTGATCACGGGTGGTGAAAACATCCATCCGCATATGCTGGAGCAGGAACTTGCTGTTTGTCCCGGTGTAGAAGAAGTTGCCGTGGTTGCTATTGAGGATCCTGTCTGGGGAGAAAAGCTGATTGCCTTGTACGTGGGTTCCTGTTCGGCGCAGGAATTGAAGACGTGGGCGAAACAGCGCTTGAAAAAAGCCTTTCTACCAAAAGTATTCTTCGCGGTGGAATCGTTGCCAAGAAATGCCATGGGAAAATTGTTGCGCGCAGAAGCCAAACACTTTGCTGCTGAATTATCTCAGTTGGAGTAGTTTCTAAGTTGCCGCTTTAGGGAATCGGGTATTGAAGCGCTGGCATTGGTGCTTGCAAGCAGAAATACATGGCGGGTGTTGAGGGTGGCGCAACATAGGTCTTGTTTCAGAAATGTATATTCAAAGCTGAAGGAACTATTACCAATGGTGGTGGATTGTACCCGGACACGGATATTATCTTCCAGCAGCAATGGATGATGGTAGTCTGCCTCGGCATGAACCAGAGGAAGGCGGTAGGCTCCTGCTTCCAGTATGCTCTTCAGCGATATTCCCGCTTCTGCCATCAATGCTGCATAGGCATCATGAGCATGATTGAACAGACGGGCAAAGAACATGATACCTGCAGGATCGAGTTCATGAAACTGTACTTGGAATTGGTGTTCAAAATAGGTCATCGATGCCCAGTCCGTAGTGATTTGAGAGTGTTATATATCCTGCCTTGATTTCTGGTGGCGTAGCAAGATTTTTACTCAACCAGCTGGATGTTGCCAGTCCATGGGCAAGTCGCGGACAGATATTGTCGACTGCGGCCGCCAAATGGGCGCTGGCTTGAACGCCTACAGCGGAATCCACTACGGTGGTAATCACGCAGTCGATATTGTTCAGGGCGGCACGCTCGGAAATGGAGAAGCAGTTGAGCAATCCTCCCTGGACGGCAGGTTTCAGAACCAATCGGCGGATATGGGGCGTGCTCAATACATCTGCCAGCTTGAATTTTATCAGTGATTCATCCAGGGCCAGGGTATGGGGGGTTTCGGTTTGTAGCTGGGAGATTTGTTTCAACCCAGGGTTTTGTAGCGGTTCTTCAATGGATTCAATGGGCAGTTTTTCGACGCTGTGCAGAAAGATTCTCGCCGCCTTCATGCTCCAGGCGCCGTTGGCATCAATGCGCAACTGCACCTTCGGTGGTAAACGCTGGCATATTTTTTTCAAGCAGTGGATTTCTTCTTGCAGGTTGTTTACCCCGGCTTTCAATTTCAGCACGCTAAAGCCCTGTTGCTGTGCTTTTCGTGTGTTTTCAGTGCAGAGAGATCCACACAAGGCGTTTACTGCAATTTTGGCGCTCCCTGATCCGCCAATCAATTGATGCATGGGTTGTTGGCGGAGTTTGCCAAGCAAATCCAGCCAGGCGGTCTCCACGGCATAATAGACGGCTGGATGAGTGTGTTGATACTGTGCCAATTCATCCAGCAAGGATTGCCCATTGCTCCATGTCTGGCAATGTATTTGTTGTAGCAGTGAGGAAGCGCTGTCGAAGGTTTCAGTGCCTGCCGAGGGGAAAGGGGGGCAGTCGCCGTAGCCATGTTGTTGTTCTGATCGAATGCTGACTATCCAGCCCCGACGTTGAGTGATAGGATTCCCCTGTTTCGTTGGCCAAGGGTCGACCAGGGGCAACACATAGGGTTGGATCTGTAGCGTCAGGTTCATAAGAAAGTAACTATTTGCTAAATCCTGTCTATTTTTTGATTTATGTCAAACCAAGCCTGTGCGAAATGACACACACTATCTCGGTCTGTAGATTGACAACGGGTTAGTGCTGACTGACCATATATTTTTGATCAATTAAACCGTTGTTCAGGTTGATGTTGATCGCTCTAGTAGTTACCAGAAGGAGAATACCATGAAATTACGCAAGCCTATGCTTGCCTCCCTAATTGCTTTGACAGTAGGGCTCACAGCCGGAGGCCAAGCCTGGTCTCAGGACACGTTGAAAGACGTGATGAAAAAACGTGGGTTGACTGAAAAAGACATTTTGGCGGCAGCAAAAACCTATACACCTACCGGTGGTCGTGATGAGTACCTGGCCTTTAGTTCCGGTGGTCAAAGCGGACAGGTCATCGTGTATGGCATCCCGTCCATGCGCATTCTCAAGTACATTGGTGTGTTTACGCCGGAGCCTTGGCAGGGTTATGGATTCGATGACGAATCCAAAGAAGTACTGGATCAAGGTAAAATCGAAGGTAAGGATATTGTCTATGGCGATACTCACCATCCGGCGATTTCTGAAACCAAGGGCGACTACAATGGTAAATATCTATTTATCAATGACAAGGCCAACCCCCGTATTGCAGTAATCGATCTGCATGATTTTGAAACCAAGCAGATTGTGGTAAACCCATTGTTCCGTTCTGCTCATGGTGGTGCGTTCGTTACTCCTAACACAGAATACGTTATGGAAGCGACTCAGTATGCGCATCCATACAGTGGTAGCGGCTTCGTACCCCTTGAGAAATTCAACGATGAATATCGTGGTGGACTGACTTATTGGAAGTTCAATAATGAAAAGGGGCGTATTGAGCCAGAAAACTCCTTTACTTTTGAAATGCCTCCATACAGTCAGGATTTGTCTGATGCAGGTAAAGGGCCTTCCATGGGTTGGGGCTTCACCAACTCATTCTGTTCCGAGCGCTATGTGGGCGGTATCGAGCGTGGACGTCCTCCTTTCGAGGCAGGCTGTTCTTCCAAAGATACTGACTTCATGCATGTTACCAATTGGCAGAAAGCTGAGAAGCTGGTTAAAGCCGGTAAAATTGGCAAGAAAGTCAATGGTATGACCCTGATCAGTATGAAAGAAGCTGCTGCCAACAACCTGATGTACCTCATCCCTGAGCCAAAGAGCCCTCATGGTGTTGACGTATCTCCTGATGGCACAAAGATCATTGTTTCAGGTAAGCTTGACAGCCATACCTGGGTATACGACTGGGCAAAAATCCAGAAGGCGATGAAGAACAAGAAGTTCGAAGGCAAAGACCCTTATGGTCTTCCTATCATCGCGCTGAAGGACGCACTGGACAAATCTGTAGCTGTTGGTCTTGGACCACTGCATACACAGTATGACTCCAAAAGATGTGTGGCCTATACCTCTATCTATGTAGACTCCATGATCACCAAGTGGGACTACTGTAAAGGTAAGGTGCTGGATCAGCTGCCTATTCACTACAACGTAGGTCACTTGATGGCGATGGAAGGTGATTCCGTCACTCCAGATGGCAAATACTTGGTTGCTTTGAACAAGTTGGCTATTGACCGTTTCAATCCAGTTGGTCCTCTGCATCCGCAGAACCACCAGTTGATTGATATCAGTGGTGACAAGATGCAACTCCTGTATGACATGCCCATTCCTTTGGGTGAGCCACATTATGTTGTTGCCATCAAAGCAGACAAGTTGAAGCCTGCAATTCGCTACAAGTCTGGCTGGAATAGCCGTAAAGATGAGCGTTCCCCATGGAAAACCCGTGCGGGTCGTGAAAAGACTGAGCGTACCTGCGATGCAAATGGCAAGTGTACCGTTCACGTATATGGCACCACCATCCGTTCTCACATCACTCCTGAGATCATCGAAGTTACCGAAGGTGATACTGTATCCATTCACCTTACCAACCTCGAGCGTGCTGAAGACGAAGTACATGGTTTCGCAATGTACGGCCACAACGTGCAGCTCTCTGTTGAGCCTGGTAAGACAGCAACAGCGACTCTCGTAGCTGACAAAGCTGGCGTCTATCCTTACTACTGCACCGAGTTCTGCTCTGCACTCCACCTGGAAATGCAAGGCTATCTCTTGGTTCAGCCAAAAGGCTACAAAGCTGAGAAGGGTGGCATGGTAGCTGGTACCAACTACACCGAAGCTGATTACAAGAAGCAGGTTAAGACCAACGTCGATACCCAAGCTGTAATCAACCAGGTTGTTGGATTCATCACCAGCCATAACTACAAGGACTTCCCTCCTGTAGTCGCTTTGGTGGAAGATGCGACTGACCAGCTGGGCTTTGCCAAAGAGGCCAAGGCTAAGGCAGAAGCAGCGGCAGCCAAGAAAGACTGGAACAACGCCATGTTGTGGGCGAACCAGTGGTGGCAGTATCAGGTCAAGACCGCAGATATGGGTCTGCGTGCCAAGACCTATCTGGAAGAGCACGGCGCTAAGAAAGTCAAGTAGTAAGCGTCTATTCCCGGTGCCTGCCTTGATTAAAGGCAAGGTATCGGGAATCTCATTCAGGATGTAATATTAGGGGGTGGTCATTCACCCCCTTATTTTTTTCTGGAGAATTTGAAGTAATGATTAAGAAATATGGTAAAACAATTGTACTGTCTGTAATGCTGACAGCATTTGCTGTTGGAAGTGTAGCTTCTGCAGCTTCTGGCAAGCGCTTGTTCATGACTTGCTCAGCTTGTCACGGTAAAGATGGTAAAACCCCTCTAATGCCTGCTTACCCAAAAATTGCGGGACAAAACAAGGCGTATGTGTTGCAACAGATCAAAGACATTATGAGTGGCGCACGCGCCAACGGTCAGTCTGTTGCCATGAAAGGCGTATTGGTAACACCGACAGGCGAATCACGTTTCAGTGATGAAGACCTGGATGTATTGGCTGACTATGTTTCTAAACTTGCTCCCTGAGTAAGCATTGGAAAACAGCGAAACGACCTGCTAACCCAGGTCGTTTTTGCCTACATGGATGTAGGTACATCGCGTGAGCAGGATGCGGAAGCGATGCGCCATTCAAAAAGATGTAGGTACATCGCGTGAGCAGGATGCGGAAGCGATGCGCCATTTAAAAAGATGTAGGTACATCGCGTGAGCAGGATGCAGAAGTGCAAAACAGTAAAAAAGAAGTGGGTTTGCAGATATTGAAAAAAACGATGGTATTCGTACTAGATTTGAACCTTGAAATAACTTTATCCTGAATCCGTGAGTTCATGACAGCGCATAGCGCAAACGCTTATCTCAATTGGTTCAAAAAATATTCGCTTAACCTGAGGGTGAAGCGAATATTTTTTGATTCCACTGGGAAATAAATATCATAGGCTCCGCATTCTCCCTGAGCCCTTGGATTCAGGCTTATTTAGATAACAACTTATGAAAAATAAACGTTCTATTTGGAGTGCTCTTGCCCTGATCGTTCTGGGCGTCGTTCTGTGGGGTGGTTTCAATACTGCCATGGAAGCGACCAATACCCTTACTTTCTGTATCTCCTGTCATGAAATGCATGACAACGTTTATCAGGAGTACAAAACTTCGGTTCATTTTTCAAATCCTTCGGGGGTACAGGCAGCCTGTCCTGATTGCCATGTTCCCAAAGAGTGGATACCCAAGTTGATCCGTAAAATTCAGGCATCCAATGAGGTCTATCATTGGTTGATGGGAACCATTGATACCAAGGAAAAATTTGAAGCACGCCGACCTCAGTTGGCAAAGCATGTGTGGAAGGTGATGAAGGAAACTGATTCACGAGAATGTCGGAACTGCCATAATTTTTCGGTTATGGATCTGCAGCGGCAGGCGAGATTTGCGGCGCGCATTCACAAGGATGCCATGGCGCAGGGAAAAACCTGTATCGATTGCCACAAAGGTATTGCCCATCATTTACCCCAGACATTCACTGCGGCCGCTAAAATTGCAGATTTCGATCCTGATGATGCTGAAGACATCATGGAAATCTGTGCTGCCTGTCATGGTGTCTATGCCCAGGGAACACCTGATGGTGAATATCCTCGCTTGGCCGGAATGAATCCTGCTTATCTTGCACGGCAACTTGAATTGTTCAAAAGTCGCAAACGGATCAATATTCCCATGATTCCTTTTGCCAATGATCGGGAGCTACCGGGAACTGATGTGGCAACCATTACCGCCTATATTGCTAGTATCGATTTGCCCACACATATCTCGGTGATAGCTGATGATGCGGCGGAAAAAGATGACTTTGATGCACTTGGTCGTCTGGAAGAGAGCAAGCGCTCCTTGAATATTCCCCACTACCCTGGAAATGCTCAGGCGGGGGGAAGATTGTACGCCAAGGAGTGCGCAACCTGTCACGGTAAGAAAGGTGAGGGCAACCGGATATTGACCATACCCATGCTTACGGGGCAGCATAGCAAGTATTTGCTGCGCCAGATAGGAAAGTTCCGCAAAGGAAAGCGAACACATGATGACCCACGAGATCAGCAGATATTTCAGCAGTTTAGTGACACTGAAATTGCCGATATTCTCGCTTGGCTGTCATATCAGGATGATTGATTCGTTCATACCTTAGGGAAGCCCTGATCGATTCATGACACGGCATCTTGCGGCGCAAAATCGTTCATTTCTGCGTTGTAAACCTTCGCAATAGCCAGCTATTACGTGCGGTTTACGCCTTGAACTGAACACATTCACCACAATCTGCTCGCGCCAGAATCAATCAGAGCTTCCC
>CAYXOS010000015.1:0-27193 GCA_964467115.1 uncultured Sedimenticola sp.
CCCAGTGATTTGCAAGGTATTGTTGTCACTGGCGACAGTCTGCCAGCGGGAATGACTTCCATGAGTTGGACTTGTAGTGCCAGTACGGGATCCAGTTGTAGTGCCGCCACCGATACTGGTGCCTTGAATCTGACGTTGAATCTGGATGCGGGTGATTCGGCAACATTTGTTGGCACGGCTGCGTACGCTTCTTCTGCTACCGCAGCTACCCTGGGTTATTCCGTGGCAATCGCACCGGCAACGGGTGATGTGGATACCAGTGCTGGAAATAATTCCGCAACAGATTCTCGCACACGTGATGCTCGGGGAAATCTTTCTGTAGTAAAGAGTTCTTCGGTTACAGCAACCTCCTACATACCAGGTACCACTACGACAGCAACGGCGAAGAAGTACATCTTTGTTGTTGCCAATTCAGGCCCCAGTGATTTGTTTACTGTGGATGTCAATGGAGATAACTTGCCCACTGGAATGCAGTCAATGAATTGGACTTGTAGCGCCAGCACGGGCTCAAGTTGTAGTGCTGCCAGTGGTAGTGGTGCCATGGATTTGACCCTGGATCTGGATGCAGGTGATTCCGCAACCATAACAGGTACTGTTGTATACAAGTCCAGCGCAACAGAAAACCCCATGACGTATTCCGTGGCGGTGACTCCCGCCAGTGGTGAAACCGATACCAGCAGTGGCAATGATACGGCGACAGATTCCAGGAGTCGAATTGTTGAAGCCGATTTGCAGGTGACGTCAACGGGAGCAGCCGGAACCTATACGCCTGGAACAACCACAACCAGTGCTGCTGATAAATACATATTTACTGTTAAAAATGCTGGACCCAGTGATTTGAGTGGCGTTGCCATCGATGGTGGTATTTTGCCAGTGGGTATGGAGTCCATGAGTTGGAGTTGTAGTCCTGGTACGGGGGCGGGTGCCACTACTTCCTGTGGCGCGACCAGCAGTGGTACGGGCAAACCTGCACTGATTGCCAGCATTGATGACGGGGATTCTCTTGTCATTACGGCCACGGTCGCTTTCTTTTCAAATGCCATTGAAAACCCCATGACGTATTCCTTTACGGCAACTGTAGCTACGGGGGACTCAGATCCCAACACAGCAAATAATTCTGCCACAGACACCAGGACATTGGCACGAGTTGTCGACTTGCAAATCGTCAAGAGTAATGGCGTGAACGGGCTAAATCCACAGCAGGCATATTCCTATACCGTGACGATCACCAATGCGGGTCCCAGTGATTTGGGCGGCTTGCTTGGAGAGAAGGGTGCCTATATTTCAGATAATATTGATGACAATAAATTGGATGGAAAACCGGGGACATGTGCAGATACAACCCAGCCATGTTGGGATATATGCCCCGGAGATGCCGGCGTCCAGGGAAGTTATACCGTAGCAACCTGTCCATCATCTCTACAGGTGGTTCGGGGTATGGGAGATATAGATTCCAGTACCTTTGAAAGCGGTATCAAATTGGTTGCTGGCAGCAGCACAGAGGTGCTGGTACATGTTGCGCTGAAAACCAATGTCAACGACAACGTATCGAATACTGCCAGTGTTTCCTTGGCAGAAGTAAATGCAACCATTAGTGATTCGTCTTCAGCAAACAACAGCAGTACAGATACAGATACGATTCAGATTGGTACGGATATTGCTGTTACCAAAACGGATAATCTAACCACGGCGATCCCGGGCACAGCTCATAGCTATACAGTAACCGTTGAAAATCGCGGCTTTGTCGGCGCAAATGGCGTGAATCTCCAGGACGTCATGCCGATATTTTCGACAGGTACCAGCGCAGGATTCACCAGTGGTTCAGTGAGCTGGCAGTGTGTGGCAGATGCGGGGGCATGTTGTAATTCAGGAACGGCAAATTGTGGTACCAGTGGTGCAACCTCACCGATAACCACTGACAGCTTGAATGTCGATGTTGATATACCCGCGCAATCCAAGGTGGTGTTTACCTTGGCGGGCATACTCGACCCCCGTGCTTCGGGCACCCTGAGCAATACGGCTACAGCCGCCTTGCCTGCTGGGGTAACGGAGATTTCACCCGGAGATGAGACCGATGTTGATTCAGATACGGTTTTGGTTGCCAATGCAGACCTGTCCATTGGCAAGATAGCAAGTACCCCCGTTGCGGTTAATGATCATTTTGAACTTCAATACACCATTGCCGTAGAAAACCTGGGCCCCAGTTTTGTTGCCGGAGCCGGGGTGAAGGATGCGCTGAGTGTGGATTTTGATCTGAGTACAGTGAGTTGGACTTGTGTTATCACGGGAGGCAATGGAAATAGTGCCTGTGGAGCAAATAGCGGATCTGGCGCAGGACTTGATACCACGGTGGATCTTGACCCGGGGGCTGTTGCCACCTATGTATTGAATGTCAATACTGTAGATTTTGCCACGGGTGTGGTGAGCAATACGGCCAAGGTAAGTTCGCCTGCGACAGTCAACGATCCGGTCAGCACAAACAATGTGGCGACAGTTAATGTTGCATTGACAGGTGAAGCCGATTTGCAGATCACCAAATCGGATGGATTGACTGCGGTTACACCGGGTGAATCATTGACTTATACCGTGCAGATTACCAATACCGGCCCCGATCATGTTTTTGGCGCTTCGGTAAGAGATGTTTTGCCAGTGCAATTGGAGAAAGTGAGTTGGACTTGTGATGCAAGCACACCCATACCGGGAGATCTAACCTATATTGAATCACAGATTCGGAACATTGAGTTGGTAGATGCATCTTCCGTTATTACCAGCCCAGATGGAAAGAATGTTTACGTTACCGCCCGTCAGAATGGCACCTTGTTGTCTTATCAGCGAGAGGTCGTGCCCAACAGCCAGTTCGGACAACTGTTGTTGCTGGAAGTGGAACAAGATGGTGTTGATGATACCTCGGATACCGGTGGGGTTGTCGCTGGACTGGCAAATGCGGTGGATGCTGCCATCAGCCCTGACGGACGCCATGTTTATGCTGTTGGTGCCACTTCAGACCCCGCCTTGGCAAGTGTTGCCATGTTCTCTCGAAGTACGGTTGCAGGGGCAGCTGATTTTGGTCGCCTGACTTATTCCGGCATTATTGCCACCCAGACCAATGCCAGCGCGCTTATTGTCAGTCCTGATGGTGAAAATCTCTATGTAATCGCGGGTGACAGCATCGATAGTTTTTCCCGAGATGCGGTTACCGGTGTGTTGACGGCTACAGAAACCGTCGCCAATGCTTCTATTCCAGGCGGATTGGTGGATGTGGCGTTTGACCCAGAGGGAGCGCAGCTATATGTCCTCGCCAATGGTGAAGTGCTGGTATTGAATCGTGTTACAGATACCAATAACCCTAATTTTGGGCGCGTCAGCTTTGCATCGGCCACCAGCCATGGGGATATGACAGGGGCTTCTGCCATTGCCATGAGTGCCGATGGAAAAAATATTTATGTTGCTGCCGACAATACCGGAACCGGGGCACTGGTAGTCCTTTCCAGGGATGCTGCTACCGGGGCGTTGACTTACCAGGCGACCTATCAAGATAGCGCCTCTTCCATTCCCGCGGGTTCCATGAGCGGAGCCAGCAGTGTAGCTGTCGCGCCAGATGGTGAGCATGTGGTTCTGGTTGCCGCTGCCGGTAATTCATTGCTGGAATTCCGCAGAGTGACATCCACGGGTTTGTTGAGTTTTCAGCAAGGTATGGAAGATGGTCAGCCACCTTTGCCAGCAACGCCTGTAAATGGCCTTGGTGGTGCATCATCAGTAGTGGTTACCCCAGATGGGCATCATGTATTGGTGGCTGCAGCCAATGATAATTCTGTCAGCGTATTCGAGCGACGCTCTCCTGATCCACTGTTTTCATTTATGGAAGTGGAACAATGGAATGTAGACAATCCTGGTGACAGTGCAGGTGTTGTGCCCTCCTTGAGAGGAGCGAGTGCAGTTGGCGTTAGTCCGGATGGCGCGCATGTGTATGCCGTTGCTCTGGGAGACAACAGTCTGTCGGTATTTGCAAGAGACCCAAGCAAAGGTGCTACCGAGGATACTCGCGGCGGCAATCTTGATTTCATCGAGGCATACTACAATGGCGCGGCTGGGGTTTCCGGTATGCAGGATCCTGCGTTTGTATTGGTCAGTCCCGACGGAAAATTTGTTTACGTCACCAGCACCAATGGCAACTCATTGGCTGTATTCTCTCGCGACAACAATAATGCCAGTGGCACATATGGAAAGCTGACCTTTAAGGAATCCCATGTGGATGGTGTTTCCGGTGCAGATGGTTTGTCTGGTGCTTCAGGTATGGCAATGGATCCCAATAATCGCCATCTCTATGTTGCCGCACGTTATGAAGCCGCTGTGGGTATCTATGAACGTGATGTGGCGACAGGTGCCCTGTCCTACATTGGTAAGGCGAGTAACGGTATCAACGGTGTTCAGGGATTGCTGGGCGCTTTTGATCTGGATGTCAGTGTGGATGGAAAACATGTGATTGTCGCTGGCAGTGAAGCCGATTCCCTGGTGGTGTTCAGCAGAGAAAGTAGTTTTGCCAGTTCGGATTTCGGGCAATTGAGTTTCTTGCAAATGCTCAATATTGGCGTAGGTGATCGCCCGATGAGTGTGGTGATCAGCCCGGAAGACAGTCATATTTATGTGGCAGCGGCGAACAGCAATTCTTTGTCTGTGTTCCGCCGTGATAAAGATAGCAGCAGCATTTCCTACGGTAAGCTGACTTTGCAAGCCCAATATCAGGATGGCACCAATGGGGTAAGTGGTTTGCGTGGTGCTCGTGCCGTAGCCATTAGTGCTGATGGTAAGCGCGTCTATGTTGGAGCGGAATTTGACAGTGCTATTGCCATATTTGACCGAAACCAGAATGACACAAGCTCTTCCTTTGGCAATTTGATTTATCAAGACAAACGACAGGACGGAATCAGTGGCGTAGAAGGACTGGCAGGCGTGCGTAGCCTTGCCATGAGTCCCGACAGTCGTCATTTATATACCGCTGCCTTGGGTGACAATGCCGTGGCTGCCTTTGTTCGGGGGCTGGGTTCCAGTTGTACTGCCGCAGGTGCTGGTAATGTTCTCGATACAATCGACGTGGGTGTCGGTGGTGTTGTGACCTATACTATCAATGCCGATGTGCGTGCGGATGCTTTGGTTGGAACTTTGTCGAATACCGCAACTGCGACAGTACCTCCGGGTATCAACGATCCAACTTCTGCTGCAGGTGTCAATTCTGCAACAGATAACGATACAGTGCTGGTTCCCCGTGCTGACATGAGCATCGAAAAAACCAATTCACGTATTTCATCAATCGCGGGACAGGATGTCAGTTATCGAATCACGGTTAAGAACAATGGGCCAAGTAATGCGGTTGATGGTGTTCCTTCTGCGGTGACTGTTGCAGATATTTTGAGTACCAACAGTAACATTGAGCCGGGCTCTGTCAGTTGGAGTTGCGAAGCCGTGGGCTCTGGGCGTCTTAGCTTGCTTGAAGTGAATACTCAGGGAAGCGGTGGTTTCTCCAATGGCTTGAATGGTGCCACATCGGTTTTCGTCTCTACTGATCCGGATGGAGCAGGGCCGTTGACTGAATATGTGTACGTAACCGGCGTGTTGGACGATGCATTGGTTATTTTCAGTCGTGATCCCGCCAGCGGTGCCTTGACCTGGAAGCAAACAATTGTAGATGGAGATACCTTGGGGGGATCCACAGTTTCCGGGCTTAAGGGTGCGAGAGATGTGGTGGTCAGCGCAGACGGTAGCTACATCTATGTGGCAGCGCAGGTTGATGACTCGGTGGCGGTCTTCAGTGCAACAGACAATGGCTCTGGACAACTGCAAATCAGTTTCCTTGGTGCTGTCAGCGATGCCGGGCAGGATCAGGCAACGCCTACGCCGAATACCGTAGATGGGTTGAACCAGGCAACTGCCTTGGTGCTTAGTCGTGACAATAAACATCTGTATGTTGTGGGTTCGAATGACAACGCCGTCGCCGTGTTTGAACGCAATAGCACAACAGGTTTGTTGACCTTTGTTCAGGCATTGTTCGATGGTTCCGGTGGCGTATCCGGGATGGGGGGGCCTATTGATGTCATCAGTACGCCTGTTGCGGGTGCCTCAGATGGTGGCCAGATATATGTAGTCGGTGGAAATAGCGCGTCGATTGCGGTATTCCAGCGTGATGCCAGCACGGGTGTCCTGACCTTCATGGAGGCACATGACCAGGCAAGTAGTGGCTACGACCTTGCTGGTGCCAATGCTTTGAGTATCAGTGGAAATGGCGATCAAATCTATTTGGTGTCTGGTTTGAGCCACAGTATTTCAGTGTTCTCTCGTAATGGCGACAACAGCAGTGGCAGCTACGGTAGTTTGACGCCTTTGCAGTACTTGTCAGATGCGACAGGGACTCAGGGATTGGTGGGTGCAAAAGCTGTTCAGGTATCTCCGGATGATTTCCAGGTTTACGTAGCAAGCTATGCGTCCGATGCTGTGGTCTATTTCAACCGTGACAACCTTGATGGGCGGTTGAGTTTCATCGGCGCGATCAGTGATGGTGTCGGTGGCGTGGATGGATTGGATGGTGCAACAGCATTGGCATTTTCTGCCGATGGGCGTCATCTCTATTCAGTGTCAACCAATGACCAGGCCGTTGATGTGTTTTCCAGGGTGGCAGATTCCAGTTGTCCCGCTTCAGGTAGCGGGGACATCAACACTTCCGTGAACGTGGGTGCCGGAGGCAGTCTGGTGTTTACCGTGGATGCGACCGTTAGTGCTAACACCTCAGGCAATTTGACCAATACCGCGACTTTGACTGCTGGCATCGATCCAGACAATAGTAATAACAGCAGTACGGATGAAGACGTCATTGATGCTACTGCTGATTTGTCTATTACCAAAACCGATGGTTTGGCAGAATACGATGGTTTGGCGGGTGCTGCGGCGGCGGCCATTTATACTGATGTGGCGGGGTCTTACATCTACGTTGCAGGACATGATGAAAGCGCCATTGCAATGTTGGTCAGAGAAGATGATGCCGCCGCAAGCAACTACGGCGAACTGACCTTCCTGGAGCGCTACAAAAATGGCGAAAATGGTATCGATGGACTTGCCGGTGTTGAAGATCTTGTGCTTAGTCCCGATGGACTCAACCTGTATGCGGTGGGCGGAATCGGAAATTCCATTGCGGTATTTGCGCGCAATGAGCTTGATGGCTATCTGAGCTTTGTCGAACGTAAGATTCAGGGTGAATTGGGCGTAACTGGCTTGAGCGGACCTTCTGCTGTCGCCATCAGTCCTGATGGTAACCACCTGTACATCACTGGTCGCAACACCAGTACGGTTGTGGTGTTCTCCCGCCAGAATGGGCAGCCGACAGATGCCGGTTTCGGCAAGCTCAATTATGTACAAACGATACAGAATGGTCTGGATTCTGTTTCCGGAATTGCCGGGCCGACAGATGTGGCAGTCAGTCCTGATGGCAAATATGTCTATGTATTGGGTGGCAGTGAAAATGCCATTGCCGTTTTTGCCAGAAACCCGAATTCCGGCAGCTCAGCCTTTGGTGAGCTCAGCTTTATCAGCAGCTATAAAGAAACCTCAGGTTTTGGCGGCTTGGTATCACCCGCCGGTATGCAAATCAGCAGTGATGGATTATTTGTCTACGTGGCGTCTTCAGATTCCGATGCTGTTACGGTCATGGCAAGAAATACCACTGATGGTAGTTTGAGTTTCCTTGAATTCTGGCAGAATGGCGGAAATGGGGTTGATGGTCTGGATGGTGCAAAGGCATTGACCCTGAGTGCAGATGGTAACTACCTGTATGTTGCGGGGAGCGCTGAAGATGCTATTGCCATATTTGATAGAAATTCGACCACTGGTTTGTTGAACTTCTCGGGAACATTGCACAATGGCGACCCAACCGCCGTCACTGGTGTAAATATCCAGGGATTGATGGGCGTATCTTCCCTGCTGGTTAGTGCAGACAACCAACATTTGTACTCCACCGCAGCTGTTGACAATGCCTTGTCTGGTTGGGATCGGGATACGGCGAATGGTGATCTCGACTACCTGGAATCCATTGTCGATGGACTGGGAGGTGTTGCTCCTGGTGATCGTGTGGATTACACCATTGTGGTGAGCAATAGCGGTCCCAGTGATGTACAAGGCGCACGTGTTGTGGATCATTTCCCGAGTGAATTCCAGTCCATTAGTTGGACTTGTAATCCTACCGGGGGGGCAGGTTGTGTACCCTCGGGTAATGGCTCGGTGGACACACTGGTTAATATTCCTGTGGGCGATTCAGTGATCTTCACTGCGGGTGGATTGGTGCGTGCCGATGTCAGTGGCAGGTTGATCAATACAGCGACTGTCGAAGCCCCTGCAGGTGTGTCTGATACCAATCAGAACAACAACAGCGCTACGGACAGCAACACGGTGCTGACCCCCACAGCGGATGTTTATGTCACAAAAACCAACGGTGTGACCGAAGTGGTGCCAGGTCAATCCATCAGCTATACAGTGACTGCTGGTAACAATGGGCCTTCCTATGTGCAGGCTGCTCGTATTCGGGATTTGGTGCCAGAGGCCATAACAAATGTCAGTTGGTCGTGTGTGGCGGCGCCAGAACCGGGGCTGTTGGCGGTTATTGGTGCCTATAGCACCGATCTTGATAACTTCGTCGATTCGGTAATCAGTCCTGATGGAACGCTGCTCTATGCTGTAGGCCCTCAGTCAGGCATTGGTGCCATAGCGGTTTATCGCAGAGACACCAGAGCCGGAACCCTGACTTATCTTCGCTCCTATGCGGACAGTACACTGGGTGTAGATGGCTTGGCAGGTGTATCCGCCGTCGTCATGAGTACAGATGGCAATTACTTGTACACCGCGAGCAATATTGATGATGCTATTGCGGTGTTTGCGGTCAACAAGGTAAGCGGAGAGTTGAGTTTCGTCGAGTGGCACCAGGATGGTGTCAACGGTGTCAACGGTCTGGGTGGTGCAACAGCATTGCGTATCAGCCCGGATGGCAGACATCTGTATGCTGCTGGTTTCGATGATGATGGTATTGCCATCTTCGCCAGAGACGCGGCCAGTGGTCAATTGACCTTCATTGACGTGTTATTGCAGGGGCAGGCAGGTGCCGATGGCTTGAATGGTGCATCGGATCTGGTGTTTAACCCAGATGGTAGTTACCTGTATGTTGCGGGTCGGGTGAATGATGGCGTAGCGGTGCTCAAACGTAATTCCCTCGATGGCCGTCTGAGTTTCCTCAGCACGATTCAAAACTGGCAGATTCTCGATGACGTATTGACCGAGCCAACCTCATTAGCGATGCATCCTCAGGGCAGTTACCTGTTTGTCAGTAGCTTTGGCAGTGATGCCGTGGCGGTCTTTGATATCGATCCTGCCAGCGGTGCTTTGAGTTATCAATCCGCCGCCATAAGAGCGGTTGATGGGGTCACTTCCCTTGATGGTCCCGGGGGAATGGCATTATCTGCCGATGCGTCTGAATTATATGTGGCTGCGTCCAATAGCAGTGCTGTCAGCATGTTCCGCTTCGAGTCAGGAAACCTGTCCCAGCGAGCTATTTATGGTACGGGCAGCAACGCCGGGTTGGCGAGTGTGTCGAACCTATTGCTAAGTGGTGACGATGAGCATCTTTATACAGGTAGTGTCACTGGCACTGTTCTGGTGGCAATGGATCGCAAGGCAGGTTCTCGTTGCAGTACCACAGGAACAGGTAATCTGTCAGATATAGCCGATTTGTCCGTGGGTGGTACCGCCGTTTATACGGTAACGGGGGACGTCAACTCTGGTGCTACGGGTCAGTTGGTCAACATCGCCAGTATTGTGCTGAATGCGTCCATACAAGAAGGTAATCAGACGAATAATCAGGCCCTGGACAGTGACCCCATTGTCGGACAGGCTGACCTGGAAATTGCTAAAAATGATGGCATTACAGAAGTGTATGCCGGTGAAGCCCTGACGTATAACCTGCAGATCGGAAACCTGGGTGTTTCCGATGCGGTTGGGGTCAGCGTTTCTGATCCTCTGCCTATCTTCCCGGCGATCAATGCGGGCTTCAAGTCTGGGACAGCTAGCATGCAATGTTCAGATGCAGTTCCATTGTCCTTGCGACAGGAATTTGCTGCGGCTGACAATGCTGATTTGGCGGGTTCTACCTGGTCGAGCATGAGCGCAGATGGGAAATTCATCTATTCCACGGGCAGCCAGAGTGGCAAGCTGCTGGTGTGGAAGCGTGAGGTTTCCGGAGCAACTGCCGGAGATTTGAGTTTGGTGCAAACCCTGTCGGAAGGCGATGTCCTTACTGGTGGCACTGTATCCGGAATGACGGGTGTGGCGGGAATTGCGATCAGCCATGATCAGAAATATCTGTATCTGGTGAGCAGTGGCGACAATCAACTACAGGTGTTCAGTCGAGACAGCACCACTGGGATGCTGGACTGGGTAGCCATATACCGTGATGGTCAGGATAACGTCATCGGGCTGGAAGGACCGGTTTCAGTGACCGTCAGTCCGGACGATGCTTTTGTCTATGTGGCTGCTGAATTACCCTCGGCAGTGGTTGATTCGGGTGCTGTCGCAGTATTCCAGCGAGACCCCTCGACTGGCACATTGACCTTCGTTCAACGTGTGCGGGATGGCTTTGGCAGTATTGCGCCAGACAGCAATGTTATTGTTGATCCTCGTCAGATTTTGATCAGTCCTGATGGTAACTTCATGTACGTCAATGGCTCAGGCTCTGATGCCATTGCCTTGTTCAGCCGCAATACCAGTACCGGCAATTTGACTTACGTCGGTGCTGTAAGAGAGGGTGATACTCAGGGCGCGTTGACCGTAACAGGTCTGGGCTTCGTCTATGCCATGAGCATGAGTCCCAATGGTGAATATCTGTATGCAACTGGACTGGGTGGTGACTCGGTGGTGGTCTTCAGCCGTGACGCGGTAACAGGGGCGCTGACCTTCGTGAAAGCATACTTGCAAGGTGGAGACGGTGGTTCTGCTATTGATGGCGCCAGCGCCTTGACCCTCAGTGCGCAAGGTACTTATCTGTATGTGGCGGGTCTGAATAGCAATGCTGTCAGCGTCTTCAAACGAGACTGGGATAGTGGCTTGCTGCGATTCCAGTACAGTTTCAACAATGGCGCTGACAATTCCAGCCAGGTACTTGAACCGATTAGCCTGTTGGCATCTGCAGATGAAGCACAGTTGTACATGTTGGGAAGAACTCCCGGTTCGATGGTGTCATTCGATATCGCGCAAGAAGCACTTTGTTTGAGCAATACCAGTGTCGGGGATGTGATGTCCTGGACGGTGGATATGGCAAAGCAGTCCCAAACGCAGTTGAATGTCAGTGCGACGGTACATCCCAGTGCTCGTGGTGTGATTACCAATACGGCATTGATCAATACACCTGCAGGGGTAGTGGATGGCAATATGATTAACAATGCGGGTACAGACAACAATACCCAGATCATTGCCAAAAGCGATATTGCCATTACCAAAACCGGGCCGGATGCACCTGTTCCTGCGGGTACCGATTACCAATATGTGCTGGAAGTGACCAATGCTGGACCAAGTGATGCCCTGGGAGCGACTGTGGTTGATAATATACCCTTGGCATTGTTGAGCGCAGATTGGACCTGTACAGCGACTGCGGGCTCTTCATGTAGCGCCTCTGGAATGGGAGATATCAACGATACCGTGACTGTATTGGTGGGAGGCAAACTGACCTACACCATCACCGCCAGTTCCGCCTCAAACGGTTTTGCTGATGTAAGCAATACAGCTTCTCTGATTAAAGAACCAGGTGCCATTGATCCTGATGAAAGCAATAACACTGCAACCGTTATAACCCAATTCAGTGAAGTGGCTGATGTGAGCCTGCTCAAATCAAGCCTTGAGCCCGTCGTTGTTCCGGGCAGACATTCTGTGTTCACTCTGGTGGTTGAAAATGCGGGGCCGAGCGATGCGCGTATCGTCAACGTGACTGATGTTGTGCCCTCGGATTACAGCAATGTCACTTGGACTTGTCAGTCTACAGGTACCGCCCTATGCCCCAGTCCGTCGAGCGGTTCGGGTAATTTGGATGTCTTGGGCGCGGTGCCAGTGGGCAGTCAACTACAGTTCTTTGTCGATGGTGTACTCGATCCCTTGTTGACTGCGAATCAGATCACCAATACCGGTGTGATAGAGATTCAGGGGGTCGGTACTGATCCCGGTGCCAGCAACAATACCTCGGTTTACAATGTGCCGGTTCAATTCCAGGCGGATATGGGAATTGTCAAAACTGATCCACTTGACCCTGTTGTGATTGATGGCAGTAACAATTCGGGGCTGATATACCAATTGACGGTCATGAATCACGGTCCTTCCATTGCGTGGAATGTCCATATGAAAGATATATGGCCAAACTCCGTCACCTACAACAACACCCCAGATTGCATATCCTCGAACCCGGGTACTGGAATTGAGGTCGATTGCGTGCTGGGTGATATGTTGCCGGGTGATAGTCAGACGTTCCAACTTGCAGGCAGTGTTCCAGCAGGAACCTCGGGCATCCTGGTGAATACCGCGATTGTGAATTCAGATAGTGTTGACCCTTATCCGGCTAACAATACGACGGTGGAAGAAACCACTTTGATTGACAATGGTGTTGTTGATTTGATGGTGACCAAGAACAATGGTGTCAGTGTGTTGACGCCGGGACAAGCCGTAACCTATCGCATAGTAGTGAGGAATATTGGTAATGCTGATTCAGGGACGGTAACCGTTTCTGACGTAATGCCTGCCGAATTGCAGGGCGTAAGCTGGACATGTAGTGCAACACCCGGTAGTTCATGTTCAGTGGGCGGTACTGGTGATATTGCAGACAGTGCTTCATTGGCTGCCGGTGGTGCCATTGTCTACACCGTAACTGCCAACCTGGATGCGGCACTGGATCCGGATGCTGGCGTGGTTATCAGCAATTCAGCAAGCGCCACCAGTGCAGGTGACACGAATACCTTTAACAACACCGCTACGGATGCCGACCCCGTGGTGAGAGCGTTGTTCCATGAAAACTTTGAACTATAATTTGAACCATAGGTGTAAGTGATACTGATGAAACAGCAACCTGTAATAAAACCTGTATTTGCTTTAGTCGCTGTAGTCGGCATTGCTGTGCTGGGTTATCAATACTGGAAGACACCGATGCGCCAGTCTGTTGATAACGAGGTAGTGCTTGCAAAAGTAAATGACGCGGTTATTACCGAAAAGGCATTTGTACAGGAGATGAGGCTGCGAGGAGGAACCCTTCCGGGGCAATATCATACTGTGGCGCAGCGCAAGGCATTGCTGGATGCAATGATTGAAAGAAAAGCGATGTTACTTGCTGCATCAAACGCTGGATATGACCAGGATCCCATTATCCAACGCCAGTTGGAGAATATGATGATTCGAAAACTGACTCAGGATCGTATCCAAGGTGCTTTAGCGGCTCTCCATGTCAGTGATGATGAGGTCGAACAGTATTACCAGGATCACAAGGAGGATTATGCCAAGCCTGCACGACGTCAGGTTGCCATGATCAAGATCTCCATTCCCAAAAATGCGACTCAGGAATACATCGAAAAATCCCGAAGTAAAATGCAAACAGCGGTGGAAGAAGTGAAGGCGCTGGATCCCAAGATATTGCATTTTTCCACCGTGGCAAGGAAATACTCGGATGAACGAGCCAGTCGTTATCGGGGCGGGGTTATTGGTTGGTTGGTCGATCATCCCGCAATAAAACACAAGTGGAACAAGCAAGTCCTGGATGCTGCATTTTCACTGCAGGCAGAAGGTGAATTAAGCGATATTCTGCAAACACAGGACGGGCTGTATTTGCTGCGCCTGGTACGCAATCAGCCACGGACAGAACAGCAGTTGGATGCCGTCCGGGATGGGATTGCCCGACACCTGTTGCAAGAAAAACGCAAGCAAGAAAAGCAGCGTATTCTGGCGTCACTGCAGAATGGATTGGATATTCAGATCAACGATCAAGTGCTCGAAAAAATTGAACCTATTTCCAAACAACCCAAATTGATAGCCGACCGTACGCCTCCGGCAATGCCCTGATGCGGATAACCAAAGATGAAGAGACAGTCATGAATCAAAATGTTTCCCAAATAATGAAAAATGCAGGCTTGGCGAAGGTGGTCGGGGCAGTTTTGATCTTGTGCGCGGTGTTGGTTCCGCTGAAAACACAAGCCGCCCAGGTTACTTATACGCAGACTTTCGATCTCCATCCCGGGTGGAATGCAATTTACCTTGAAGTGCAACCGGAACAAAACGACATCGATCAGATGCTGGCAGGCATACCGGTAGAAAGTGCTTGGCGCTGGATTCCCACGAAAGTTGATCAGGTGCAATTCATTCAGGATCCGGCAGAAGGACTACAGAACATCAATGGATGGCATGGTTATTTCCCCTATCCACGTCCAGAGGCATTTCTCACCAATCTATTTAGCATGCGGGCAAATCAGGCGTATTTGATCAAATTGGGTGGAACCCAGAATGTTACCTGGCAGGTTACAGGCAAACCGAAAGTGACCAGAACTCGTTGGATCAGTGATTCCTTTAATTTGGTTGGGCTGGGAGTAGAACCCGGTAACGAACCCACATTCGGTGACTATTTCTCATCCTCACCGGCACATGCGGGACAAAGCATTTACAAATTGGCGGCAAATGGGGTGTGGGAACCCGTTCAGCAACCTTTTGCCACGCCAGTAAAATCTGGCGAAGCCTATTGGGTGTATGTCAATGGAAAATCTGCCTATCAGGGGCCCATGGAAGTCACTCTGAGCTACGGAAAAGACCTGGAATACAAAGCATCATTGACTGAACAGAAAGTTATTGTTCAGAACAATACCAATATCCCTACGGCGGTCACCGTGAGGCGATTGGGTACAGGGGCTACGCCCATGCCTTTGTCATACGAATTGATTGATAATGCAAACAGTGAACGCTCCTGGCCTTCTTTGCAGAGCAGTGTGTCCTATTCTATCGATGCCAACAATGACGTGATTTTCAATCTTGGTGTCAGGCGAAAGGATTTTACTGAAGAACGTATGGAAGAGTTGTTGGAATTTACCAATGGTCTGGGAAGCCGGGTCTTGGTTTTCGTTGGTGGTGATACCACTCAGCCACCGGTGTTGCCGGCAAACTATCAGCCCAGTTCCCAACTGAGTGCTTCGAGCAAAGGTGCGGCGGCATTGACATCGGTGCATCCCTTTGCCGGTTTGTGGGTGGGCGTCGTTTCCATACGTGGCGTCAGCAATGCCCAGTTTGGCGATGTCACGCCACAGCCTACCGGGCGTGCCTTCCCTGCGCGCTTCCTGTTTCATGTCGATACCGCTGGTCAGGCAAGATTACTGAAGGATGTGGTGGAAATGTGGCAGGAAGGTACTTTCAAGCCAAGCGCTTCAGATCCGAGCAAACTTGAAACAGATATTCCCGGGCGCTATGTGTTGTTGACAGACCCTGATCTGGTGCCAAATTATACGGGTGCCAAAACCCGTGATGGAACCCCTGTAGGCATTCGGCACAGCACAGTGGCTTACGATTTTGACGGGCAATTCCAGAATTTTGAGCCAGCCTCTTTTAGTCCACCGTTTACCATGTCGACTACGATTCGTTTGAGTTCGAATTTTCCGACGAACCCGTTCTTGCATAAATTCCATCCTGATCATGACAATCTGGATGCGCAATTCCTGAATCCAGTGGAAGAAGCCTACGAAGTTACACGAGCTATCGAATTTGAGTTTACCGCCGAAGATCCTTCCGGTGATACGCCTCCTGATTGGGGAGATTCGATTCTAGGTGGTTATTATCGAGAAACTATTTCCGGTTTGCACCGCAATGCCATATTTGTTGACGGTGTGTTTCGGTTTAGACGCATTTCCGCCGTTCCAGTATTGAACCAGTGAGGCTTCAGGTGATGAAAAAAATGAATACCTTTGATGCTCACAACTTGAGTGAACAAGACGAGATAGCAATGCAAAAATTAAAACCTGCGGGTAACGTCTGGCAATGGTTGTTCCTGGCCATTTTCTTCATCTGGTCTGGAAGCCTTCTGGCATGGCCTTCTGGTGGCGGTGGTTTACAGGACGACAGTTCCAATGACATCGTGGTGGCACCTTCAGGCAATACCTACATTGTGGGAAGTCACCAGGGTCTGGCGAACTTCGGGGTGAACACTTTGAGCGGACAAGGGCTGAAAGATGTCCTGGTAGTTAAGCTGGGGCCTTCAGGAGGGGTGCTTTGGGCGGTCAATGCTGGGGGTATTTCGGAAGATGAGGGGTTGAGTATCGCCATTGATTCATCAGAAAACATTTATATCACCGGCTATTTTTTTGATCAGGCAACCTTTGGTGGAACCACCCTTACTTCTGCGGGCGGTTCAGACATATTTATTGCCAAACTCGATTATCAAGGGAACTGGAAATGGGCACGACAGGCTGGCGGCACGGGGGACGACCGCGGTGCTGAGATTGGTGTCATTGATGGGGATAACAGCACTTTGCCGCCGATACCCGGTTCCGTATTCGTCGCGGGACAATACCATTGCTCTGCCAACTTCGGCACCGCAGATGGCGGCAACCCATTGAGTGCTGGAAATTGTTTTACCGGTGAGTCAGATATTTTTGTCGCACGGCTGGATGCCACTGGTGAATGGAAATGGGTGCGAGGGAGAGGCACGGATGCAACTGGACAAGGCATCATTAAAGCATTGGTAGCGGAAAATACCACAGGGCGCTTGTATGTGGCAGGTGAATATGCCCAGGGAGGAAATAATCTTCTGATTGATGACCATATGGATGGCGTGGGAAGTCTGTTGGGGGGATTTAATAATGCCAATCCGTCTGCAAACTCCACCTTTAACAACGCATGGGGCAATCAACCATCCCTTGCCCTTCGGCACGGTCCGGTTACCGTTACCTCAAACGTCGTAAATACCTCAGGGGTGGGGTCGGTTCGTGTAGGTTATAAAGTTCGACGGGGTATTGATACTACTGGTCCGATCTATACAGTTAAAATCGATGAAAATATTTGGGTACAGGGTCCTACTATAAATCCTTCGGATGTTGATACTGATTGTAGCTATAAATATTTTTACGTCGGTGGACTTACTTATTTTACCTATGTTTGGGAGTGTAGGGATATATTGAGTGAGGATCCTGACACCGGAGAAGACTTGGCAGTTGAATATCTTGCCAGTGATGGAACCACTTGGAAACAGGTCGACTATTTCTGGGGTTCGGGAACGCCTGGAGAGGTATTTGATCGTAGCGGCAATAATCGTTTGGTATTGCCTGCAGATGCCATTCATCCTGGTTTCAGACTGAGATTCCGCCAGACCAGTGGCAGTGGTGTCTATTACGATTTTTGGCATGTCGATGATGTCACTGTCGAGACTACGGGCATACAATCTTCCTTCGTTACCCGGTTATCAAATACCCTTGCGGAACCCGCTGCGCCGTCGTTCGATGTGTTCCTGGATCTGCCGGATAACCTGGTGCCAAATGATTTGGCATTGAATAATAGTTCTGGTGTCAATCATCTCAATCTGGTAGGGACAAACATTGGTAGTACCACTCTATCGCCTTGTGGTGCGGTTTCGACTTCTGGCGCTTTTGTCGCGGGTCTGGATGACACCAGCTTAAGCTGTCAGTGGGCAAAAGGTGTTGATGGTGGCAACGGTCGAGGTGTCACCACGGATACCTCAGGTAATGTATATATCACGGGTGAGTTTTCTGGCACCCTGACAACACCTGTGGGGTCTATAGATGCGACCTTGCCACAGCCGGGAACCGATGTCTTTGTGGTCAAGCTTGCCAAAGATGCCGGTAGTAACAGCTGGAACTGGGGATGGGTTACTGGGGGTGACTATTACGAGCCATCCACCGGGGTTCCAGGGCGTGCTGGAAGCCCCGGCAACGATACGGCTGCTGCCATTGCCACAGACATCAGCGGCAACTTGTATGTAACAGGTTCCTTTACCGATCTTGCCTTCTTTGGCAATGATGAAAACATCATGTCCAATGGCGCGGCGGATGCGTATGTCGCCAATCTGGGAGATGATGGACGCTGGTTTGAAATTGAATCATGGACAGTCGGCCAGGCGATACAGCCACCGCCGGGCGCGCAAGTAGGTAGTGTTATCCTGCAACCGGAGCTCTTCATCGATGGCAACCAGGTGCTTCCTGGCCAGGGTTACGAAGATTTGTTCTACTGGGCGCCTCCTGCGGGTGGCTTGCCTGCCCGATTGGTGCCGTTGCAACCCTTGCCTTCTGTAGAGATCAGGTGGTATGCAACTACGGATGTTACCAATCCTGCGCGTGTGGTCAGTCTGGGGGCAACAAGCTGGCCTGCTTACGCCTGTACTGATACCACAGATACGAATTGTTATCAGATCCATATTGCGGGCGCGCCCGTGGAAATCGAACCCGCTGACAAGAGCTATACTTTTCTTGTTGCCAAAACACCTGCGGCGGGTGGCAGTGATGTGGTTGTCAATTCCGGTCAATTGACTGCCAACCGGGTTGGTTTCTCGGTGCTTATTTATGCCGCAGGACCTGCCCCAGATCCCACTGCTTATCCGGCAGCGTTTGAAGTGGTGAGAACCATGCGCTATGACTCGGCACCGGCTTATTCCCGAGGTGTACCCTGGGAAATCGGGCGCAAGATTGTTGAGCCGACGCATAACGAGCCAGGGCGTTCCGGCTATGTGCTCAATGCCAACGCTTTCTATGACGGAACAGGACCTGATGCCGCCTATGACCGTGCGGGTAGAACCGGATTGATTATTCCGGTGAATCGTTTCGAGCCGAACCGGTCACAGGATGCAGGTAAGGAACTGGTTGTTGCCTGGTATCGAAAGAATGTAAAAAATGTTTTTTGGCCGGTCAAGCCTATTCAATATGATCCATTCTGGCCCCTAGACCCGGACAAGATCATTATCGCCAGTGAACTGGGTGGGGAAGTGCTGGGTCAGGATCCCCTGGATCCGCTGGTATATCAATCTGCCAGTATTTACCAACAGGCTAATGTGAATGCTCCGGGATTCAATCCCAACGATGAACACGCGATCATGGCGCCTTCGAATACGGGCTCTGGTTTCTCTTCGGTATTCGCGCTGCGCAGTGATTTTGGTTCCGCTATACCGAATGATAGCACCGCCGCCTCAGACCCCTATGTTTTGATCAAATATTTTGAGCCGGTGTCTTCTGAATGGACATTCCGGGTTTACAAGGTCATGGCTACCGGCGCGGGATACGATGGCTTCCGCTATACCGGAGTTGCGGGTACCACGGTATCTCCACCTTATCCCGTGCGCTTGCTCTCCAGTTGTGTCGAATCCAGTGTGGTTGGGCAGGCGGCGTCAGATCCACAGCCACCACCGCCATTTTTCCAGGATTATTCTGGCTTGCTGTGGGCGAAGTCTGCATCCCGCCCTCAGGATGCGGGTGATGTGTTGTACCACTATCCACTGCAGGCAGGTTTCTTCTATGATGTAGACAACGATGGCGTGGTTGAAAACACCGATGGTGAATGTGTACCCTGGTTGGCTAGACTGCCCCAATCACAAGGTGGTTCTGTCTCTCCCACTACCCCGATAAAGGTTCATTACGACATCGTATGGCCTGCGGATGTACCGCAGTTGGTGGTGGGTGAAACCTTGTTGGAGCCAAAACGTGGATTGCCGGATATTATCAATCAAGCCGCAGTTGAGGTGGTGTTTGACGAATATCTGGAGAGCAAGGCACAGCCTGAGCCCAGTGATACCCTGGCGCAGCTGATTGATCCACTCAATCCCCGCTCGGTTATTCTGAGTGGAATTCCCGCAACCATTGCTACTGAATTGGGCGACGCCGGGAAGAAAGTGATTCTTGGTACGGCGGATGGCGTGGTCAAACTCCCCGTCTCCCTGAGAAATCGTCTCAGCTATGATCCGATCAACAAGAAGCTGAGTCTGAAAGGGATATATGATCCCACCAGTGCTGGCGAGCCTTTGTTGTTGTTGAACGTGCTCAGTAAGCTGGATCGGGTTTTGCTCAAGAAACTTGATGACAACAGCGATGGCAGTGAGCAGAGTGGCTACACTGGAAAATGTAGTGATCTGACTGAAAATTGCAGTTGGGATCAGGCGGTAGAGGCACTGTTCCGTATTTCTCGCAATCCCCAGGGCGTTAGCGTCATTTGTACTGATTCCAGTATCGACGAAAACAACAACCGAAATTGCAATCTGTCTCGTTTGGTCAATCCAGATGATGTGTTGATTGGGGTGCAGGATTCCAATGGTGATGGGGTTCTGGAGCCTTTCAAGGCCACAGGTGTTCAGGCTGCGCTTACCGCAGGTTCTGCCCGTGGAACTGGCTACATGACCTTGGCATTCAATAACAGTGCGTCTTTGGCACCGTTGCCAGTCAGTCTGAATATTGTTCGCGTAGACTTCTTGCAATCACCACCACCACCCACTCCGCCTGAAGATGCGGATGTCTGTAGTACCTATCAAGGGCAATTGCAGATTATTACCCCGGAAAATATTTTTGATGAGCAATTGGTGCTTCGTCACAGTGGGGATTTTGGTGGCCGTTCCGATGAGCTGGAATACGAGTGGTATTTCCACCCAGATACCGATGGCACACCACCCTCGGTGCTGCCTGATCCAGACAATGGACAGCTGAACGGCTGGCTGAAGTTTGATGTGCCAGACCCATTGGGGGCTGTGGAAATCAGCATATCTGGGGCAAATATCCAGACATTGTCTGATAACTGGTTTATCGCCCGCTATCGTGGATTGCCCAGTTGTATCAACCGCAATCAGGCGGGGGCTACGGACTGGAGCCTATGGGCGGGTCAACCGGGTGCTACCCCGCTCAACCAGCGTGCGCAGTTGGCGGAAGGCTGGGTCAAGCGCGTATTGAAGCGACTCAATCCGTTCGAAGCAAGAGTGCAGGATTTCGCCAAGGCAGCCACCAACAACTATGCCAGCATGTTGGTGCAGTTGGGTGAGCGCTATGAGGGTGATGTGGCACTGAATAATGACCCCGCAAATATCAATGGTATGGGGTTGATCGAAGCTTACGAAACCATTATGCGGCGTGCGATCAATTTGTCCATCAGTTCCACGCCGCCGGTGAACTATGAACCCGCCAACAATGCGATTTTGTTGGTAGCCTCGCGTCTGGCAGATTTCTATATGTTACTGGGGAATGAAGCCTATGCAGATGCCCAGGATCCAACCGTTGGCATTACCACCACCAACAATGGTTTTGGTTTCGATTCCTTGGCACCTACGATTTTCTCCTTCCAGAATCAGCTGGCTTCCGTGTTGGAAGAAGAGTTGACCCTGCTCAGAGGTAGAGACGACAGTCTCGGCCCGGTAGCGGCAAGCCCAGTGTATAACCGGCTTTTCTGGAACTTCACCACGGGTGATGGCGAGGTGGCTTATGCAACTGGATATGCCATCAGTGATCAGAATGCGGATGGCGTTATTGACGAATTTGATGCACGAATCATGTTCCCTCAGGGGCATGGTGATGCCTGGGGTCATTACCTCACGGCGATCAATTACTATTACAAATTGTTGAGGCATCCGTTCTATACATGGAACCCGAGAGCCGAAGCCATTACCGTTGCAGGTACGCCGATCTCTGTCGATTTTCAGGACGAGCGGCAGTTTGCCGAGATTGCTGCTGCCAAGGCGCGAGCAGGTGCCGAGATTGTTGATCTGACCTATCGCAACAGCTATGTCGATGATCCCGCCGGACAATGGCAGGGGTATAAAGATACGGACAGTGATCGTGCTTGGGGACTTTCTGAATGGGGTACTCGTGCAGGTCAGGGCGCATACTTTGATTGGGTGGTCGGTAATGCCATTCTTCAGGCAGAAGACCCGGATCCCAGTCATGTGGGTATTCAGAAAGTGGATCGTACCTCGGTACAGGAGCTGAATGAAATTGTCGCCAGCTACATTGATATCCAGGCGCAGGTCGATGAGGCAGACAAAGGTCTGAATCCGTTGGGGCTGGCGAAAGGCATGGTGCCTTTCGATATTGATCCGTCGTTGATCGATGCTGGGCAGACCCATTTCGAGCAGATCTATGCTCGCGCTGAAACGGCGATGGAGAACGTGGTCAAGGTTTGGGATTTTGCCAATACCTTGAACCGCATGCTGCGTCTCAACCAAAAGTCTGTTGACGATTTGCGCAGAGATTCAGCGGCATCAGAAGTCGATTATAAAAACCGCCTGATCGAGATCTTCGGTTATCCCTATGATGATGATATTGGTGTTGGGGGGCTTTATCCCGCAGGATATGATGGCCCTGATCTTTATCATTACATGATGGTGGATGTACCCGCCTTGGCAGGTACATCCATGGATGTGAATGGTAGCGATCCCCTGTTGCCAGGTAACATTAGAAAATTCTCTGGCAGCTATACACCAGTAGCCAGTGGCATGAACTATTTCAACATCAGCGCGGAAGACCCGGAATTGGATTGCGGCGGTAATCCATTGGGTGATGGTTGTTCGCTAGGTGATCCTTCACTGGATCCCTTGCCAGTGGAAAACTTTAGCCTGGAAACTGATTTGACCGGCTTCATGCTGACTAAAAACCCCGCCTGGACAGGTACTAGACGCGCTCCTGGAAAGTTGCAGAATGTACTTGCAGACATGGCGCAGGCGCGTATTGATTTACAACGGGCTGCCCGAGAGTATGACAACTTGACCCAGGATATTCTGGATCAAATAGATACTATTCAGGCAACCTTCGATATTCGTGATGAGCAAATCAATATCGCAAATGGCGTGCGCAAGGAGTTAGCACAACTGAAGATAACTGAAGAAGTCTTCAAAAATGCCGCTATTGTTGCGAGACGTGCTGGTGCCATTGTTGAAGATGGGTTTAAAACTGCAGAAGAATGTGTGCCGGATGAGTTAGTGGTCGGCTTCACCAATGGGGGTGATGTTTTCGCCGGTGTCAGTTGTGTACTCGAAGGAGGAGGGACGTCTGCCAAGGCCGTTGCTGATACAATCGGTGATGGTTTGGATATTGTCGCCAATGCAACCGCTGCGGCCGCAGAAGATGTTCCTGTTCAAGCAGGGATTGAATCACAGATACAAGATGCCCGACTGGAGTTGTTCAACCTCAAAGGTGATCTGGATAAACTCCTGCGCCAGGAGCCATTGCTTCGCTCGGATATATATTCCAAAGCCGAGCTTATTACCGGTTTGCAAGGTAAGTTTTATGCCACCCTTGCAGAAGGGCAACGGGTATTGCAGCAACTTATCACCTTCAGAAAAACTGGTGCGGCGGCGATACAGGAGTATCGCTATGAAGATATGGCGTTCCGTATCTTCCGTAATGATGCGCTGCAAAAATATCGTGCGGCATTCGACATGGCAGCTCGCTATACCTATATGGCAGCAACAGCCTATGACTATGAGACTAATCTGTTAGGCAGTGATGCTCAATCTGGTCAGGACTTCCTCACCCAGATTGTTCGTGAACGCAGCGTCGGCCAGATCCTTGATGGTTCGCCCGTTCCTGGTTCTCCGGGGTTGGCTGATCCCATGGCACGTATGGATCTGAACTTCCAGGTTCTAAAGGGACAGATGGGTTTCAACAATCCGCAGACAGAAACCAATCGTTTCTCCTTGCGGGAAGAGATGATGCGTATCACCGGTGATGCGGGTTCAGATGAGCAATGGCGCAACATTCTGGAAGAAAACCGGGTAGACAATTTGTGGGATATTCCCGAGTTCCGTCGCTATGCCCGTCCCTTTGCGCCAGAGAGCGCTGGTCCACAACCTGGTATTGTGATTCGGTTCCCGACCACGGTGAATTTTGGCCTCAACTTCTTTGGCTGGGAGCTTGGTCCTGGAGACAGCGCCTATGATTCCTCTCGCTTTGCAACAAAGGTCAGGGGTGTGGGGGTATGGCTGAAAGACTATGCCAATCTGCCATTGTCCAACACGCCGCGGGTATATTTGATTCCTATCGGGGCTGACGTACTGCGTTCCCCAGCGGCAGATAACTTCCAGGTCAGAGAGTGGAGTGTGGTTGATCAGGTCATTCCGGTTCCTTTCCCCGTCGGGGCGCAGGACCTGGAAAATGTCAACTGGTTACCCAGCACGGATTCGCTGATTGGGTCGTCGACAGCTATTCGACAATACGCCAGTTTCCGCGCTCACCATTTTGTCGAGCCATTTGATCCAACGGAAATCGTCACCGATAGTCGTCTTATCGGTCGTTCAGTGTGGAACCGTGAGTGGATGCTGGTTATCCCTGGAGGAACCTTCCTCTTCGATGCCAATGAAGGATTGGATACGTTGATTCATGGTCAACTGATACCTGGTGGAAATGGCGAGCGGGATGGCAATGGCATTAAGGACATCAGCCTGTTCTTCAATACTTACTCGTATTCGGGGATTTGATATGAAATTGCAAGCAACTAAGCGACTGCCTATAGGCATACTGGCTATTGGTGTTATTGCCTTGGGCTCTATGTCTGTGCAGGCAAAAATATCGGAACCCGATTTTATTCTTTACGGGAACGCCAGTTATTTCGGACAACCCGTAGCACCGGGTAGCAACATCTCCCTGACCATTGCCGGTCAGGGTGTCCCCGTTACTCAATACAGCATGGGTTCAGATACTACCCTCGGGGGTTTTTATGCACTAAGAGTTCCCATGGATTCTGTGGAACCTCGTCAGGAAGGTACTGCCAGAACCGGTGAGCAGGTTACATTGTTCATCAATGGCGAGGCTGCAGCCGTTACGCAAATTGGCGCCCAAGGAAAAGCCGTGCGCCTGGATATCGATCCAAATAATCTTGCAGGCGGTGGCCCCGGCGTTTCCATTGCCGATGTGGCTGTCACTGAAGGCAACTCCGGTGTAACAGCCATGGTGATGAATGTCTCCCTGAGCACCAACACCGACCAGCCCGTCAGTGTCGATTGGGCAACTTCCGATTCGGGCGCAACTGGTGGGGCAAGTTGTGGCGTAGGAATCGATTATATATCTGCCGGCGGCACCGTTACTGTACCTGCAGGCGATATGTCGGCGAATATCATCATTGATGTTTGCGGTGACACCGTAGATGAAGCCGATGAGATGCTGCAAATAAGCCTGAGCAATGCAGTCAACGGCTATGTGGCAGATGCCAACGGTTTTGGCACCATTGTTGACGACGATACTTTCCCGACCTTATCTATCAATGACATTCAAGTTGTGGAGCCTGCTTCGGGGCAGGTGAATGCGGTCTTTACCGTGAGCTTGTCCCAGGTTTGGACCAGCAATGTCGATGTCAATTACTCGGTGGTTCAACAAACGGCAACCGCAGGGCTCGATTATATTACAGATACGGGAACCGTCAGTATCCCCGCCGGTAGTCCCACTACCAACATATCTGTAGCTGTATTGTCAGATGCGGAATTCGAACCCAACGAGACATTTGATGTTGTCTTGAGCAGCCCCGTAAATGCTGATCTGGCAGATGATACCGGTGTGGCGACCATCATTGACCCTGCTTTTGAACCAACGCTGATTGTTGTCGAAAATGAGCTGTTGCCGGCTTCCGGGCCTTCCTGTGTGACAGTAAGCCCGGATGGCAAGTATGTGTATGTGGGTGGATATGCCGATGACAGTGTGAACGTCTTCAGTCGCCAGGCAGCAACCGGGGCATTGACAGCCTCCAATTCCTATACCAGTGCCAGCACCGGGTTTGAAAATATGAAACTCAACGGGGTTTCAGATGTTGTGATCAGCGACGACGGTGCATTTCTGTATGCCTCTGCCTATATCGACGGGGCATTGAATATCTTCAGCCGCGACCCAAGTACCGGTGAATTGGCACCGGGTGCTGTGATTCAGGATGCAACCCTGTTGAACGGTGCAGCGAGTCTTGCACTTAGTCCGGACAACCTGCATTTGTACGTGTCGGCTGAGAATTCGCACACTGTCAGTGTGTATTCCCGCGATCCTGCTACAGGTGCGCTGACCTTCATGCAGAGCTTGACCGATGGTGTCGATGGAGTGGATGGATTAGGTCGAACCTCTTCCATCATCGTTTCTGCCGATGGGCGCCACGTCTATGCCACAGGTGAAGCCGACAATGCCTTTGCGGTGTTCAGTAGAGACAATCATGCGCCCAACGCGGGTTTTGGAATGCTGGCTTACCAAGGGCAGGCAAAAGACAATATCAATAGTGTGCAAGGAATTGTCGGTGCGTCTGCCATTGGCATCTCGCCAGATGGGGAATACTTGTATGTGACCGGACAGGCGGACAACGCCCTTGCCCGTTTCAAGCGTGACCCCTGGACTGGACTGCCAACCTGGCTGGATCAGAATATTCATGGGGATTCTGGTGTTGCGGGTTTGCAAGGTCCTCTGGATGTACGCATCAGTGACGATGGAAACTATATCTATGTGGTGAGCCTGACGGATAATTCCCTGGTGGTATTCCAACGTAATCGTGACTTCTCGTCGCCTGATTATGGCAAACTGCGCATCATTCAGAACATGATCAACGGTTCCAATGGTATAGCGGGTCTTAACAGTCCCAGCGACATGACTATCAGCCCCGATGATCAGCATCTGTATGTTGTCACGGCTGATTCAGTGTTGGTGCTGCAGCGATTGCCAATACTGATTTTTGGGGACGGTTTTAATTAATTAGTCAGTAACTCCTCAACTATCAAAGGGCATTCTGCATGCAGAACGCCCTTTTTTTCGGGACGAGAAACATGTTTGGGGAAGTTCTGATTTATTTTGTACGAAACAAATTTTTCCTGAAAGGTTCGAGAACAAGGCAGTGTCCAAAGCGAACCCGCCTAGGGAGTAAGTCTGAATTTTATTCTCATCTATAGCTTTTGGTGATGTGTTTGCCTGGAAACCCATCTGAGAATGAGGGTTTCGGTAGCACCATTGCATCCCTGGATGAAATTTTCAGGAAAAAATTTGTTGGAAATGAAATGTGTATAAAGATTGCCTGAGAATAGAAGAAAAAATCCGGTATAATCCCTCCTTTCCGCCCGTGGCTCAGCTGGATAGAGCGCTGCCCTCCGGAGGCAGAGGTCAGAGGTTCGAATCCTCTCGGGCGGGCCATATAAAAGAACCCGCAGCAAGCGGGTTTTTTTATATGGCTG
>CAYXOS010000016.1:0-27165 GCA_964467115.1 uncultured Sedimenticola sp.
GTCTTCTACCAAATATTCAAGCAAGGGTCTTTGAGACAGATATTAATATTAATATTAGAAAGAAATACGGAAAAAAAATGCTCGAGAGGTACTTCAATAGATATAATTTTCCTATAAAAGACTTTTATAATGGCGCCAGTTACTTCATTAGCCATAGAGCCTTAATTAATTCACTACTTAATCTTTTTACAGATGAGCCAACTGTAACAGAGCCATATTGTAAGACGATAATTGACAACCATGATCAGGAGATATTGTTACGAGGAAGCAATGATAGATGCTATCACCATCACTTGGTTACATCTCTAGCGAATACTAATATTCGTGATATTGCGCTGGATAAGTCAATTGCAATACTAATAAAAGACACCTATCACGCACAGAATTATGTAATACACAACAATACCAATTCGTACTATTTAAGCCCTGTTTTAGATGAAGCGGTATTGGGGGTAATAAAAAATGGAATCTTGGTAGCATCTAATAATTCAGATAGATCAAAATTGCAGCTTATTCAAGAACAATTAGAAGCAGCCAAGAAGGCAAGAAAAGATTTATACGAAATGACTAAAGATTATCATAAGGGAATATCGTACGCAAATATACTAAATGCATGTGCCTTTTATTATCGTGATACAGGTGACAGTAGACTGGCTCTCAAATGCAAAGAGGTTGAGGGACAGATCGTTTCTTCACTAATCAACAGTGATAACGCAGAAAATAGCATTAATGATAGAATGGAAGCAATAAAAAACGACATAAATTCATTAAAACCATACCATAATTAGCCTTACAACCCAGGCGCAGTAGATATTACTGCATTAATATTAAAGCAATTACAATGTCGCCCCTATTCCTTAAATCACTCAGACCCTTATTGGATCTGCTGGAAAACCACCGCTGGTGGTTATTCGCTGTCATCTACGCCTTTGGCGCCGGGGTGTACTACTTTGGGTGCCAGGTCGATGGCCTGGTTTCTTTGTACCAGGCCTTTACCCTGTTTACCCTGAATGTCGCACCCGTGAAGGATTCGGGCTGTAACACCTGGGTATATCTTGCCGGATTCGTTGCCGCATTCTATACCGCACTGAGCGTTATTTCCCTGATCGCCAAACGGTTCATCGACACCCAAAGCGTGGTTCAGACAAGCAAAAGCCCCTATATTCTAGTATGCGGTCTGGGGCAGAAGGGCTGCGCCTACATCGACAGTGAGTTATTGCATGATTCCGCCACACGGATCATCGCCATTGAGAAGGATGCGCAAAACCCGAATATCGAGAAATACCGGGCCAAAGGGGTTGCGATCAAGGTGGCTGATGCCCGGGATACGGAGGTGCTGAAAACGCTGCAACTCGCGCATGTCCAACACATGGTGCTGTTGACGGGAAAAGACACGGACAATCTGGAGATCGCCCTGGCCTTGCGGGAGGTGTTTACGCAACAGGATCTGGATGTCAAAAAGCTGTTCATCCATATCGATGACCGGGGGCTGGACAAGTTCTACAAGGATGGCGGGCTTCTCGATGACACTGCCCGACTGGAAATCAAGATCTTCTCCCTGTCACGAAACAGCGCCAGGGCGCTGTTTCTGGAGCATTTCGTGGATGGTGACAGCAGGGTGTTCACGGACAGCGACAGGCCGTTTTCACTGGTCGTTGCCGGATACAGCAAACTTGCCCTGGAGGTCATCGGCCAGATCGGTGAACTGGCCCATCTGCCCAACGAAAACAAAGTGACCATCTACTGTGTCGATGAAGACGCGGCGCGTTTCAGGGTGGCCGTCGAGAACAGATATATCAATATAGGACAGATACCCAGTCTCACACTGGAGTATGTCGCCCTGAGTCATCAGAGCCGGGATTTTTATACCCACGCGTTATGGGAAAATGATATTACCAATATCATGCTCTGTTACGACAATGCCCAGACCAACCTGGATGTCGCCGCAGAACTGGCGGACAGTACTTTTCTTTACGCTATCAACACGGATACTTTGGCCAGCAAAATACATATCGCCATCTACGATAACGACAAGCTGGCAGACCATATCAACAACAACCAGGTGCATTTCAAATATTTCGATGTATTCGCGCAGACAGCACACATGGCTTCCAGGGAGATGGTGGTCGATGAGAAGTTCGAGATCATGGCGATGTGCATACATGCCGGGTATGAGATGCGCTACAACCCGGATACCCTGTTTTCCGACCAGGCAGCGATAAACCGCGCCTGGTACAAGACCGCCAGGCTGTCCGACAGGGATTCCAGCCGGGCGCAAGCCTACCATATACCCATAAAGCTGAAGGCCCTGGGCATGGGAATCAGGCCATCTTCATTAAACGGAGAGGCGCTGCTTTTACACAACCGGAGGTTGTTCCATGAGAGCCTGTTGCGTGATGAGTTGACCAAACTGGGGCTGGATGAGGCTTCCATGGCTGAAAAGACCGAGCAGCTTGTGGGAGACAATGCGTGGAACACCAAGGATTTTGCCTTTTTCCCCAGCGATTACGAAACGCTCATGGAAAAACTCCTTAGAGCGGAACACAACCGATGGAACGCGCACCACTGGCTGAAAGGCTGGACACACAATACCACCAAGAACCCCGCGCTCAAACAGCACGACTGCCTGGTTCCGCTGGCTGATCTGCCAAAGGCCAAGAGGCACACCATTATTTATGATGTTTATTCGGTTTTGTATATACCCAACCTGCTGGCCAAGGCGGGTTATGAGTTGGTGAAGTGGGATGATTGTCGGGTGCCGGGGGATCATCTTTCGGGATAAGTGGGGGTGAGGGTAAGCTTTTTTGCAAGATATTGCTTCAGATGATGGATGCGGAGAATAATGGCCGTTTTCTCCGCGTATCCTGCGGATATTATCCTTGTCTTTGCGGAGAATAGCAGCCATAATATCTGCAGATATTGCGGAGATTAAAAGATGTACCTATGGGAGAAGCCGGATTGGCCCGCCTTTACCTGGAATGAGTCGAGCGTCTCTAGCTTACTCGCGCGGGTCTCCAGGGAACAAGGGCGGCTGTTGGGCAGGATGGAGGCGCTGGGTTTTGACCTGCGCAGTGAGGCCCATCTCCGCACCTTGACCGAGGATGTGCTCAAGTCCAGCGAAATCGAAGGTGAGCAGCTTGACCCGGAACAGGTTAGATCCTCTATCGCGCGTCGGCTCGGCATGGATATCGGCGGACTGATCCCTGCCGACCGCGATGTCGAAGGTGTGGTCGAGATGATATTGGATGCTACGGATAACTATTCACAACCGCTGACCGAGGAGCGATTGTTTGCCTGGCACGCCTCGCTGTTCCCAACTGGCCGAAGCGGGATGGCTAAAATCCGGGTGGGGCAATGGCGTGACGACAGCGACGGTCCCATGCAGGTTGTGTCCGGCCCGGTCGGCCGGGAGAAGATTCACTATCAAGCGCCACCGGCCGATCGCCTGCCCGATGAAATGGCAAGCTTCCTGCGCTGGTTTGAGCTGCCTGGAGATAGGGATCCACTGCTGGTCGCGGGACTGGCACACCTATGGTTTGTTACCATCCATCCCTTTGATGACGGCAACGGGCGTATCGCCCGGGCGATCGCGGATATGGCGCTGGCTCGTTCAGAGAAAACGGGCCAGCGCTTCTACAGCCTGTCGGCACAGATTCGCAAGGAACGCAAAGCCTATTACGATACTCTGGAACAGACCCAGAAAGGCGATCTGGATGTGACACGGTGGCAGGAATGGTTTCTGAACTGTCTCCTTCGTGCCATCGAGGGGGCGCAAGAGACCTTGAGCCGGGTACTGCAGAAGGCGCGCTTCTGGGAGCGCTTTGCCAAAGAACCTTTGAACGAACGCCAAATCAAGGTGCTGAACCGGCTGCTGGACGGCTTTGAAGGCAAGCTCACTACCTCGAAATGGGCAAAGATGGCCAAGTGCTCGCAGGATACGGCCTATCGCGACATCCTCGATCTGATCGAGCGGGGCGCATTACAAAAAGATCCCGGCGGTGGGCGTAGCACCAGTTATTCGCTGATAATGGAATGACCAGCATGGCCGGGAATTGGCCGTTTTTCAACAAATAGACCGCGGTTCCGAAACAAGTTGACAACTGAGCCAGAGAAGTTGCCGAGCAAGACGGAAAGGAACTCGACCACTGCGATTTCGCCTTCCGTCCCCTGATTAGGATAAATTGCTCACCAAATTGAGCAGATATCTAGCTGACAGAGGGGGCAAATAGATCAGCGCTTCTCTGGGCTATGCATCAGAATCGGGTAGAGCAGTAACTCAATTTTCCAGCAACCTGGCCGCAAAATCAGGGTCTTTTTTCAACAGCCGTTCGAAATCGATGACGGTAAGTTCCACTTCCATCTCACAGCTTCCGTCATCCAGGGTCTGCATTTGCAGCACATGGGTTCGCTCATGCAGCATGGCGCGTAAACGTCCATCTTCAGCCCGCACATGCACATGCTTACGCACATGTGCCTGGTGAAACCTTTCTTGCAGCGCATCGATGAGCAAGTCCATGCCCACTCCGGTTTGCGCCGAACACCAGACACGAATAGCAATGCCCTGATCATCACGATCCACTCGGGCTTGAGCCTCTTCCAGTAAATCGATTTTGTTGTGGACTTCCAATATGGGGACTTTGTTGGCACCAATTTGTGCCAACACATCTTCCACTTCAGCGACATTTTCGTTGCGCCGATGACTGGCAGCATCGATAACATGCAGCAGCAAGGAAGCTTCTACGGTTTCTTGCAGGGTGGATTTGAAGGCAGCGACCAATTCATGGGGCAGGCGTGAAATAAAACCGACGGTATCTGCCAGTACCACGGCATCCCCTTCGGGCAAAGACAAACGCCGCAATGTTGGGTCGAGGGTGGCGAATAACTGATCCTGGGCGTAGACATGGGCATGGGTCAGACGATTGAACAAGGTGGATTTTCCCGCATTGGTGTAACCCACCAGCGAAACCGTAGGCACATCGGCACGTCGTCTGGCTTTACGTCCCTGATCACGCTGACTGTCCACTTTCTTCAGGCGCTTGCGGATCTGGTCGATGCGCTGATTCAGCAATCGACGATCTGTCTCCAACTGGGTTTCTCCCGGCCCGCGCAAACCGATGCCCCCTTTCTGACGCTCCAGATGCGTCCAGCCCCGCACCAAGCGGGTGGAAAGATGCCGCAACTGCGCCAGCTCTACCTGTAGCTTGCCTTCAAAGGAACGGGCACGTTGGGCAAAGATATCCAGTATCAAGCCAGAGCGATCCAGCACCCGGCATTGAAACAAGGCTTCCAGGTTGCGTTCCTGACTGGGCGACAAGGCATGGTCAAAAATCACCAGTTCTGCTTCCAGAGATTCCACCAGGGCGTGAACTTCTTCTGCTTTGCCTCTGCCGACAAAATAACGCGGATCAGGCGTGCGTCTTACGCCCGTAATCAGTTCAGCAACTTGCGCACCGGCCGAGGTCGCCAGCTCGCGAAACTCCTGCAATTCATCAGGGTCAGCCGCACCTTGCTGGGACACATGCACAAGCACAGCCGTTTCACCGGCTTGGGGACGATCAAACATCAGGAAGACAAATGAAACCTCCCCATTTGGGGAGGCTAGAGATTACCGGAATCAGCAGAATCTGACTCCTGAGGTGGTGCCAAACGCACGTTCCGCGCCGGTACCACTGTAGAAATAGCATGTTTGTATACCATCTGGCTGACGGTATTTTTCAACAGCACCACAAATTGATCGAAGGAATCGATAGTTCCCTGCAATTTGATGCCATTTACCAGAAAAATGGAAACAGGAATACGCTCTTTACGCAATGCGTTAAGGAAAGGGTCTTGGAGGGATTGCCCTTTTGACATAGTTTTGCTCCTAACTTTACCCTGAGTCCGTGAGTTCATGACGACGCATAGCGCAAGCTCTTTATCCCCCCCGCGGTTCAAAAAATGCCCGCTTAACCTAAGGGTGAAGCTAAGATTTTTTGATTCCACTGGGAAATCAACATCATACGCTCTGCATACGTCCTAAACCCACGGATTCAGGGTTACTTATTATAATTAATGCGAAGTATCAGCTGTATGCTCACAGGACACTGATCCCACGCGAGATAAACGTATTTCTAATATAACACAGGATCAGCGCTTGGCAATTATTTTATGTGCCTATGAAAACCCTTTTAAATCAATCAACTTCAACATCTGATCAAGATAATCTTGTTGATCATCATAGAACCAGTTGGCAGATTCTTCTTTGCGTAGCCAGGTAAACTGCCGCTTTGCCAACTGACGAGTGGCAATGATGCCTTTTTCGCGCATTTCGTCTTTGCTGCAATGCCCCTGCAAATAGGCAATCATCTGACGATAGCCAACAGCACGCATGGATGGCAGGTCAGATGAAAATCCAGGGCGATTCATCAGGCACTGCACTTCTTGTTCAAAGCCCTGCTGTAACATTTGCTCAAAGCGCTGGGCGATACGCTGATGTAGCACAGATCGCTCTCGTGGAGAACGAACCAGTTTTATCACCTGGAAATCGAGTTTTTCTCCGGGCTGTTGTTGCAATTCCGACAAGGGTTTACCACTGATCTCGATGACCTCCAGAGCACGTAACAGGCGTTGCGGGTCATTGACGTGAATACGCTGTGCTGCTACCGGGTCAAGTTGCTGCAACTCTGCGTACAACTTTTCCGAACCCTGTTGTTGCAAACGCTGTTGCAGGCGCGCTCTCGTTGCCGCATCGGATGCTGGGAGTTCAGACAAACCATGCTCCAAAGCACGAAAATACAGCATGGTGCCACCAACCAGCAAAGGCACCCTGCCCTTTTGTATGCTCCCTCGCATTAGTTGCAAGGCATCTTTGCGAAAGTTGGCGGCAGAATAGGTCTCTTCAGGCTCGCAGATATCAACCAAGGCATGAGGCACTTGCTGCAACACCTCTGGTTCTGGTTTTGCCGTACCAATGTCCATGCCTCGGTATACCAGCGCCGAATCCACGCTGATTACATCCACGGGTAGCCGTGTTGCCAGCTCCAGGGCAAGCTCGGTTTTTCCCGCAGCAGTCGGCCCCATGACAAAAATGGCCGGTGGCTGATTTGGGTTTCCCATCAACGCCCCCGCATAAACAGCTTGTCCAGTTCGGCCATGGAAAGCTGCGTCCACGTGGGACGTCCATGATTGCACTGCCCACTGCGTTCTGTGTTTTCTATATCTCGCAGCAAGGCATTCATTTCTTCCGTCATCAAGCGCCGATTGGCGCGCACGGAACCGTGGCAGGCAATGGTGGACAGCACTTCATTTATCGCTTCCTTAACACGTTCACTGCTTCCATGGGTGACCAGATCCGCCAACAAATCCCGTACCAGGGACTCTGCATCCGCCCCGTCCAGCAAAGTGGGTATTTCGCGGATCACCAGGGTATCTTTGTCCAAGCGGCCAATCACCAACCCCAATTCCTGCAGCACTGCCGCATTGTCCATGGCGAGTTGTACCTCCCTGGCGCTGACTTTTACCGACACAGGAACCAGCAAGGGCTGGCTACGGATTCCCTGTCCCTGTAAGGATTGCTTCAAACGCTCATAGGTAATTCGTTCATGGGCTGCATGCATATCGACAAGGATCAACCCCGCAGCATTTTGCGCCAGAATATAAACACCATGCAACTGTGCCAAGGCATAGCCCAGAGGTGGGGCTTCTGCTTCATTCTCGACATTGATCGGGGGAGGTGGCGAGGGCGTTGTCCCTCGGGGTGACGATGACCCTGCCCCAGGCATTTGCCAACGAAATCCTGCCTGGTAACTCTCGGAAGATTCTTTTATGGCGCGGTAATCTCCAGCACCAGCAGCAACAGGGGAAGATGCCATAGCCGGCGAACCAGCATTCATGGTTTCCGACCCAGGGGACAATACATCTTGCGGGCGGGCATCCGCCAACACCTGATGCAAGGTTCGAAACAAATAATCATGCACCAGACGACCTTCACGAAACCGCACTTCATGCTTGGTGGGATGCACATTGACATCCACCAACTGGGGAGCCAGTTGCAGATACAGCACATAGGCTGGATGACGACCGTGATACAGCACATCCTGATACGCCTGACGAATGGCATGAGTCACCAGCTTGTCTCTAACCATGCGTCCATTGACGAAAAAATACTGCATATCCGCCTGACTGCGGGAGAATGCCGGTAATCCAACCCAACCAGAAAGCTGCAAGTTCGCTGCCTGATGTTCAAAACGCAAGCTGCTATCGATAAAGCTTTTTCCCATAAGGGTGGCAATACGCGCTTCTTTTTCCTGAGTATTGAGCGCCTGGCGAGAAGAAAATATCGCTTTGCCATTGTGCTGAAGCTTGAATGCCACATCAAAGCGTGACAAAGCCAAGCGACGTAGCACCTGCTCCAGATGGCGAAATTCTGTTTTTTCTGTCTTCAGGAACTTGCGCCGTGCCGGGGTGTTGTAAAACAAGTCCTGAACATCCACGGTGGTTCCAACGGGATGGGCGGCGGGAGCAGGAGTTTCCATTCCCACCTCCAGCTTCCATGCTTGTTCACTCTCTTGTTCATGAGAAATAAGCGTCAGCCGCGAAACTGATGCAATACTGGGCAAGGCTTCGCCTCGAAACCCCATGCTTCTGATTCCTTCCAGATCTTCCAGGGACGAGACCTTGCTGGTGGCATGGCGTGACAGTGCCAACGCCAGATCCGATTTTGAAATACCAAAGCCATCATCACGTACCCGGATACGTTTTACACCACCCTGGACAACATCTACATCAATCGAGGTTGCACCTGCATCCAGACTGTTTTCCACCAGCTCTTTGATCACCGACGCAGGACGCTCAACCACCTCACCGGCAGCAATCTGGTTGATCAGTTGGGATGGAAGGGCATGGATTCGCTGTGTCATGATGGTATTTTGCCATAGATGTCCTGACTACGCCGTTCAGCTTGATCAGTTTTATTCACCTGGCGACGGAATAGACGACGTTCAGCACCTATGCATCCTGCTCACGCGATGTACCTACGTTTTTTTGAACGGCTCATCGCTTCCGCGTCCTGCTCACGCGATGTACCTACGTTTTTTTGAACGGCTCATCGCTTCCGCGTCCTGCTCACGCGATGTACCTACGTCCCTGTAGGCAAAAAAAAGGCGTTGCGGGAGCAACGCCTTTTACATTCAGCTTTGGCTTAACAAGTTGTTAATAGCCGCAATGATTTGCTTTCATCAGCCAAAAACATCCGCTGTAATGTTGTTGAACCAGGAATGCGCATACTGTTCTTCACGTGCACGCATTTCAGGATCGAACTCTTTGGGCGTCAAGCCACCAGAACCTTTGACCTTGATGATCTTTCCGTCTTTGTAGGCATACACCATGGCGACAGAAATACCATCACCCGGAGCAATAATGCTGTAACAGGTATTGACCCAGGAAGGTTGAGGCGCTTTCCCACCATTGAGCATGGCAACAATGGCTGCTGCACAGACTTTGGCTTCAGAATTTGCCGCATAACCCGATTTCGGTAACGGCTTGGCAACAGAGGAGTCACCAATCACATGGATATTCTTGTGGATGGTCGATTCAAAGGTCTTTCCATCAATGGGGCACCAGCCCTTCTCATTGGTCAGACCCGCCATGAAAGCAATCTTACCGGCTTTTTGCGCTGGAATGATATTGATGACATCCGCCTTGAATTCTTCCACGGCAGCTTGCACTTTCATGTTCTTGGCATCTACAGATTCCAGCTTGCCACCTGCCGCACCATTGATCCAGGTAATCATGCTGTTGTCTGTGCCATAACCGTAATGACGCTTCCAGCCATCCATGAACAAACCAAATTTGGAGAACTTGTCCTTGGGATCAAGAATCAGAATCTTGGACTTGGGCTTGTGCTTCTTCAGATAGTGTGCGATCTGTGAGGCACGTTCATACGGCCCTGGAGGACAACGGAAAGGATTGGGAGGTGGAGCGATAAGCACCGTACCCCCATCTTTCATGGCTTCGAGTTGCTTGCGCAGCGTCACGGTTTGCGATCCCGCTTTCCAGGCATGAGGGATCTTTTCCGCTACCTTGGCATCGTAGCCTTCGATGGTATCCCATTTGAAGTCCACACCGGGAGAAACGATACAGCGATCATAGGCGAAACTTTGACCACCTTTGGTGGTAACAACCCGCTTGGTAGCATCAATACCGGTTACCCAGTCGTGAACCACTTTTACACCATGCCCTGCCAACCCCGTGTAACCAAAATGTATCGAGTCAATGGAGCGCTCTCCACCCAATACCTCATTACTCATAAAGCAGGTGTAATAGTCCTTATTGGCTTCGATCATGGTGACTTCAATAGAACTGTCCATCATACGCAGATACTTGGCGGCAGTTGCTCCGCCAATACCACCACCCACAATAACCACCTTCTTTTTTGCGCCACCGATGGCAAAAGAACTGACACTAAGGGCGGAAGAGGCAACAGCTGCAGCCCCAGAAACTTTCAAAAATTTTCTTCGTGTAAAATTACTCATTATATTTCCCCCTTATTTGCGGCTGGCATAGAAGTTAATCAGCTTTTCAATGCCGGCATCACCTGCCTTTTTATGCAGCTTCTTCAGCTTCTTTTTCATCTTCTTGGGCATATGGCTCTTGCCCGACTGCATATCTGCCAGGGTATATCTCAAATAAGGCGTCCATTGACCCGCCAGAATCCCTGCATCATCTTCTGATGAAGTCCCGCCATCGGCATGGCATTTCTCACAATATTTATCATGCAGTTTTGCGCCCTTTTTGGCTAAAGCCGGGTCAAACTTCTGTCCTTTTGCAGGGATAAATTTCTGGTTGGAGAAAAACTCTGCAATTGCTTTGACTTCTTCTTTGGAATAGCCTTTGGCGATACGTCCCATGATGGTCGAAACCCGATCACCAGTAGCATAGTATTCCATGGCATCAATAATATAGTCTTTGGATGCACCCGCCAGTGACGGTGTCGCCGGGCCATTACTGTTTCCGTTGGTGCCATGACACCCGGCACAGGTATAGCCAAGCATGCTGGGACTTGCTGTTTCTGCCATGGCGGATGAGCCAAATGCCAATCCACTCACAAGCAACACAGCACTAAGCGCTAGCTTTCTCTTCATAAATCCTCCTTCAGGATATATTTGCTGGTAGTTTAGAAGGCGCTGATAAATTCATGGATTTGCATTCCGCACATATACTAAAAAGTACGATACGCTTCATCCAGAATAAACCAGAACTTTCTCTTAATGTCGGACATGCCCAAAGTCCGATTTCTCTTCGCGATGTGTCCCGCTTTAGAGAGGGCCAACTGTAGATCCGTCTCCTCGACTCCTCAAGAGCTGAGTTTGGATTCAATAGGCAACAAATATCAGGTCATTATTATTTTTATGCCTGATGTCGGAGGTTTTTATATCACAACAAGTCAAAATAAACAAAACTTATGCCTACTCGGTGAATAGCGATTGACCTCTGGAAGTAGCTGTACCGCCAATAGATTATCATTTAACTAAAAAAATCAATAAGTTATATATAAATCAAAGACAAATAAAGCCCGAAAAAAACAAAAACATTCAAACAATCAGGATTTTATTGTTTCCAGGTCATAAAAAACCCTTACCCGTATCAAGAAATTTCTTGAACGCGCAAGGGTTGTGATATCTAGATTATCTACAGATATATCGCTATTTGATCATGTTCTGTTTTCGAATATTTCAGGCATAACCTGCTTCGTACAGAATAAGCCAGCACTTCCCTGGGAGCCTGTCGGACTTAAGGACAGCTCCAAGGATCACTCACTGCTGGCTGACATAAAACTCTACCAGTGCTTCTACATCACCATCTTTGAGTTTCTTGATCTTTTTACGCATTTTTTTAGGCACGTTTCGTTCCTTGTCAACGATCAACTTTAACTGATGCTCCAAATAACCTCTCCATTGCCCCGCAAGAATTGCCGCATCATCTTCTGCATTGGAACCGTTCTCAGAATGGCATTTTTCACAACGCTTCTTATGAACCTTCGCGCCCTTTTTTGCCAACGCTGCATCAAAACTCTGTTTATGCGGAACGAACTTCTTACTGGAATAATGTTTGGCTATTTCCTTGATGTTTTCATCTGAAAGCTTTTTGCTGATTTCAAGCATATCGGTTTCTTCGCCATCTTTGGGCTTGTACTTGTCAGCAGGGCGCTCTTCTTCCTTATATGCTTCTATTGCATCTTCAATGGTTACTGCAGAGAAACCAGCAATACTAGGCACTTTGTCATCTTCACTGTTTCCATCCTTGCCATGGCAAGAATCACATTTCTCAATAATATCTCCCGCTTGTGTTACCCCCAGAGACAATACTGACAGCATGCCAGCCAACATTCCCCGATATACGATTTGTTTCAAAACTTTCATACACAACACCTCCATCTTTACTTGAATATTGTTTTTTAACATCCTGCTAAGGAAGCTCTGATCGATTCATGATTGACATCAACGAACATGAGAGCAGATAACTTCGTTGCCTACAAGTCTGCTTGGTACAGAACAAATCAGCGCTCCCTAAATATAAAATCCATAAGCCGTTCCCAAAACCCCTAGGGCTTAAAGCAATCGTGGATCATGATGTGATTCCAGATGATCAACCACGGCACGAACGCCGCAAGAAGCATATTTCAGCAAGCTCAGGAACTAGGAATTTTCAGGACTTGTCCAACACGAATTCTATCATTGTCGATACGATTTTCACTACGCAGATCAGCAACACTCACCTGATGGCGCTGCGCAATGGTGGACAGGGTATCGCCACGACGAATCACGTACTTGGCAGCGTGCTGCTTCTCCAACTTTTTCTGTTTTTCCAATGCCAGGCGAGTGCCCAACGGCGGTTCAGCGTGGAAGTATACTTTGACACCCTTGAAAATTGCTTTCGCGATCTTCGACTGGTAAGCGCTACTCGCAAGCTTGCGTTCCTCAGAGGGATTGGAAATAAACCCCGTCTCCACCAGCATGGAAGGAATATCTGGCGATTTAAGCACCATGAAGCCTGCATTCTGTACTTTGTTGCCGTGTAAGGCGCCTATTCTGCCCATTTCTTTGTGCACCGCCCGCGCCGCTCGCATACTCGCCGCCAGGGTGCCGGTTTGCGCCAGATCGAGTAACACGGATGCCAGCACATCATCTTTGTCATCCAGGCTGACGCCGCCAACCATATCTGCCGCATTCTCCTTTACCGCCAACCAACGGGCAGCTTCACTCGATGCCCCCCGATTGGAAAGAACGAATACCGAAGCACCTTTGGCTTTTTTATTTCGGAAAGCATCTGCATGAATGGATACAAAGAAATCAGCATGTTCACGACGGGCAATTTTCATGCGTTTACGCAAGCGCACGTAATAATCACCTTTTCGGGTCAATACAGCCCGCATACCCGGTTCGGCATCTATCAATTTCTTGAGCTTTCGGGCAATCGACAAGGTGATAATCTTCTCCTTTGCCTTGAGTTTCTTGCCTCGCGCACCAGGATCTTCGCCACCGTGCCCCGCATCAATAGCAATGATTACATCTCTTGCACCACCTGGTTCTTTACTTTTCTTGACTTTTTGCGTCACCAGCGCTTTGTCGTTTCGATCATACAAATCGATCACAAGACGATGACCGTATTGACCACTGGGACGAAGCATAAAACTGCGGGGACGAACCGCCTGTTTCAGATCCAATACAACACGTAATTTACCATTGGGCTGTACCGCATAGCGCAGTGTCGATATATGCCGATTCTTGAATTGCTCTGACTTGAACTTGGTCTTCAGATCTGATTTTTCAAAATCGATAACCAGACGCTCAGGGTTGTGCAACGCAAACAAGCGGTGCTGTACCTGCTTGCTGACATCAAATACCAGACGAGTGTGATCCGGCGCATTCCACATGCGCACTCCATGAATATCTGTTCCTGCCAGCGCGATTGCTGGCAACGCCAGTGCAATCAAACACAGCAATAGAGTCGCTTTTTTCATGAAATGGCTATTCATAACCCCGGTGTTTCTTGAATAGAAATTTTCCCTTATTAGGAAAATAGCACAAGAAAATTATTTTTTCTAGGCTTTTCGGGCAGATAAGAGATTATTCTAATAGATAATTTAAGACTCGAACCCAGCACAAGCTGTGCGCAAATCATCACAAACCTCAACCTGGCAAGTCACTTCGAGACGACGCCCTGGGGGCTGATGCAAAAGGTCGATAACAATATCGGCTTCCGGCAACCAACCCTGTCCACGTTGCGGCCATTCCACCAACACCAGATTATTGCCGGAAAAAATTTCTCTGCCCCCCAGGAACTCCAGCTCTTCAGGATCCCCAAGACGGTACAAATCAAGATGATAGACAGTCTTATCCTGTAAAGGATAGGGCTCGACCAAGGTATATGTTGGGCTACGCACAGCGCCTTGATACCCCAGACCACGCAAGAATCCCCGGGTCAGGGTTGTTTTCCCCGCGCCCAAATCGCCATCCAGAAATATGGTCAGGGACTGTCCCGCGCATATCTTTGCCAGACAACTGCCAAATGCCATCTGCCGGGCTTCAGAATCACAATAATATGATTGCTTATTCATTGTCAGGATTCGCCAAACGTCTGATATGAGACATGAGATCCATTGCCAACAGCCCACGCATTCCCGCTCTTGCTGCCTTGTCTGCCGCAGCACCATGCAAGCAAACAGCAAGTTCTGCGGCCCTGGGCATCTCCCAGCCCTGGGCAACCAGCCCGGCGATTACCCCGGTCAGCACGTCTCCCATGCCGCCGCTTGCCATCCCTGGGTTTCCATCGGTACATACCGCTACGGGTCGGGTTCCCTCATCGGCAACCAGGGTTCCTGCCCCTTTCAGAACAATCGTACCTCCATAGCGCTGTTGCAGTTTTTCTACCGCCTGGAAACGATTTGCCTGTATATCAGCAACGGAACAATCCAGTAGCCGCGCTGCTTCCCCCGGGTGAGGCGTGAGCACCCAGTTGTCCCGTCGATGGGGGTTCTCCGCCAACAAATTCAGCCCATCCGCATCGAGAACGACAGGGATTCCTGAAGCCATGGCCTTGTCCCACAGACCTCGCCCCCATTCCTGCATCCCCAGCCCTGGACCCAATGCCAGCACGTTGCTCTTGTCCAACAGAGGCTGCAATTGCGAAGCAGACCCTACGCCATGTGCCATGATCTCAGGACGGGTCGCCAATGCTGGGGCAACATGTTCCGAACGGGTTGCAAGACTGACCAGACCCGCACCGGTACGCAGGGCAGCTTCTGCACACAAACGTGCCGCCCCCCCATATCCCATGCTGCCACCGATAGCCAGTACATGCCCAAACGCACCTTTGTGAGCGGTAGGAGAACGAGGCAACAACAATTTTTTCTGTCGTGACCAGTCCAATCTGCGGGCTGACAATATTTGACTGGCGTAGACTTTGGCTGGTACGTCCAGGGCATCGAAATAGATATCACCACAATATGCCGGAGCTTCCCCTGTAAACATACCTTGCTTCAAACCGATGAAGCTGATGCTGGCGTCAGCCCGAACCGCAACCCCCAACACATTCCCCGTATCTGCCTGCAGCCCGGACGGAATATCGATGGCGAGCACCGGCGTCGGCAAGGCATTGAGCGCCGCCAATGCCTGCGCCCACTGCCCTTCGACCTTTCGTTGCAAGCCCGTGCCAAACACGGCATCGACGACTACATCCGCATCACGGGGGAGTGCATCCACGAAATCGATCCACTCGCCGGACAAGGCGGCATAACGCAAGGCATTGGTTTGGGCATCGCCCCTGAGTCGCTCCCTATCACCCACTTGTATCACCTTCACCGATATCCCGGCCTGCAATGCCAGCCGGGCAACCACAAAGCCATCTCCGCCATTGTTGCCTGTTCCCACCAGAACCAACAGCTTTTTCGCCTCTGGCCAGCGCTCACGCAACAAATCAAAGGCAGCACTGCCTGCCCGCTGCATCAATACATCCCCGGGAATGGAGAATTGTTGCATGCTGATTCTGTCCATTTCCTGTACTTGTGCAGCAGCATACAATGCCGAAGGCAAACCATTTTTTCTGGGCATGGGACGATAGTGGGTCATAAGGGCAGACGAAAATTGGGATATGCTTTATTCTACCGTCATGTCTGACCTGGAAGCCAAACAACTTGCCGAACTTGTACTGAAAATCAAGAATTGGGCGTTCAATCTGGGTTTTCAGCAGACAGGTATTGCCGATATTTCTCTACAACAGGCGGGCGCCCATCTGCAACAGGCCACAGAACAAGGGCGGCTTGCCGACATGGATTACATGTGGAAACACGGTTCAAAGCGCTATCACCCTGAAGAACTGGTTCCCGGCACTCAGCGCATTATTTCGGTGCGCATGGACTACCTGCCCCCTGATGATGATGCACAAGCCGTGCAGCAAGATCCGAGCAAGGCCTTCATCTCCCGCTACGCCTTGGGAAGGGACTATCACAAGTTGATGCGCAAGCGACTGCAGAAACTCGCTCAACAGATTCAGCAGGAAATCGGCGATTTTGGGTATCGGGTCTTTGTCGATTCTGCACCTGTTCTGGAAAAACCCCTGGCGGTCAAAGCCGGACTGGGCTGGATGGGTAAGCACACCAACATCATCAACCGCGATGCCGGTTCCTGGTTCTTTCTGGGAGAGTTGTACACTGATCTGCCTCTACCCATAGATTCCCCAGTCACCGAACATTGCGGCAGTTGCAGCGCCTGCCTTGATATCTGCCCTACCCAGGCCATTATTGCGCCCTATCAGCTGGATGCCAGACGCTGTATTTCCTATCTGACCATCGAACTGTTTGGTGCCATTCCAGAACCCCTGCGTCCAATGATGGGAAACCATATCTATGGCTGTGACGATTGCATGATGGTCTGTCCCTGGAATCGTTTTGCCACCCCTACCCAGGAAAATGACTTCCTGCCCCGGCAGGGACTCGATACAGCCAGTCTGTTGGCGTTGTTTGCATGGAACGAACAGCAATTCTTGAGCAAAACCGAGGGATCACCTATCCGCCGTATCGGCTTCGAACGCTGGCAACGCAATATTGCCGTGGCACTGGGGAACAGCCTTCCCGACAAGGAAGTCACCCGGGTTTTGAATGCAGCACTGAAAGATGCCAGCCCCCTGGTTCAAGAGCACATCATCTGGGCACTGAATCAGGCGTGTAACTGAAACCAGTGGTCTCCCCCATCCTGACACAACAGGGAGATGCGACTTCCCAGGGTCTCGCAAACTGATTCCAGGGTTTGCCTCGCCAGATCAGGGCAATTGTTCTTTTCGCTCAGATGACCGATTACCAGATACTGCAAACGCCGATGATCGATTTGTGAAAGTAACTGCGCAGCCTGTGCATTGCTCAAATGCCCGTAGTCTCCACCCACTCGCGCCTGCAAATAGGGTGGATAGGGGCCGTCCAGTAACATTTGAGAATCATGATTGCACTCCAACAATAGCGCATCCACATCTTCGATGGCAGTCAACACATGGGGGGTATAACTTCCAGCATCGGTGAGTATGCCCAATTTGAGCTGCTGATGGGTAAAGGTAAACTGTATCGGCTCCCTGGCATCATGAGGAACGGCATAGGGGGTGACTTCAATATCACCTATTGAAAACGCCGGGGTATGAGAGCCAAATAATCTCAGTTCAGGAATTTCACCACAAGGCGAATTCCGCCATGTTCCATGGGTCATCCACACGGGCATCTGATACTTGCGAGCCAGGGGGCCTACGCCCTTGATGTGATCACCGTGTTCATGGGTAACCAATACCGCATCGATATCCTGAGGCTCTACAGACAAGCGTTCGAGGCGACGTTTTAATTCTCGCAAGGAAAAACCGTTGTCCAGCAACAAGCAGGTGTCGCCCGCATGAATAAGGGTAGCATTTCCACGACTACCACTACCCAGGGATGCAAACTTCAACATAGTGACTTAGTTCCAGGGAATATCCACTGACAAGGACAACAACATTCAGCAAGCATCCCGAATCCGCCCACCTGACCTGGTGAATGTCTTCGGGACCCTCGATGATGGTTACTTGAGCTGTTCCTTTATCAAAGTCAGGATACGCAGCGCGGTATCACTATCCAGCAATTTTCCGCCATCATCCGCCACCCGCACTTTGGTGCCATCATCTTCTGATTCAAGTTGAACCTGATATAAGGCAGCTTCATCGACTTCATTATCTCCACGCCAGAAAGCCAGCTTTGATAACCAACCGCCTTTTTCTGCACCATCCATGGGATCGTTATAGCGAACATAATAGATACCGCGAGAACGATTGCGATCTTCAACCACGAAGCCCACTCGATCCATCGCCAGTCCCGTCAAACGCCAGGCGCGGGAGAAAGGCTCTGAAATCAGTAACTCTACGCTATTGTTGCCTTTGAGCAACCGGGTCTTGACCCCATTCATTTCTTTTTGAGCGGCGAGCGTTGCTTTTGCTTCCGCTTCTGACATCCCCAGATAAATCATCAGTTTATTTAGCATAATGGCTTCAAGCCCAGGGTCCCGCGGCCGGATTTTCCAATAAATTTGATCACTTTCATTGGTAGTACCGGTGACAAAATCCTGCTCCATGCCAAAGTGAACCAGATACAATTCCGTGGTATCAGGGTCTTCTCCACGTTCCAGACGAATGCGGAAGCGATCTCGTATTCCGGCATCATAGGCGCCTTCAAAGAATCCTTGAATGAAATCAGTTATGAAGCCGCTGCTGACGTTGGCCTTGTTCTCCAGCCAACTGGTTTCCAGTACACCGATACTGGGGTCTTGCTGATCGAGCAGAATGCCATTTTCCTGCCAGAAAGCCACGACCTTATCCCACACGGCATCAACCGGCGCCTTGATTTCCAGCCAGCGCTCATTTCCATCGCGCACTACCTTGATATTGGGGTTTTCAGGCAACACCGTCTGATTGGTTGCGCGTAAACCGCCACTGGTGGTAGCTTCTCGCTTGCCCGCATACTGGGAATAAGTGGTGGTGCCGCCCTCCAGTCCAGGAATTCTGTTTTCGATACGGCTGGAAGTGAGATCGGGAGGAACTTCGAGGTGTTTGTCAGCAATTACTTCCCGTTTATACTCTACTTTCTTGTCTGGCAACACTTTATCCAGTCCAGTGGTACTGCAACCGACAAGCATTGCCACAGGCAAGATCAAGGCAAGAAAGCGTGTAATACTGACATTCATAATCTATTCCCAGTCATCGACAGATGACAATCTAAAAAGGCTTGCTCAGATGAGTCCCGCCTGGTTCATTGCCTGGCGCAAAGGTTGATGAAATTCCTCTGATAACCAAGTAAGCGGCAGGCGAATTCCCTGCTGTATCATTCCCATTTCTGCCAATGCCCATTTTACTGGAATTGGATTTGATTCTAAAAACAAGTCCCGATGCAAGGCTTGTAAGGGGCGATCCACGGCTTCAGCCGCTTCCCGGTTTCCTGCCAGGGCTTCCTTGCACAGATTCGACATGGCGGCAGGAGCAACATTGGTGGTGACCGAAATAACCCCGTTGCCCCCGAGCAGCATGAACTCGCAACCCGAGGCATCATCGCCGCTGTAGAGGGCGAAATCATCGCCGGTCAGCGATCTGATGGCAGCGACGCGATCCAGTTTTCCTGTCGCTTCCTTTACTCCAACGATGTTTTCCACCACCGACAGACGAGCAACAGTTTCGGGCAACATGTCACAGGCAGTGCGTCCAGGTACGTTGTACAGAATTTGTGGAATATCCACGGCTTCTGCCACCGCCTTGTAATGCAGGTACAAACCTTCCTGAGTCGGCTTGTTGTAGTAAGGAGTGACCAACAAACAGGCATCAGCCCCAACATCGGCGGCACAACGCGTGAGATTGATTGCCTCAGTGGTGGAGTTGGCTCCCGTACCGGCAACCACGGGGATACGACCCGCCACATAGTCCACGACCTGGCGTATCACCTCACAATGTTCTTTTTCATCCAGAGTTGCCGATTCTCCAGTCGTCCCCATGGCGACAATGGCATTGGTTCCCTGCTCCACATGCCAGTCCAGCAGTTTGTACAGGGCAGCCTGATCCACAGACCCATCCGCCGCCATAGGCGTCACTAGTGCCACCATACTACCCTGAATCATGTTTTACTCCACTATCTGCCATTCAATTTGGTAAACAACTGCATCAATATTTCATGCAAGGAGTCTGTCCGACTTAGCAGGCTGTTGAAAAACACCGTTTTTCGACAGCCTGTGTGTGGCACATGGATGTGCCATCATTTTCGATGGCTGTAAGCCATTGAAAATGAAGGAAGCGGGAAACCGCGTTTTCTGCTTCCGTGGTTGAAAAAGCCCATGGAAGGACTTTTTCAACATCCTATTAGGCGGATTCTACTGCGGCGATGGGAAATTGACGCATTTTTCCGATCTTTTTCGTTGCATAGAACCACTATGCGCCTCAAAAGATCGAAAAACCGCACTCGATTTTCCACTCGCCTTGCTACGAACCCCTAAGCCGGACAGACTCCAAGAGCGGTATTCTATCCTGTGGCAATTTTGGCTGACAAGGAAAATAGGAAAAAACCCCACATATTTCACTCCAGCCAGGCATCTGCGGCGTTATAAGCTTTGAAACACCAACCGGCATCAACACAAATCCAGGTGAAAAAACACTGCACCCAAACCACCCATGATTGATATTATTCTGGAATACACAACGTAATAGGCTAAACTCTGAATTCATGAATAAACCAAACAATCAACTCGTGCTTTCAGCGCTGGGGAAAGACCGCCCCGGAATTGTGGATGAACTGTCGAAATCCGTGTTTTTACTCGATTGCAGTATCAGTGACAGTCGCATGACCGTACTCGGTGGTGAATTTGCCATTTTGCTACTGGTAGAAGGCCCCTGGAACCAATTGGCGCGTCTTGAAGGACAAATTCCCGAACTGGAAAAAAACCTGGGATTGACCATCATTGCCCGCCAAACAACGCCAGCTAACGGGAATGGCGATGCCCTGCCTTATTTAGTGGAAGTGGTATCTCTGGACAACCCGGGCATCGTGCACAAACTCGCCAACTTTTTCTCTGAGCGCAGCATCAACATTGTCGACCTGACCACCAGTAGCTACGCGGCACCACATACAGGCACCGCCATGTTCGCAGTACAGATGAATATCGGCGTTCCTATTGGCACAGCCATTAGCGAATTACGTGACGAATTTCTGGAATTCTGCGACAGCATCAACCTGGATGCAGTTTTGGAACCTTACAAGAAGCAACTATAACCTTTCAATGGCTGAACGACATGATCGAACTGAATAAAAAGATCCCCGATATCGGGTTACTGCTCACCGGAAATAAAACAACAACCTTGTCCGCCTATGAGGGGAAATGGCTGATTCTGTATTTCTACCCCAAAGCCAGTACGCCAGGCTGTACCCAGGAAGGTCTTGATTTCAAGGAATACATCTATAAATTTCGCCGTCAATCCACCACCATCCTCGGTGCTTCCCGAGACAGCCTCAAAGCTCAGGAAAACTTCAAACAAAAACAAGGCTTCCCCTTTGACTTGGTGGCAGACAAGGAAGAAATACTGTGCAATGCCTTCGGCGTCATCAAGATGAAGAACATGTATGGAAAAAAGGTTCGTGGTATCGAACGCAGCACCTTCATCATTGATGACCAAGGCATACTTCGCCATGAGTGGCGTGGCGTAAAAGTGAAATCTCATGTGGCAGAAGTATTGGAGACACTAAAAGCTCTGAAAGCATAAGCCAGGAATGCACTGAATAATACCCCAGCGACCACATTGTCGTCCTCAGCGCTTCCCTAACTTCAGCGGCACAACAACAATGGGAGAAAGAACCATGTCATCATCTGGATCTCCAGAAATGAAACACCTGTTTGTGTTGGACACCAATGTGCTCATGCACGACCCTTCAGCATTGTTTCGTTTCAAGGAACATGACATCTTCCTGCCCATGGTTGTACTGGAAGAGCTGGATAGAGGGAAAAAGGGCATGTCTGAAGTTGCACGTAACGTTCGACAGGCAAGTCGTTTTCTGGATGATATTGTCGCTCACAGCAGCAAAAGCGATATAGACCAGGGTCTTCCCATCCCCAGTTTTGGCAGCGGCGAGCAGAAAAACATATCTGGCAGACTGTTTTTTCAGACCCAGAGCATGATCAATCATCTACCCGACTCCCTGCCCGGCAACACCCCGGACAACTCCATCCTTGCTGCCGCCCTGGCGTTGCAGGAAAAAAGACCGGATCGACAGGTGATGTTGATTTCCAAAGACATCAACTTGCGCATCAAGGCCGCAATCGTGGGGGTTCCCACTGAAGACTATAACAATGACCAGGTGCTGGATGATGTAAGCCTGCTCTATAGCGGCACGGAAAAACTGCCTCAGGATTTCTGGGATAAACACAGTAAAGACATTGAATCCTGGCAGGAATCTGGCCATACCTTCTATCGTATCAGCGGTCCGGACACGGGAAAGTGGTACGCCAACCAATGTCTCTACATGGAAGGCAATCAACCTTTCGATGCCATCGTGCGTAACAAGGAAGAAAACGACACCGCATTGATTGAATTGGCAGAAGATTTCACCGCAGCCAAGCATTCAGTCTGGGGCATACAGGCGAGGAATCGTGAACAGAATTTTGCTTTGAATATGCTCCTCGACCCCAACATCGATTTTGTCACCCTGCTGGGAACCGCCGGAACAGGAAAAACCCTGCTGGCACTGGCAGCGGGACTGGCACAGGTTCTGGACAAAAACCTCTACAAAGAAATTATCATGACCCGGGTGACAGTACCCGTTGGAGAGGATATCGGTTTTTTACCCGGAACCGAGGAGGAAAAGATGACACCCTGGATGGGCGCACTCATGGACAACCTCGAAGTATTGACCCAAACCGGCGGTGGCGATTGGGGGCGGGCTGCTGCCGATGAATTGCTACGCTCACGTATTCGCATCCATTCCCTGAATTTCATGCGCGGGCGCACCTTCCTCAACAAATACATTATTCTGGACGAAGCACAAAACCTCACCGCCAAACAGATGAAAACCTTGATTACCCGTGCTGGCCCAGGCACCAAGGTCATTTGCTTGGGAAACGTAGCTCAGATAGACACACCTTATCTCACGGAAACCACCTCCGGGTTGACCTATGTCGTTGATCGCTTCAAGCAGTGGCCCCATAGTGGACATATAACCTTACTGCGTGGAGAGAGGTCACGGTTGGCTGATTTCGCTTCTGACATTCTGTAGATCCAGGCATATGACTACCCACACACCTGAACAAAATATCAAGTTACTGCGATTGATGAAGCAGGCAATCGATGAAAACCTGCTCATTGCTGGTTATCATCCGTTATTGCAGACCCGCTTTCCTGAACGAAAAACCTATCTATTGCATTGCCACCTCAAAACAGCAACCGGGCAACTGATTCCCTACAACAGTCTGCGCAAACTTGCTGCTATGGCAGAGATGCAAACCGAGCTTGACCGATGGATGGCAATGACAGGACTGCACGCGCTGAAACGAATGCATTTGGAACAACCTGAGGCAAACATCATCATTCCCCAGTCTGTGGCCGCCTTGCACAACCCGGAATATCCTCGTTGGCTGCTTCGTCAAAGCACGCGTGAAGACATATCAACCAAGGGACTGATTATTTCTTTTCGCCTTACTCAGATTGCAAAAGACCTGAAACTGGCACAAAACTGTTTGTTCGCCTTGCACAATGAAGGCATTAACACCATGATCGACAGTTTTACCGATCATCCTGCTGCAATAAAGATCCTCAAAGCCATGGGTAGCCGGTATGTGGGCATGTCCAGCAGCCTGCTCAAAGCAGACGACGCCCTGATCAGGAAAATCATCAAGGTCTGCCACAAACGCAGTATTTTGATTTTTCTTCCCAATATTAACCGTGCCGAAGATGTTAATCTGCTTTGGTCTACCGGCGCAGATATACTTGAAGGTACATATATTCATCCGCCTACTGAAGATACCAGCTTCAGCTTCTCTCCCACAGTTGTTTGATTCTTTCCGGCATGGATGTTCTTGAGCAACGAATCCAGAGCCTGTACCCGGATCTTGGACAAGATCAGGCCTTTCGCAAGTCTCTACTGTCGATGGGAAAGCAGGTTTCTTTGCCTCCAGGACAGCATATCTGTCTCGAAGGAAGTAATTGCGATCACCTGGCATTTGTCCTGTCTGGAACAGCCCGCGTATATAAATTGGGCGAATCCGGCAAAGAAATCACCCTGTATCGCGTCGAAGCTGGCGAATGCTGCATACTGACACTTTCTTGTATTGTCAGCGAAAAGCGCTTCCCGGCTTTCGCCATCAGCGAGTCGGAATTGGATGCCATTGTCGTCCCCGCCAACATCATTCAGGAGTGGATGGAAAACAATCGCAGCTGGCGTCGTTATGCCTGGGATCTCATCGCAGCACGTCTGGGTGATGTCATCAGTCTTATCGAAGAAGTTACTTTTCGCCGCATGGACGAACGACTGTGCTTTTATTTGAATCAGAAAAATATCTTTCCTCTGAACACAAAAACATCCATTACCCATCAACAGATTGCGGCTGAATTGGGCACCTCCCGTGAGGTTATCAGCCGTTTGTTGAAAGACCTGGAACAACAACAGGTTCTGAAGTTGGGTAGAGGCTGGATCGAGCTGCTTCACTCCCCTCTGTGACTTTGTCACAGACAACAACCGCAAAACCAACTACTCTAGGGAAGCTCTGATCGATTCATGAATTAGTCAGTAGTTCCCAAATTATCAATAAATCAGGAGAGTTGAAATGAAAGCAAATGTTGGTGGAATTGATCGAATACTACGTCTGGTTGTAGGACTTGCCGTTATCGGCTGGGGTATCTACGCCAAAAACTGGTGGGGAGCTGTAGGTGCTATCCCACTCTTTACCGCACTGATCAATTGGTGCCCTGCCTATACACTGTTCGGGCTGAACACCAAGAAGTAATCTGAGCGTTACTGAAAGCACAAAAAAACCGACAATCATGTCGGTTTTTTTGTGCTTGCTTGTGCATTATTTTACTTCAACGACTCCTGATAACGTTTATCTACCCGTTCACGCAATTCGCGACCAGGCTTGAAATGAGGAACATACTTTCCTGCAAGCGCAACCGGCTCACCAGTTTTTGGATTGCGTCCCATACGGGGTGGCCGATAATGCAGTGAAAAACTGCCGAACCCCCGTACTTCAATACGCTCTCCGCTCGCTAATGATTGACTCATCTGTTCCAGAACACACTTTACCGCCAGCTCCACATCTCGATGGGCAAGATGTGTCTGTTGCCGGGCAATAGCTTCGATCAGTTCAGATTTTGTCATCGGATACCTCGTCGTTGATGGGCGGTCTTTCGACCGCCCCAAAATAATAAATTACTCGCCGCTTTCCTTACTGGCTGACAACTGGTCTTTCAACAAGTCACCCAAAGAAGCAGAACCGGCAGATGCACCACCAGACTTATAGCTTTCAATAGTGGCTTTCTCTTCGTCGAAGTCCTTGCCTTTGATAGACAACATCAGCGCACGATTCTTGCGATCAACACCAGTGAACTTAGCTTCCACCTCTTCACCTTCCTTGAGCACAGTACGGGCATCTTCCACACGATCTCGGGAGATCTCGGAAGCACGGATATAACCATCAACACCTTCTGCCAGTTCAACAGTCGCGCCCTTGGCATCCACCTCTTTGATGGTACCAGTAACGATGCTGCCCTTATCATGGGTTGCCAGATAAGTAGAGAATGGATCTTGATCCAGTTGCTTGATACCCAGAGAGATACGCTCACGCTCAGGGTCAACAGACAATACCACGGTCTCCAGTTCCTGACCTTTCTTGTAGTCGCGGATCAGATCTTCACCTGGCTCGTCCCAGGTAATATCCGACAAGTGCACCAAGCCATCAATACCACCGTCAAGACCGATGAAGATACCGAAATCAGTGATGGATTTGATCTTACCAGTAACATGGTCGCCCTTGTTATGGTTATCAGCAAACTCGTCCCATGGATTCGGCTTACACTGCTTCATGCCCAGGGAGATACGACGGCGTTCTTCGTCGATATCCAGCACCATGACTTCCATCTCGTCTTCCAGCTGTACAACCTTGCTGGGATGGATGTTCTTGTTGGTCCAATCCATTTCTGAAACGTGAACCAAACCTTCAACGCCTTCCTCGATCTCGACGAATGCACCGTAGTCTGCGAGGTTGGTAACCTTGCCGAACAGGCGGGTACCCACAGGGTAGCGACGCATGATGTTGTCCCAAGGATCTTCGCCCAGTTGCTTCAGCCCCAGGGATACACGCATTTTCTCTTTGTCGAACTTGAGAACACGTACATCGATCTCGTCACCGATTTCAACCACTTCTGAAGGATGCTTGACGCGCTTCCATGCCATGTCGGTAATGTGCAGCAAACCGTCCACACCGCCCAGATCCACAAATGCGCCGTAATCGGTAAGGTTCTTGACGATACCCTTGACCACCACGCCTTCTTCCAGGCTTTCCAGTACCTTTTCGCGCTCTTCGCTGTATTCCTGCTCCACAACTGCACGGCGGGAAACCACCACGTTGTTGCGCTTCTGGTCCAGCTTGATGACCTTGAACTCCAGATCCTTGCCTTCCAGGTAAGCAGTGTCACGCACGGGGCGGACATCAACCAGGGAACCCGGCAGGAAGGCACGCAGATCCTGAAGATCCACGGTGAAACCACCTTTGACCTTGCCAGTGATGCGACCGGTAACGATCTCTTCGCTGTCGAAAGCTTTTTCCAGTTTTGCCCATGCGTGATGGCGTTTTGCCTTTTCACGCGACAAACGCGTCATACCGGAACCGTCTTCAACGGCTTCCAATGCAACTTCGACCTGATCACCGACGGCAACTTCGAGTTCTCCGTCCTGATTCATGAACTGGCTTTTAGGGATAACGCCTTCGGATTTGAGTCCGGCGTTTACGATGACGCTTTCATTGTCGATAGCGACTACGCTACCGATAACGATGGCACCGGGTTTAAGGTTGGTGTTAGTAAAGCTCTCTTCTAAGAGCGCCGCGAAACTTTCAGTCATTGGTTAAAATACTCCGACCTGTCGAGCAGGCCACCCATGTT
>CAYXOS010000017.1:0-24022 GCA_964467115.1 uncultured Sedimenticola sp.
AGTTCTGAAGCTATTGTTTTTTGAATATCCATTGATCTCATGGGTTATTAAGGAATCTCTGATCGAATCGTGACACGGCATCTTGCGGCGCAAAATCGTCCATTTCTGCGTTGCAAACCTTCGCAATAGCTTGCTATTACGCGCGGCTTGCGCCTTGAACTGAACGATTTTTCACCACAATCTGCTCGCACCAGATTCAATCAGAGGTTCCTTAAGGAAGCGCAGATCTCTTCATGAACGTGTGTCTCATGCCTGAAATGCTTAATGACATCCTTGCCTATAAGGATGTCAAAGGCATGTTCTGACGCGAGCGGAATAGATCCGGGGCTTCAAGGCGTTATTGTGTGGTGATATAAAGGAAATGGATTGTAGCAGTAAACCCTGGAATACCAAATGCCTCAGACAGGTATTTTGGGGTCACTTCCAACTACTCTGTCCGGCGTGTATTATTCATGCCATCTGCGTTAACAATCCGGTATGTGATTTTGTTTGTTGCTAGAGCTATATGCAGTATCTCCAAGCTGTATTTATTTAATATTCGAAGCTTAATTGCCAGTGTTCTGCTTGCCGGTGGGATTTTGTCATCGGGCTGCTCGTCTATCGGAAAAATTGAAAATGAACCTGTGCAGCAGCTACCCACTGGCATGGCTCGTTACAGCAGTTCGTATCATCAAAGGCAACATCCTGTTGGCGATACATTGTTTGTTCTGGCTTTTTCCGGTGGAGGAACTCGGGCGGCGGCATTGTCTTATGGGGTACTGGAAGAACTTAGAGATACCAAGTACACAAAAGATGGAAAAAGTGTCCGCCTGTTGGATGAGGTAGATCGAATCAGTTCTGTTTCAGGGGGAAGTTTTACCTCAGCCTACTATGGGTTGTTTGGTGATCGTATTTTCAAAGACTTCAAACAAGACTTTCTTTACAAGGATGTGCAAGGGGAACTGTCCAGCCTGGTGCTGGGTTTTTTTGATCTGATGCGTCGTATGTTCACAAGTGAAAGTCGTACTGAAATTGCGATCAAATACTATGACAAGCACATTTTTAAAGGAAAAACGTTTGCGGATCTGAAAAAATCCAATGGTCCTTTCATTCTGATCAATGCTTCTGATCTGACTTCCCAAAGCCAATTCATTTTTATTCAGCCCCAATTCGACTTTCTTTGTTCTGACATTTCCAATTTCAAGGTCGCAAGGGCTGTTGCCGCATCATCGGCGGTGCCGGTTTTGTTTGCCCCTGTATTAATCAAAAGGCAAGATGATTGCAATTTCCAAAAACCGCAATGGTTGATGGAAGCCGAGAAAAAGGCTCAGATATCAGAAGACCAAAGGCTGAAAGAGGCAGTAGAAGCGCTCAATTTCCATCTGGATAAAAACAATCCACCCTATGTGACGCTACTGGATGGCGGGGTAACAGACAATCTGGGATTGAGAACCATTCTCCGCAGTGTAGCGCTGTCGGGTGGGATCAAAAAGATGTACAAGAATGCAGATCCCTCTGCACCGCCTCCAAAGCAAATGGTGGTAATTGTCGTCAATGCGTCTACAACAACGGACACAACTATTGGGGATACGGATGTTTTGCCGAATATTCGAGAAGTTCTGGCAGCAGTGACTGATATTCAATTGCATTTGTACAATACAGAAACAAACTCTTTGCTCAAACAACAATTGATGCAATGGGCGAGTGATTTGTCGACAAAGGATCACCAGGTAACCCCTTATTTTATTGATATTGATGTGTCAGATATCAAAGACCCAGAAGAACGAATTTTTTTCAACAAAATTCCTACAAGCTTTTCTTTAGAGAAAGAACAAGCCGATCGTTTGGTTGATCTTGCCAAACGCATGTTAAGACAAAATCCTGAGTATCAGCATTTACTTCGTACATTGAATGCACAGAGAAGTCTGAGTTCGGGGTACTGATGAAATATACGTTGATCATTTCATTGTTTTTTTTGTTCTTTCAGGTCGCTGGCTTCGTCAGCTCCATTCATGCTGTTCTGAATACTCGGACAGCACAGGGGGCTGTTGCCTGGGTTGTCAGCCTGAATACATTGCCGATAATTTCTGTGCCTGCCTACTGGATTTTCGGACGTAGTAAATTTGTTGGCTATGTGAACGCATTGAAGGATAGCAGTCTCGATATTGCTCAGCAAAAGCAGCAAGCCTATGAAGCGTTCCAATCCTTCATTCTTCATCAACCTGACGATTTTCCCGAGTACAAAGCAATTCGCACCTTGTCGAAATCTCCTTTTATGTCAGGAAACAAAGTAGATCTTTTAGTTGATGGTGTAGCAACATATGACAGTATTGCTGAAGGCATATCCGGTGCAGATTCATACATTCTGTTCCAATTTTATATTCTGCGGGAAGATGCAGCAGGCGACCGATTCAAAGCTTTATTGATAGCAAAAGCACTGCAAGGGGTAACCGTACATGTGCTTTACGATGAAATGGGTTCGGGTGATTTGTCACAAGCATGGTTGGCGGAATTTCAGGCGGCAGGGATTAAAATAATTCCCTTCAATACGACTCAAGGCGCACAGAATCGCTTCCAGATAAATTTTCGCAATCACCGTAAAATCGTGGTTGTGGATGGAAAGGAAGCCTGGATTGGCGGTCTGAATATTGGCGAAGAGTATCTGGGGCATGATTCTAAACTCAGCCCCTGGCGAGATACCCATCTGCATATTGAAGGCCCAGTTGCTCTTGTCGCCCAGTCTATTTTCTGGTCGGATTGGTATTGGGCAGACAAGTTTTTGCTGGAGCATCTGAGTTGGACACCAAAACTCGCCAAAGGGCTGGACCCAGGAGAGGGCAAGGATGTTTTGATTCTGGGGTCGGGTCCGGCAGATGAGCTGGAAACCGCAAGCCTGTTTTTTACTACAGCATTAAATACTGCGAAAGAACGTATCTGGATTGCGACACCTTATTTTATACCGGATGAAGCCACCACGGTTGCATTGCAACTGGCGCTGCTACGTGGCGTTGATGTGCGTATTATTACACCTGAAACGAATGACAATTGGTTTGTACGCAATGCAGCAAACGTTTATTTGAGTAATCTGGCGCATATGGGTGCCAGGATATTTTTCTACAATAAGGGTTTCATGCATCAAAAAACCATTCTCTTGGATAATAGTATTTCTCTTATCGGTACAGTCAATTTTGACAATCGTTCCTTTCGTTTGAATTTTGAGGTTACAGCAGCTGTAGCAGACACAGATTTTGCGTCAAAGGTGGAAAAGATGCTGAAGGACGATCTGGAAAATTCAGAAGAAATTATTGACTATGACCTGTCAAAGCAATCTTTTTGGCAAAGGCTCAAATCAAGAGGTTCAAGCCTTCTGTCCCCCGTATTGTAGGAAAACCATGTGGCGACCTGCTGGAAAAATTTAGCAATGATTGAACAGATATACAAAATATTTCTACTGGGAGCCTTGATAGCGCTTGGTGTCTCAGGCTGTGCAGCGTTACCAGAGAATTTTGATAAACCTGTGTCCCGCAGTTTTGTCGATACTGAGAATACGCTATTGGGAAAATCATGGCGTGATGCTACAGGAAGAACCCCCGGTAGTTCTGCATTCTTGCTTTTGAATGATGGTTTGGATGCTTTTGTAGCCAGAGCGGTATTGGCACAAGTTGCGGAAAAAAGTATAGATACCCAGTACTACATGATTCACTCTGATCATGTAGGAACATTGTTTGTACACGAATTATGGAAAGCAGCTGAACGTGGCGTCAGAGTGAGGGTGTTGCTTGATGATATTGATGAAGGGGATAGGGATCTCAATATCAGGTTGTTCGATATGCATCCAAATATTGAGGTACGCATATTCAATCCGTTTGGAAGAAATGTCGGAAGAGTCTGGCAGTATCTCACTGGTTTTGGTAGACAGACCCGCCGCTCCCATAACAAATCATTTACTGTGGATTCTGAAGCGACAATCCTGGGCGGGAGAAATATAGGGGACGAGTATTTTTCACGAAACCCAGAGTTGGATTTCCAGGATCTGGATGTATTGGCCATGGGGCCTGTTGCCAAAGAAGTGTCTTACTCCTTCGATCAGTATTGGAATAGTGTGTTGAGCTATCCAATATCTGCCCTTGTTGATATTCCAGAGAGTGATGCAAGCTTCGAGCAATATCGTTTGCAAATTCCCCAACAACTTTCCCAGTATACCGATTCAGCCTATTTGAAACGATTGGAAAATTCCAATTTAGCCCGCGAGATTCGTGCCGGTATGCTGCATTGGGAATGGGCGCTGGGGACGGTCATTGCTGATCCACCAGAAAAATTGGTACAGAAGGTTGATGAGCAACAGTACCAAATGATATCTAAATTAATCCCGTATCTTGATAAAACCCAAAAAGAGCTGATTATATTGTCACCGTATTTTGTTCCGGGAAAAGCGGGGGTGGAATACCTTAGCAAACTGAGGAAACGGGGGGTGAGAGTCAGGATACTGACTAATTCCCTTGCATCAACAGATGTCAGCATTGTTCATGCTGGGTATGCACGTTACCGAAAACAACTATTGCGAGCAGGTGTAGAACTACATGAGCTCAATATGCATACAACCAAAGAAGAACGTAAGGCTGTACGGGAAGCGCATCTGGGCAGTTCCAAATCCAGTTTACATGCAAAGGCATTCATTATTGATCGATCTGTCGTTTTTATTGGATCAATGAATTTTGATCCACGCTCGATCAAGCAAAATACAGAGATTGGTGTTGTTATTCAATCTCCTGCCATAGGAGAAAAAATTGCTGCTGCCTATGACAAAAATATCGACCAAGTGGCTTTCCGTCTTGATTTAAATATTGATGATGATGGAAGAGAGGAATTGGTTTGGTATGGGCAGCAAGGAAGTGAAACAATAAAATTTACCCATGAACCTTATACCGGATTTTGGCGACGACTAGGCGTTGCTTTGGCAAGGCTTCTACCGATCGAATCGCAGATTTAAGGCTTGATACCCTGGTTTTTATGATTTTTCTGTGATCTTGTTAGTATTTTTAGTATATGCTTTAATTGATTCACATAACTTACTTACATATATAGAGATAACGTTGATGACCATCTCATTGTTGCTTAGAAGGGGGAGCTTGGGGCTACTGATGTTGCTAACACAGGGTGGATTTGCCTCTGACCAGTATGATCCCAACGATTCAAAACCTCAACCGGCAGCAAAAGCAGGGGTTTTGATCCCGCTTCCAGCACCAGTTAATAACTTGCTGAATAATGGTGGTTTTGAAACCAATAGTGGTGTAGGTACGCCTGTTTCTAATGGCTGGACTATGGTCACCAATACTTCAGCCCAACAAGCATCAGGATGGTTTGTTCAGTCCGGTGTTACATCACCCATCAATAATGCACAGGTAGAAATGCCTACAGAAGGTGATTTCTCGGCAATGACGGAATCAGGTGGATCAAGTGTGAGTATTCTGTACCAGGATATCCAACTGCCAGCTGGTAGTCTTCAGTTGTCCTGTGATATTTACCTGAACAACCAGGCAAGCGACTATTATAACAACGGTACTTTGAATTTCGATCCGAATATTGGTCCGAATCAATACTTCCGCATGGACATCATGAATCCTTCTGCAGTACTGGACGATGTAGGTGGCGGTGTATTACAGAATTTATATATTACTAATCCAGGTGATGCCTTGGTGCAATCCTATCAGACAGTCACCGCAAATTTGAGCGCTTTCTCGGGTCAAACCGTTCGCTTGCGCTTTGCCGAAGTTGACAATCAGTTCTTCTTTAATGTGGGGGTAGACAATTGTATTTTACAAGTCACTTCACCCACAGCACCGATACAATCCGTACCTGTTGGGGGGCGCTGGTCTTCGTTGATCCTGACACTCATGCTTTCCTTGTTTGCTGGTATGCTATTGACCAGAAAAAATCGCTATTTCTGATCGGGAAAATGATTCCAGCGCCAAAATAGCCGCGTAACACGCATTGAGTTGACATAAATCATAGGAATCGAAAATTGCTTTCAGCCGCTACTTGTGAAGTTGCTACTGTGGCAAGGATAATGGTTACGTGTAAAGTTATAGGGTGCAACTGAGGAACTTCTGATTTATTCTGTACCAAGCATGATGATGTTAGCGAAGCTATTTCGTACATCAGGTGCGAGATGTGAGTTCATGGAAAGATCAGCGCTTCCCAAACAGGAAGTTGCAAATGGGAATACATCTTCAGAGGTATCTGCAGTCTGCTGAAAAAAAGGTTTTTGGCATCTGCTGATGCCTGTAGTCTGTTGCTTTGACAAGTGGCTCCAAAAGTATAAATGCAAAGAGGGGAAAGAATGATGTTCGTAGTAAAAAGCATTAACACATTCAACATGCCAGGAAGGGTTTTGTTGGCGGGTTTTCTACTGTTTTCAGTCACTCAGGGAATGGCTGACGATACCAATACTTCAGACTTGGATGCGCTGGAAACGACTCAGGCTGCTGTGGTCGATAGTCTTGATTCCCTGGAAGCGGGTGTTGCCGGCAAGGGAAATACCGACATTTCCACAGGCATCGCTTGTGATGGGAAATCAGTCTGCCGGGAAACCACTACCAAGTTACCTCTGCGCATACTTCCAAGACCTTTTAGCCATTTGTATAAAACTGCAGAAGCCAGCAAAGATGGTATTGCCAAGGCGAATCTTCCTGCGTTCAAGCCCTGGTATGTGTTTCAACGCAAAGATCTGGATTTGAGTGACCCAGCCAACCCTAAAGGCTGGTATGAAGTCGGGCAAGGCATGGACAAGGCTCAAGGCTGGGTTAAAGCCTCCGATGCCTTTGAATGGCGACAGGCGTTGTTGGTTTCTTACACCCACCCAGGTGATCCAGGTGAGGGACGTCACCCGGTATTGATGTTCTCCGAGCGAAAGCAAATCGAATCCCTGGTGGAATCCGAAGATTTGGCTGATACCGCGATTTCTTATTTTGACGAGTTGAATACAGGCAAAGTACCCGAAGGGGTCGTGAGTATGGAGCCAAAGCGCTTCGTCGATATCAACAAACAATTTTATTTATTACCTATCCTCCAGTTTGAAACTGTAGAGATAGAAGGCGATGAGGCGCGTCTATTGCAAATTGCAGCCGCTGTACCAGGCTCTCGGGGTGCAGATACGTTGGCGGATAAGGATTTTGCCAAACAAGCAAACACAGATCGTGGAGCCGGTAGCAAACAGCTGCTAGAAGACATAAAGGTTGATGTGGTATTCGTTATCGATACCACCGGCAGTATGCAACCGTATATTGATATGACGCGTGAAGCTGTCGCCTCAATGGTCAAGAAAATCGACGGCAAACTGTCGGAGAAAGTCAGATTCGGCTTGATCGGTTATCGGGATTCCCTGGATGTCGTTCCCAAACTCGAATACACCGCAAAGAATTTTACCCCTGAACTCGTTGACGGCAATGCACTGGTGACCTTGTTGGCAGATGCCAAAGCCGCGAAAGTAGGCAGTAAAGATTATCAGGAAGAGGTTTTTGCGGGAATCAATGAAACACTGACCGCAAATTGGCGTGACAACTCGCTAAAGTTTGTAGTGCTTATCGGCGATGCCAGTTCACACATCAAGGGGCATCCTCAGAATACCACCAGCAAGGGGGCTGACGATCTACTGCGTGATTTGAACGGGGCGCAAGTGCACGTCGTCGCCATGCATCTGGCAGATCCTCGTGCGGCCAAGGATTTTCCTCGTGCCGAAGCGCAATTCCGTACCCTGTCCAGAGTTCGTGGTAGCGATGAAGAATCTGCTTACATCAACGTCAATGCATTTGAAAAAGGCGATTTCCTCAAGGCTGTGGATATGATCACCTCTCGTATCGGGGATCGGATTGAAGACGTGTTGTCCAAGGCGAAGTCCGGGAAAATGACCAATGTCGTTCCCCAGGCACCCTCAGCAAATCAAGGTGGTGGGGTGGCAAACAGTGCTGGTGCTGCCTTCGACAAGGCATGGTCAGCTGCATTGGTTGAATACCTGGGACAAAGCGCACGTCCACCGAAGGATATCGTCGCTTGGGTATTGGATCGGGATTTGGTTGATCCCTCCATGCGTGCATTGGATGTACGCGTGTTGATTACTCGTAACCAGCTCAGCAGCCTGGTACAGGCCATGGATCGTGTTATCCAGGCGCTGATGCAGGCTGAAGTCACTCAGGAGCAGTTCTTCCAGGCATTGCAAGGTGTGGCAGGGCAAACCATGAAGCGCCCAGAAGATATCGGGCAATCACAAAAACTGGTTGATACCGGCTTGTTACCCGCGTTCATCGAGAGTCTGCCCTACAAGAGCGATATCCTGTCTCTTTCCGATGAGATGTACAGCAGCATGACGGCGGATGACAGAGCCAAACTCCAATGGAGTCTGTTGGCAAAGTTGAAGCAGTATCGTGAAATCAATGAGCAGGTCGATGCCTGGCAAAAACTCAACGATTCCGATACCCAAAGCGACATGGTTTATCCGCTGAATATCGACTATTTGCCATAAAACTTCGTGTCTGTAGTAGTAGAACCACGTGTAGATGCTCAGCAGCAACCCGTACTGTCGCTAAAAGATGTAAATTTAATCAGGCGGCAGGGCGGGAGCAGCTTTGAACTGCAAATACCTGATTTTCAGGTGGCGAGAGGAGAATTTATTGCTGTCACCGGTGAATCCGGCTGTGGCAAGAGTACGTTGCTTGATATGTTGGCGCTGGTGCTGCAACCGCAACAAGGGGGTGAGTTCCAGTTCCTTGATCCGGCGGGCAATATCCAGGATATTTCTGCACTTTGGCGCGACTCTGCTGAAGATCAACTAGCTGTATTGCGTCGTACCCGGCTTGGTTATGTGCCCCAAAGTGGTGGCTTGTTGCCCTTTTTGAGCATTTCCCAAAATCTCTATCTGCCGCCGCGGCTAAATGGTCAAAAAGACTATGAGCACAGAATTCGGGCATTTGCTCGTCGCTTGGGAATCCATGGTTTGTTCTCCCGCATGCCCCAGTCTTTGTCAGGTGGACAACGTCAACGTGCAGCGATCCTGCGTGCCATGGCACATGAGCCGGATATCATTCTTGCTGATGAGCCTACCGCCGCAGTAGATGCGGGAAGGGCGCAGAAAATTGTTTCTGAATTCCGGGCTCTCGCCCGTTCTCAGGGGACGGCCATCATCATGGTTACCCATGACAAGAATCTTGTTGAACACAACAGTGATGGACATTTCGTGTTTGAGGTGGATTCCAGCGACGAGCAGCGCGTAGTTTCTGTCTGTCGGAGGCGTGAATGAGTCGCTTGGTAAACATCGTTCCAGGTCTGGCTGCGTCGGATCTTAAACACGAATGGATCTTGACCTTATGCTTGGTGATCGCAGTGGCTGCGGTCGTTGCGCCACTGCTGATCTTAATGGGATTGAAGCATGGCACCATCAGTACCTTGCGCGAACGTTTGGTCGAGGATCCTGCCTATCGAGAGATACGTCCTGTAGAAACCCAGGAATACAGCCGTGAGTGGTTTCAAAAACTTGCTGGTGATTCGCGTGTGGGTTTTATTGTACCCACCATATTGCCTGCTTCATCCATCTTGCAGGTCATTCATCCCAAAACGGCTAAACCGGTTCTTTTGGATTTGATCCCCAGCGCCGATCAAGATCCTCTGATGCTGGGGAATGGTATCCAGGCACCGACTGAGAACGAAGCGGTGCTGACCCATGCGGCTGCTCTGGATCTCGGGGTGAAAGAAGGGGATGAGATCCAGGTACGGGTTACCCGTCGTCGCAATGGCAAGGCAGAGTATGGACGAGACAAACTCAAGATAGTCGGCATACTACCCGCCGCAGCCGGGCGCTTGCCGAGAATCTATGCTCCTTTGCAATTGGTCATCGACGTTGAGCGCTTCAAGGAAGGAATGTCCGTCAGTAAACGGGGATGGTCGGGTAAGGTACCTCGCCCCTATGCAAGCTATGATGGCGTACTGTTGTTGATAAAGAACGACCTGGATCCATTGCTGAAAAATGCCTTGCTGATTGAAAGTGGACTGGCAGACATTCAGCCCATTCCAGCTTCTTCGGTAAAATCCCTGCTGGGAGAAGTACCTGCAGCGCCATGGCAGGCATTTGAACTGACTGTTCCCCGGGGAAGTATTACTCGCGCCTCCTACAAGGCAGTTCAGCAGAAAATGCGAGGACATGGTGCTGTGGTATTGCCTTTCGTCAAACCGCTGTCCGTAGCGATTGATGGGACAAATATTGAATTGTCCGGGATGTCTCTGGCACCACGTACTGCGCAGAAGCTGGGCATTGCAGCAACGCCTTGGGGTGGTTTGAAACGAAATCCAGAGGCAGAATATTTGTTGCAGGCGCAGTTGCCAGCAGCCATAGCAGTTCCCGATTCCCGAGAAATATCAGTGCATTACCAAGGGAGAAATTTGCTTGAATTTCCATTGAAAGTCCTGGGGGAAAGTGGGGCAAACAGACTGGTTGTCCCCCTGGAGTTGGCGGCCATTTTGCGCACAGGGATGAATCGAGGGCTGAATTTTGATGCTCATAGTAAAGATTTTCGCTTGACCCAGGCAGGGTTCCGGGGCTTCCGCTTGTATGCTGCAAGTATTGATGATGTGCCGGCATTGGCAGAAGAGCTGAAAGCTTCTGGTATCCCCGTGATTGCTGAAATCGAGGCAATTCAACGCATTCAGGTGCTGGACAACGGCTTGAGTCGTTTGTTCTGGCTGATTGCCGTGTTGGGCGTTGGTGGTGGTGTAGCGGTATTGATCGCCAGTTTGTACGCGTCAGTGGAACGAAAATCCCGTGATTTGGCAATGTTGCGTCTGATTGGGCTGTCACGTATCGATCTGTTTGCGTTTCCCGTGTATGAAGGGGTTATGATTGCCGCCGGTGGCTTGATTGCCTCATTGCTTTCTTATGCGCTACTCTCTACCATTATAAACAGGGTTTTTGCTGACCAGATGGCAGAGGGCGAAAAAATATGCACACTGCCATGGTCGTACCTCTTTTCAGCGATTGCCATTACTTTGGCAGTGGCTATGCTTAGTGCTCTGTTTGCCGCTGGAAAGGCAACCAGAATTGATCCGGCTGACGCCATCAGATCGGAATAGAAGGTCATGGAAAAGTTGTATTCATACAGACATATCAGTTACTTGTTGCTGTTACTCGTATTGGCAGTTCCTGTTGCGCTGGCAAAACCGCAGAAGAGCCTGTACAACCCCAAACCAGCAGACAATGATATCGAGCTGCCCATGCCCGACGGGGCAGTCATGGTTTTTCGCAAGGTGCAAGTCCCCGGAAAATCCTTTTGGGGTGATTTGAAGCGTTTGGTGCAACTGGGTGATGCATCTGGGGGCATGTTCGAAGGTTTGCAGAGACTACAGGTGTCCGGCTCTTTCCCCGGCAAGGATGACTGGGCGTATTACATTGGCAAATACGAAGTGACCGTCGGTCAATACATTGCCGTGATGGGACAGGACAGATTGTTGCAAGTCAGTTCTGATCCAAAAGTGAAAACGCTCCCAACGCTTAAAGACAAGGCATTGAAGAAAATGTTGCGCAAGCCGTTGGTTTTTATTCCTTATCGGGAGTACATCGCTTTCATAGATGCCTACAATCAGTGGCTTTTTGATCCCCAGCATCCAGAACGCGTCAAGCAATTACCCACAAATGCTGATGTTCCCGGTTTCCTGCGTTTGCCCACAGAGATAGAATGGGAAAATGCGGCCAGAGGAGGGGATGTAGCGAAACAATCCAAGACCTTCAGCAATCCCCAGCCTTTTCCCCCAGGCAAAGCCAACAAATATGCCTGGCACTTGGGCAATGCAAAACACAAACTACGGTCAATTGGTCTGCGCAAGCCTAATCTATTGGGAATTCACGATATGCTGGGAAATGCCCAAGAGATTGTGGACGGCCGTTTTCTACCCGAAATCTGGCAGGGACAACCGGGTGGTATACCGGTGAGGGGGGGCAGTGTTTCCACACCCGCGCAAGAGTTGCGCTCTTCTTTGCGTTCAGAACTCGACGCCTGGAGTTGGAATCCGGATAAAAAACAAATGCAGCCCAGAGCCTCATTCAATACCGGCATGCGCCTTGCCATCGGTAGCAATGTGGTTAGCAACCCCCAGCAGAAAAATACCTTGATGAAAGAATATGAAGGGTATTTAAGTCAATTGCGGCGTAAAACCCCCGTAGGCCAAACATTGTCCAACCTGGTTGCTCAAGCAGGACAATCCCTGACCAGCATGGATCCCATCATGAAACGTCTGATGGAGCAGCACCCGGATCTCAAGTCAGATCTTGCCGCTATTCAGCATTATCTGGACAAGGCGCATGCGCAACTGGACTCAGCCCAAAAAGCCAGCGCCAGAAGCCTCGCTCAGGATGCCGCACGCAATGGTGTAAATTACAGCATCTATTTGTCCAGGGAGAAGAAATTGCAGAATGCGCTGGAGAAAGTGAAGCAGCTGCTGGAGATATCCACACGCTACCAAAAGAATGTCGATAGCGTGCAACATCAGCTGGACGAAACCCAACAGTCCGCGAAAGACCAATTTGCTGGCTATGTTGAAAAACTTACCCAACTGGGGGAGTATGACAAGCCATATATTACCCAGGCATTTGCTGACTTGAAGGCCAACAAACTCAGTGGACGAGAAGCCAAAGTGCTGGAGCTGTTGGCAAAACAAGTCGCGAGTTATCGCAAGAGTCGCCGCAGTGATGAATCCTCATGGCGTCAATCTTTTGTAAAAACTTTTGATCAATACCAAGATTAAGGAGTACTGAATCATGAATACAGCAACACGTACCAGTATCGCAGCCCTGATGGCTGCATCTCTGGCAGGTTGTGCCAGCAACGGCACGATGGATGATCAAACACAAACCAAAGTTGAAGGCACAGCCATTGGCGCACTCGTTGGTGCTGCCCTTGGTGCAGCTATTGGTGGTAGAGATGGTGCTGCCATCGGTGCCGCTGTGGGTGCAGGCGCAGGCTTCATTGCAGGCAATGAAGTGGCAAAGCGAAAAGCAAAATACGCCAGTAATGAAGATTTCCTGAACGGTGAAATTCAGTATGTCGCTGAGTACAACAAGTCTGCCAGCGACTACAACCGCAAACTGGCAAAAGATATTCGCTCCTTGGAGAGAAGCGTCGCCAGCCTGGAAAAAAAGATTCGTCAGGGAAAAGCGCAGAAATCGTCACTGACCGCCAAGCGTAGTGAAGTGCAAAAGCGTCTGAAAAAGAGCAAAAGCCTCCTTGCAGACCTGAAAAAAGAACATGAAGTGAATGTGGCGGTACTTGATGATCAGCGGAAAACTGGGAAAGCAAGTAAATCTCAGTTGAAACGCATGGAAAAAGAAATCGCCTTGTTGCAGAAAAACATCAATGCTTTGCGAAAGAGCACCCAGCAACTGGCACAAATTGATCAGAGGTTATCCGTATGAAAATGCGCTTGATATTGCCGCTTTCCATGGCATTGCTGATCGGTGGCTGTGCTACCAGTAAAGACCCCCATGAAGGTGGTTTTCTAGGTGGTGTTCAGGGTTTGTCCACGGGTGAGTATGATCGTCGTCTACAGGAACGGGAAGAGCGCTTGCAACGTTTGCGCAATGAACAACAGGCACTGGATAAAGAAAGCCAGGATCTCAAACATCGACAATCATCCCTGAAGAAGAAACTGGCGGCAGACAAACGCAAATTGAACAAATTGAGCAAGGATACGAACAAGCTCAAGAAACAACTTGCGCAAATGAAGAAGGCAGATGCCGAGACCCAGCAGAAAATTGCAGACCTCAAGCGTCGCCTGGGCGGATTGCAGCAAAACATTGCCACCACCACCGACTCACTCGATGCTTTGGAAGGAAATGTGGGCAGCGATACCGATACAGAACGCAAGCGGGCACGTCTCGAAGCCCAGCGCAGAGATCTTGAAAAAGAATATCAGCTGCTACTGGATTTGACCCTGCAACTGTGATCCCAAGGTTGTTTGTGATATTGACTTGTCTGCTATCCCCTGAAACCCAGGCAACAAGCTGGTTTGGGAAAGTGTTTGCAGGCGTTTCAGAAGACGGGGGTCAAGGTGATCCGCATTCTGGCCAACAACTGTATACAGCAGATGAAATTCGCGCTTGGTTACTGAAATTTAATCCAAGCCAGAGAGAGAAGATCTCTCATCTGTTGATAACAAAGGAAAATTGTGGAAAACAACTGAGACAAATCGATCACTATGCGCGTTGCTATCTGGACAATCCGGTAGATACAGATGCACAGCCAGCCAAAGAAGGGCGAGCAGCGGGTATTGGCTCAGAGCTGTTTAAAAAGGAAGGTCGATGGTGGCTGGCTCCCTTTGAAGGTGGCGCACTCTATGAACAGGGTATTACCGGACGCGCACGATTGATTGCCATCGGCGATCGGGATGTCTCGGATTTGGACGATGAGCAAATAAGTTCGTTGCTCAAGGGAAAACTTGGTACCGAGGTTTGCTTGAAACTGGAAAGGCATGATCAGTTGCGGACAACCTGTGTTACCAGAAACGAACTGAACGTACCCACAGTTGAACATTTATGGGGCGGGTTGTTGCGTATTCGCACATTTCGCTCCCTTGAAACCCGCAGTATACTGCAGTCTGAATTGGAACAACTGGCTCCTGATCAGACCTTGGTTATTGATCTGCGTGAGTCCCCAGGCGGGGATTTGTATGAAGCATTGGATTGTGCCGCGCTGTTTCTACCCGCAGGTAGCGAACTGGCGACACTGAGATATCGTGAGGGTAAAGAGCAACAGGTGTATGCCCCAGATGCGCTACCGACCTTCAAGGGAAAACTTAAACTGATCGTTGGTGCTGACACTGCGAGCGCCGCCGAAATATTTGCCGGTATCTTGCAATATTATGGACGAGCCCAATTGATTGGGGAAAAAACTTATGGGAAATGTGTGTCCCAAACCATATTGCCCCTGAGTGATGGAACACGTATCAAACTGACGAATCTGGAAGTATATTTCCCTGATGGCAGCACATGCCAGGGGCAAGGGCTATTACCTGATAACACGCCCGTAAACAAACAAAATTCTGTACATTAAGCCTGAATTGAGGAACAACGCTATGAAGAAAAATAGATTTACACGCCGTCGTTTGGTGGTACTACTGGCAGCAGCATCTGCTACCGCCTTTTCAGCGACTACTTTTGCAGAAACCGCAGCGAGTCCCTCACAGGCAATGGCGGCTGCCAGCAGTGATCAAAGTCTGGCGAGCCAGTTGGATGAAGAGGCTAAGAAACTGGTAGTTGCGGGTAAGTTCGCCCAGGCATTGGAAAAAATGGAAGCGGCTGAAATTATGTCGCCGGATGAGAACCGCGCCAGACGTATCGAACGGGTCAGGAGCTTTGTGGAAATTCGCAAAGGCAATACCCCCATGCCCGATCCAGCGAAAAAGGCAGCAGCAGTTCCAGCAACGCCTTCTGTTGCACCACAGCCCACCAAACCTGCAGCGGTAGCACCAACGGCAGCAACACCAACGGCACCAACGGCAGCAGCAGCGCCAGTATTGCCTGCTCAAATCCCCCAAAACGTGGATCAAGCTGCACAGCAGATACAGAAAACTGCCGAAGATTTATACAAACAGTACCCACCTGAAGAACAGCGCGTGAGAAAAGTGCTGGATAAGTTTCTTGCTCAAGTAAGCATGCACATGCAGGTGGATCAGAGCAACGATGCGCCTCGTTTTGTTGTGGACAAGAACTACAAAATGAAAAAAGATGGTGACAAATATGTCGCGGTTTTGAATCAATTTGATTTGGTGGATAAGAGGAATGATGGTTTGTTCATGGCACCCGTCACCTTTACCCTGACGCCAAAAACAGATGCCTTGATTGATATCAGCATGAGCTTTCCTGATCTGATGACCATCAAGGACAGCGGAAAAATTGTTGCGAACATCAGCATGGCGAGCCAGAAACTTGAAGGAACCTGGAATGAGCAATACGAGATGTTTGAGCAGGCGCTGGGAAAACTGGAAGATGTTTCCATAAAAGCAGTGGATCAACCCAGCGCGCTAAACATCAAGCGCATCAATTTCTTTCAGGGTATGAAGGGAAAGAAAGCCTCTGCCTGGAAGCAGGATGTGAAGGCGAGTGTTTCTGGAATTGATATGGCGATTTTCAAGGATTCCGGCGAAAAAGAAGGCGATGTGCATATCGGCAGTATTGCCCTAAACGGTGCTGTTGCAGGGAAAGACCTGGATGAAGCACTGCGTATCGGAAAATCCATGCAAAAGCAGGCTGAAAAAGCCGCTGCGAATAACTCTACGCTGGAAGCGGATGCTGCCTTCATGAAGGAATTGATGGGGATGTTCGACTTGTTCACCGCTTACAATTTTGATTTTGCGATCAAAGATGTGGCAGTCAACGAAGCAGGGGAAGCACCTTTCTCCATTAAGGATTTCTCCTGGGGAATGGTTCTGGACAAGCAGCAAAGTGGAGCCTGGAGCGCCGATATCAAATTGGGCTTCAGTGAGTTGAATGCTCCTGCACAACCGGGTATGCCGCCACAACTGGTTCCAGATGCCTTCCACTTCAATCTAAGAGTGGATAACTTCCCACCAGAAATGATGAGTCTCGCCATGCAAGCCGGCGAAGACCCACAAAAACAAGCACAATTGCCGGGGATGTTGTTGCAGAAAATGCAGGAGTACAAGACTGGCGTATCGCTTAAAGATACCATGTTGAACTTCCCGGATTACTCTCTGGCGTTGGATGCGAATGCGGGTATTGATATGCAGTCTCCTTTCATGACAGCTGGAGAAGCCAATTTATCCGTGGTCAATCTGCCAAAATTGATGGAATTGGCAAAGCAAATGGGAGCGCCGGAAGATGTCAATAAAATGATTTCTGCGGTTGCATTGGCATCCGTGCGCACGGAAACAAATGGACAGGTCAAGGATGCCTATCATTTACAGTGGGGTGCTGATGGCAAGATTCTGCTAAACGGCAAAGATGCTTCAGCATTGATGCAGCCACCAGCTGATGATTCTGCGAATCAACCTGCAACAGGTACAGGTAGCAAGTAAGGACAACCGAGACACCAAAAAGCCTTTCTTTTTGGTGTCTCGGTATCTTGTTGGGGAAGTGCTGATTTGTTCCTGATTGTCACCACTTCTTTCTGAATTTATCCAGATAATGTTCTTCCATAATGTGGTGGATACCGCTTTGCGCATAAAAACGGTATCATTGTGTTCTTTGCAGTCTGCCGGGGTTGATTGGTCGCCGCCAAATATTAACCTGGCGGTCAAATATGTCGTCCTCAGGGGCATATTGACAAGATTCAGGAAAAACGAAACATCGACGATGGCTGTTGGCGCTATTAGTAGGATGTTGAAAAAGTCTTTCCATGGACTTTTTCAACCACGGAAGCGGAAAACGATGTTTTTCAACAGCCGGTTAAATGCGCAAGCAATTCATTGTTTTGTAATTAGTTATTGAAAATATTGAGCAGCCTGATGAAATATCTAGGTCAGTTCTTGATTTGACAGGAATAAGTTCTTATCGCCACACCAACAATTTTAACGCGTTCTCAACACAATATTTCACGGGCAAATATCTCCGAAGCTGCCCTGAAGGTACTCTATCGCTTGAAGAAAAGTGGTTACGAGGCACATCTGGTGGGCGGCGGTGTGCGTGATCTGCTATTGGGACGAGAGCCCAAGGATTTTGATGTGGCCACTGACGCAACCCCTGAGCAGGTGAAGGCAGCATTTGGCAATGCACGCATTATTGGACGGCGCTTCCGTTTGGTGCATGTTCGTTTCGGGCGGGAGATTATCGAAGTCGCAACCTTTAGAAGTATGCAGTTCCAACAGGAAAAGCATTCAGATGAAGGTATGATACTGCGCGACAACGAATTTGGTGATATTGAAGAAGATGCCATGCGTCGGGATTTTACCGTCAACGCCTTGTATTACAATATCGCCGATTTCTCAGTTATCGATTACAGCAATGGCATCGAGGATCTTGAAGCAGGCTTATTGCGATTACTTGGGGAGCCGGAAACCCGCTATCGGGAAGACCCGGTACGCATGCTGCGTGCTGCACGGTTCGCTGCGAAGCTTGGGTTCAATATAGAAGTTGAAACTGAAGAACCTATCGCCAGACTTGCCTATCTGTTGGGAGATGTGCCTTCAGCGCGCCTGTACGAAGAGGTACTCAAACTTTTTATCAGCGGTTATGCCGTGAGTGCATTTGAAAAGCTCAGGCACTATGATTTGTTTGCACAGTTGTTTCCGCAAACAGAAGAAGCCTTGTCTCATGAAGAGCATGAGTTTCCTCTGACCCTGGTGCTGAAGGGGCTTGAGAATACCGATAAACGTCTGGCACAAGACAAGCCCGTGACCCCGGCATTTTTGTTCGCCGTATTGTTGTGGGAGCCATTGCGCCTTATTGCTGAAGAGTTGCAGGCGGAAGGCCTGTCTTTCTACCAGGCATTGCAGCAGGCTGGCAGTATTGTGGTCAGTAAACAGGTGCAATGTGTCGCTATTCCACGACGCTTTTCCACCCCCATGCGTGAAATCTGGACCATGCAGGCAAGGTTCCATGGTATTAAAGGCAAGCGCCCACATCGACTATTGTCTCATCCGCGTTTTCGTGCAGCCTATGATTTTTTGCTGTTGCGTGCAGAATCCGGGGAAGCTGATCCGGCATTGGCAGCTTGGTGGACAAGTTTCCAGGAACAGCAGGGGCTGAATCCCAAAGGGGGAGACAAAAGACCTGCCACTGGAAATCGACGCCGACGCAGGCCACGCAAACGCCCGGCAAAATGATTACCGCTTATATCGGTCTGGGTAGCAACCTGGATCAACCCCAGGAGCATGTTTTACAGGCCATGGATGAACTGGATTGCGTTCCAGAATCCTGGCTTGGAAAGCTGTCTTCCCTGTACATCAGCCCACCCATGGGCCCCCAAGATCAACCCGACTACATCAATGCCGTTGCGGAACTTCATACCGGGTTTGATGCCAATGGGTTGCTGGATGAACTTCAAGCCATCGAAGTCAGGCATGGACGTGTTCGCAACCAGAAATGGGGTGCGAGAACCCTGGATCTGGATCTGTTATTGTATGGCGATCAAATCATTGACGAGTCGCGTTTGACTGTGCCCCATCCAGGCATGGCGCAACGGGCTTTTGTATTGTTGCCGCTGCGGGAAATTGCTCCGCTTTTGCAGATACCCACTATGGGAAGCATCGATACACTGATCAGTGACAGTATGGAAGAGCAAGCGAGAAGAATTCAATGAACAGCAAAATCACCCTCAGCACCCTGAATCAGATGAAAGCTGCCAAAGAAAAGATAGCGGTGCTTACGGCCTATGATGCGGGTTTTGCCCATATTGCTGAAGCAGCGGGCACCGATGTCATTCTGGTGGGAGATTCCCTGGGAATGGTGGTGCAGGGGCATGACAGCACCTTGCCGGTAACAGTAGAAGAAATGGTGTATCACACCGCCATGGTAAACCGTGGCAGCAACCGGGCGCTATTGATTGCTGATATGCCATTTATGAGCCATGGCACGCCCCGACAGGCACTGGACAATGCCGGGCGTCTGATGAAAGAGGGCGGCGCGCATATGGTCAAGCTGGAAGGCGGCCATTCTCAGGTGGATACGGTGCGGCATCTGACGGCAAGAGCAGTGCCTGTTTGTGCACATCTTGGCTTGCTTCCCCAGTCCATTCACCAGTTGGGTGGATATAAAGTTCAGGGCAGGGATAGTCACAGTGCCGAGGGTATTCTCAAAGATGCTCAGGAATTGCAACAAGCCGGGGCACAAATGCTGGTATTGGAATGTATTCCGGAAATACTGGGTAGGGAAATCAGTCTGGCTTTGGATATTCCTGTTATTGGCATAGGAGCCGGGCGAGGTTGTGACGGGCAAGTACTGGTATTGCATGATGTGTTGGGAATGACGCCGGGCAAAGCGCCGAAGTTCAGTAAAAACTTCATGCAGGAAAATGATTCTATCGAATCCGCCATACGCGCTTTTGTCAACGCAGTACATGATCAAACCTTCCCTGAACAGGAACACTGTTTTCAATGAAGCAAGTCGAGACGGTAGCCCAGCTACGCGAAGAAACCTCCAGGCTATCAGGAAAGATTGCCCTGGTTCCCACCATGGGCAACTTGCATCAGGGACATATGAGCCTGATACAGCATGCAAGGGAGATTGCCGATCATGTTGTTGTCAGCATATTTGTCAATCCTTTGCAGTTTGACCGCCAACAGGATCTCAAGAATTATCCCCGAACCTTGCAAAGTGATTTGACCCAATTGCATGAAGAAGGTGTTGCGCTGGTTTTTTCTCCTTATGTGGAAGTGATTTACCCAGACTCCATGGATACTCATACCCGGATAGAGGTTCCTGGCATCTCGGATATTTTCTGCGGTGCTTCACGCCCAGGGCATTTTATCGGCGTTGCAACCATTGTCTGCAAACTATTCAACATGGTTCAGCCCCAGGTTGCAGTATTCGGCAAAAAAGATTTCCAGCAATTGCTGGTTATTCGTCGCATGGTTGATGACTTGGCAATACCCATAGAAATACTGGGTGTAGATACCGTTCGGGAAAAAGATGGTCTGGCAATGAGTTCGAGAAACAATTATCTCGATGCCCGGCAGCGGAAGCTTGCACCTGCCTTGTACCGTGCCTTGAAGACTACAGCAGAAGCAATAAAATCCGGTGCGGATAATTTTGCATCATTGGAAGCCAAGGCAACCGAACAGATTCGATCCGCAGGGCTTGAACCTGACTATTTCTCTATCCGCAGTGCGGTGGATTTGTCCGAGCCCCAGGCGGATGAATCAGCATTGGTCATATTGGCTGCTGCCTTTCTTGGAACGGCAAGGTTGATCGATAATATTGAAATAAATCGAGTAACTACACAGTGCCTGGATTCGGGTTAATAGGAGCATCCTGCTTCATTGCGATACTCGCACATCCATGTGCAACGTATGCTCTTCGGCTTGGTGTAGTATCTGTTAATCCCAAAAGTTTGGACGATAAGGCCTAGCCCAAGGTGGTGGGCTGAAAAATTCGCGTTCAAACTCCTGTATGTTGGGAAAGCCGGAGAATCCTCTCATGGGCGTATTGAATGAATTGCCGCCAATGGCGTTGAGTAACTGCTGTTTTTGCATATCAGGCAGGTTTTTTTCCCCTTCTATTTGTTTACGCACATCGTCACTTGAACCATTGTATTCATATTTTTTCATGTCGCCATTGGTATCCATGAATTCAATTGCCGCATTGACTTTGCCGTCAGGCATTTTTTTCACCTGTATTGACTGGTAGCTTTTCTCCACCACCATTTCGCCATTGGATCTTGGGTGGGATTGTCCCATCATGGGGTGTGCAGGCGCTGAATGGGGGTGATGTTTCATTTCAGCTAAAGTGACGCTTACATCTTCTACCTTTCCGTGACGTAATATTTGTATGCCCACGGGCTGTTCTGCTGTGCCATTCCTGACCGCTTGAATCAAATCCTGCGGCGATATCAGTGCCTTGCTGTTATATGTCAGCAATACATCATGAACTTTTATTCCTGCTGATTCAGCTGGCGAGTTTGGCATGACGCGTCTGACCATCAAACCCTGGTTGTGGGTTATATCTTCTGGTAGCTGAGCTTGAACAGCCTGGGGTACGGGACCAACAACCACGCCGAGATACAGTGGGGCGGTTTGTTGCTGTGTTGTAGCCGCTGCCGTTGTTGAGGTTTCTGCATGCAGACCGTTGCTGACTACCATGCCTAATGCTGAAGCCAGACAGATACTTAATATTTTCTTCTTCATTGGAACCTCCAAAGCTAACAATAAAACGTGTGTGTTTACTATATCAGTATGGATCTACCCTTGAAATATCCCAGGGAGATACCCACATGCTGTAGAGACACAGATATATGGAAAAAATTCACTTTGGAGGACAAAATCATGTCAACCTTACAACAGGTAAAAACAACTATGCGGCAGGCCTGGAGCAGTTTGGTGGAGGGCTGGCAGCATCTTTATCAACATGCCAATCAAGCCATTACACGTTTTACCGATAGCAAAACCGAAACGGAAGGTCAGAACGGTTTGAGCAGAAATGTCGGTTGGGGTGTGCTGGCAACGGAAGTGTTCGAAGATGATGATCAATTTGTGGTCAGAATGGAAGCCCCTGGGATGCAAGCGGACGATTTTTCCATAGAAATTGTTGAGAACTATCTGGTGATTCGTGGTCAAAAGAATGTCGAGCGCGAACGAAGCCAGGGGCAGTATCATGTTGTTGAATGTGCTTATGGTAGCTTCGAGCGGGCACTGCCGCTTCCGGAAGAGGTCGTAGCTGAGGGTGCACAAGCCACCTATAAGCGAGGCATACTTCGTGTTGAGTTACCAAAATCCGTAAATGCTCGTCGCCATAAAGTCAATGTGCGGGTGCACTAAAGTGAACGAACATTTGTGCTCCGGCAGTTTTTTCCTTAGTTAATGGAGTTGAGTCGAATGATGAGTTCCCGAGCCAGACTGTTTCTTGCCACAATGACTGCGTTGTTGGTGTTGCCAATGCTATCACCGGCGGCACCACCACCGCCGGTGCATAGCATTGCACCTGTGCTGGAGAAGATTCTTCCCGCTGTAGTGAATATTTCCACCAGCAAAACGGTTGGTCTGAAGCAGCGGCAACTGCTACTGGATCCTTTTTTTCATCAGCCCTATGCCTATCGTGACCGCCCGGTACAGAAAAAATCGCAGAGTCTGGGGTCTGGCGTAATCGTTGATGCGAAAAAAGGCTGGGTTATTACAAATCACCATGTAGTGGACGGTGCTGATGAAATAACCGTGACCCTTAGAGATCAACGTAGTTTTACAGCCAAATTGCTCGGTGAAGACCCAGCCGTAGATATTGCACTGCTTCAAATCGACGCAGGACAACTGTCTGCCATACCCCTGGCTGATTCTGAAAAACTGCGAGTTGGTGATTTTGTCGTCGCTATCGGCAACCCTTTTGGATTGGGACAAACCGTTACCTATGGCATTGTCAGTGCTTTGGGGCGCACCGGGTTGGGTATTGAAGGGTATGAGGACTTTATTCAGACTGATGCTTCGATCAATCCTGGTAACTCTGGTGGCGCTTTGGTGACAACCCAGGGTAAGCTGGTAGGTATTAATACTGCAATCATGGGTGGGTCAGGCAATATTGGTATTGGTTTTGCCATTCCCGCCACCATGGTGAATGCGATTGTCAATCAGTTGGCACAATATGGAGAAGTGCAACGGGGGCAGCTTGGGGTGGTTATGCAGGATATGACCCGGGAATTGGCTTCCGCCTTTGGCATAAAGCAGCATAAGGGCGCGGTAGTGACCCAGGTATTGCCCGGATCTGCTGCTGACAGGGCAGGGTTGCTGTCTGGCGACATAATTGTCGGTATGGATGGAAAAAATGTTGTTGATGGTGGCGCATTGCGAAATGCAGTGGGCATGCTTCGTGCGGGTAGTGATATCTCGTTGAAGGTGATTCGTGATGGAAAAACCAGAAACATCAAAGCCACCATTGCACTTCCCAATGATGCCCGTGCTGAAGGCAACAAGTTCAGCCACCGTCTGAAGGGGGCGCTGTTGGGAAATCTGGAAGACAAGCACCCCTTGTCTGAGTCAGGTGGTGTTGAAGTTATTGAAGTCAAACGTAACAGCCCAGCTTGGGAAGCGGGGTTGAGAGCAGGAGACGTGATTGTCTCTGTCAACCGCCACCCTGTTTCCTCATTGATGGAGTTGTCCAAGGTTGTGGCTGACAATGGCAAGAAAGGTTTACTGTTGAATATCATTCGAGGCAATGGTGCCTTGTTTGTTGTTATTCGCTAAGGAAGCGCTGATTGACTCTGTACGAAGCGGATTATGCCTGAAATGTTTGAGAACAAGGTGGCGCTAATAGCAGGGCTATTAGCAATTAGCCCAAAGATGGGCGTAGGTAGAGCAATTGCCGAGAACTTCAACGCAGTTATTGGACATTTCAGGTATGAGATGCAAG
>CAYXOS010000017.1:24122-26554 GCA_964467115.1 uncultured Sedimenticola sp.
GCAATTGCCGAGAACTTCAACGCAGTTATTGGACATTTCAGGTATGAGATGCAAGTTCATGAATCGATCAGAGCTTCTCTGATCAGGAGTAAGAAGTGGAGTTCGAAGATTACTATCAAGTAATGGGCGTCAAACGCGATGCCACCCAGGATGAAATCAAACGTGCTTATCGTAAACTGGCGCGTAAATATCATCCTGATGTCAGCAAGGAAAAAGATGCCGAAGACAAGTTCAAACGCCTGGGTGAAGCATATGAAGTGCTGAAAGATCCCGAGAAGCGTGCCGCCTACGATCAGCTAGGCAAGAACTGGAAAGCTGGCCAGGATTTCAATCCGCCACCCGATTGGGACGCCGGATTCGAATTCAGTGGTGGTGGATTCACAGGAGCAGGCGCAGGAGGCGAAGCTTACAGTGATTTTTTTGAATCATTGTTTGGGCAACGCACCGGGCGAGCAGGCGCAAGGCAAGGGGGTTTCCACATGCGTGGGCAAGATCATCATGCCAAGGTGCTGATCGATCTGGAAGATGCTTACAACGGCGCCAGCAAGAATATCACCCTGCAGGTTCCTGAAGTCGATGCCAATGGACATGTCGTTACGCGCCAAAGGACGCTCAAGGTGCGTATTCCAAAAGGCGTCAAGCAAGGTCAGCAGATTCGCTTGAGCGGGCAGGGTGCCCCAGGAACCGGACAAGGTGGAAATGGCGATTTATACCTTGAAATCGAATTCAGAAAACATCCTTTTTATCGGGTCGATGGAAAGGATGTGTATCTGGATCTCCCCATTGCCCCATGGGAAGCAGCACTGGGGGAAAAGATAAAGATACCGACGCCATCGGGTTTGCTGGATTTGAAAATCCCGGCCAATTCCAATAGCGGTAAAAAGATGCGCCTGAAGGGGAAAGGTATTCCAGCCAAACAAGCTGGGGATTTCTATGTACAGCTGAAGATCGTTGTACCGCCAGCGGATTCAGAAAAGGCAAAGTCCTTCTATCAGAAAATGAAAGAAGAGCTACCTTTCAACCCTCGGGCAACTTTGGGAGTGTAAGTGATGACTGACAATTTAGAAGATGGAATCCTCCTTGATGAAAGCTGCGTTTTGAGCCTGGCGGAATTGAGCCAGGCTTGCGCCATGCACGCGGAATGGGTATTGGAACTGGTAGACGAGGGGATCCTTGAACCAACCAAAGATGAATCATTGGTCTGTCACTTTGCAGCACCCCAGCTCACCCGGGCTTTCAAGGTGATGCATCTGCAACGAGACCTTGGCGTTAATCTTGCGGGCGCGGCACTGGCATTGGATTTGATGGATGAGATCAATCTACTTCGCTCCCGACTGGCATGTTCTCAGAATCAGTAAAGGATTCCTTGAAATTTTTCGTCACTCCGGCCTGCGCCGGAATGACATTTATTGGGAAGCTCTAAACATATTTGCAATGTTTTTTGCAAAACAATTTTCAAAATCTGCTTGAAAATACGATCCAAACCCCCATTTATCTTCACGTAGAAACAAGAACATCTGGAGGTATAGAAATGTTTGGAACCAATGCGCTATTTGATGAATTGCAACGTATTCAGCGTGAAATGGACGCCGCGTTTGGCACAACCCCTTGGGTAAATGGCATCCGCTCTTCTGCTGGAGCATTTCCCGCTGTAAATGTGGGAACGACGGCAGACGAAATCGACGTGTATGTCTTTGCTCCCGGTGTGGATCCTTCCGCGTTTGAAATATCTGTACAAAACAATGTGCTCAATGTCTCTGGAAAGCGAAGCATTATTCGTGAGGAAGGGGCGAGCTACTATCGCAAAGAACGCTTCGATGGTGAATTCCGCCGTACCTTTACCTTGCCAGAGGATGCTGATCCTGAGCGCGTGGATGCCAGTTACAAAGACGGCGTGTTACACATCAAGATTCAACGCAAGGAATCCAGCAAACCCAGACAGATAAAAGTCAGCTGAGTGATGTCGGAGGTGAATGCAATGACTGAAAGAACTGAATTGATGCAAAAAGACAATACCGAACTTCAACCTGTACGGGCTCGCGCCGAAACAGCAATGTTGCCTGCTGTTGATATTTTTGAAGATGAAGGCGGTATCACCTTACATGCTGATATGCCAGGTATCTCCAAAGAACACCTGAATGTCAGCGTCGAAGGCAACCTGTTGAGCATCGAAGGCGATGCCGAAATATCTACACCTGAAGGCATGGAGGCGCTGCATGCTGATGTTCGCGCCACCCACTATCAACGTAATTTTACTTTGAGCAGTGAAATGGATACCGAAAAGGTTGATGCCAGTTTGAAAAATGGTGTGTTGACCTTGCGTATTCCCAAAAAAGAAGAACTCAAGCCGCGCAAGATCGAAGTCCAGCTCGGCTAAGGAAGCTCTGATTGATTCTGGCGCGAGCAGATTGCGGTGAAAAATCGTTCAGTTC
>CAYXOS010000018.1:0-26490 GCA_964467115.1 uncultured Sedimenticola sp.
AATACGCTTTCAACGCTGTATCAAGGTCAACTCACCATCTCGCTGTAGCAATTCCAGTTTTTTCAAAAAACTCATCCCCAACAACACCTGATTATCAGGTTTGAGGTCGGGGAGAATGCTTGCACGCACATTTCGCATCTCGATCACGCCCAAAGTTACCCGATCCAAGACCGTTTGCCATACTGCAACAACGCCGTTGGCAGTATTGCTGAACCCACCACTGCGTTTTTTCAACCCCAGCTTGTTGGCAAGGGCTTCAGAGACTGCTACATCTGTTGCACCCGTATCCAATAGGAAAACCACGGGATAACCATTGATCAAACCGCTGGAAACGTAGTGCCCCTGAGCATTCCGTTTCAGCACCACCTCTTTCACGCCCCCACTGGAGACACTTCCTCCAGGGTCACTGTTTGGGTTGTTGCGCTGTTCAAGGAGATCATTGAAGTACATGCTCAACAACAGCAAAAAAATAACCCAGGCGGCAATGATCATGCCTTTACCCAAACCACTTTTCTCCACTGATCCCATTGAATCGGAATTCCAGTTCAAAGGCGACTAACTATGCTCCGGAAGTGGGCTGACGATAAGGGCGTGCAACGGGACGCTGATTGTTTCCTCTGGGCATGTACATGCTCTGACGGAACTGACGACGATAGTGAACTACAGCACTCTGACCATTCGCCATTACGTCGAACACTTTCCAGCCATCCTTTGCCTTGTAAAAGCGAAAATCCAGACGTGTAGGATAACCTTGGGGCCCCACAATGGCGGTGGTAACCACCCCAGTGCGTCCATCAGGATTCATACGTTGTGAAACAACATTGACTTCCTGATTATTGTAACTGATCAAACGCTGCACCATGGTGGACAAAAACTGCTGTTTGATCCGTTCTGCCATCCGTGCGTTCTGCTCCTGGCTCATATGGCGATACATATTGCCAGCCGCCGATTTTGCCATGTAGTGAAAATCGAAATAAGGCGCTACCTCTGTATCAAGATAGATACTCAAAGAACGGACATCCAATTCTTTGCTACGCAAACGCTGCAACAAGTTCCCCATTCCTTTTTGCAATACAGCAGCCGGGCTGTTCTCGGCAAACTGGGGAGCCGCATACCTTGGCGCTGGTGGCGCATAGCCATATCCTGGCATTGGCGTACCGGGTTGCGCCTGAACCAGGCTCACGGCTGTCATGGATAAAATCGTTATCGCTGTTTTTTTCATTGTATAACCCTCCTACTCTCTAATTTTTACTGTCAAAAGCCCCTGCCTGATTTTGAATGGCGGATATCCAAAATAGCAATGGAGCCTGGAAACTCAGGTTGTAATCTTACGATAGATATCAGAAACCTTTAAGGGAAGTTTTGCCACATCGTCCAGTACCACATAATTTGCCCTGCCGTACATATGGGGCAGATAGTCGGCTCCCTCTTTGTCTATAGTAATACAGAACGGATGAATTCCCGCTATCCTGGCTTCAAATAATGCCTGACGGGTATCTTCTATTCCATACTCACCCCGATAATAGTGATCATAATCATCAGGTTTGCCGTCTGAAAGGGTGATCAGCAACTTGGTTCTCGCCTCCACCTGCGCCAACATTTGGGTGAAATGTCGAATCGGCGCTCCCATACGCGTATAGTCTTTGGCCTCTATGGCATCGATATTCGCCTTCACAGCATCGTCCATGGGATCTTCAAAACCCTTGACTTTGTAAACCTCACAGCGCTTTCTCGCCCAACCGGAAAAACCATAGATCGCATAGCGATCTCCCAGGATACGCAGTGATTCTGCCAACAATACCAGGGATTCCCGCTCTGCTTCATTAATCCATCCTTTGGTGGAACCGGACATGTCCACCATGAATAATACGGCGATATTACGCTCATCCTTATGCATACGAGAGAAAACACGATCCGTCATTTCCATACCAGACTGCATATCAGCCAACGCTTCAACAAAAGCATCGATGTCGATATCTTCTCCATCTGGCTGACGCCGCAAGATCTTGTCTTCACCACGCAATACTTCAAAGGTCCGGTGTAAGGAATGGATCAGCCCTCGGTATTTATCCTTGGTTTGGGCATAGAATGCATGATCCCCTCCTTGCATATTCAGTTCTCGCAATACGCACCAGTTTTTACGGTAATGTTGGCGGCCAAAATCCCATTCATCATAGAAAAAAGCGCCCTCTTCGTGGTACACACCGCCCCAGACATCTTCTGGGTCGAGGCTTTCATCTTCCAGCAACGAGGGATCATATTCACCCTCTCCTGCAGGCTGCAGATAGTCTTCCGGTATTTCAGTCAAATCCAACTGGATGGAACTGATCAGTTGTTTCACATGCTCCGGCACGGGCAGCACCTGATCTGCAACGATCAACTCGAGTTCAGGCAATTCTGATGGATCATCAGTATTCGATTTTTCCTGCAATGAGAAAGACGCTGGTTTGTCATCAGCATCCCGCGACAAATCATCTGCAATCACCCGCAATGCGTCTTTGAAACGCGCTTCATCTTTGCGTATCCGCAGTTTCCTTGCTTCCCATGCGGCAAACAGATCCATCTCTCCGGCATAACATGGCAACGCCGGAGGATCGATGGCATAAAGCTGGGATATCATACCGAGGCTGTCTTCCACACTACTCGATAAATCCTGCAATACACTGGCATGACGCGTCAGCATCGAGTTCCAGTCATCTTTCCCCAACGCCTGTTGCAATTGTTGCATTTGCCGAAACAATCCCGGCAAGTCTCTTTGCAAATGTGCCTGAATACGCCAGGTTTCCAATACCTGAAACCATTGCATCGCCCGTTGTTGATCTTCATAGACGCCAAATCGTTGTTGTGGGTCAATATTCAAACTGCCATACCGGGTATGCGCCCAGAGGTGGGTGGCAATTGCCTTGTACAGTTGAAAGTTCTGCCCTTGTGTGCCCAAGCTTGCCACCATTTCCGGCAGATAGATAACCTCACCATTGGTCCATGCCACTGCATCTTCCTCAATGCTCAAACGCCGCCCGGACAGCCCTTGCACAAAAGGATTGAGGATGGGACTGGCTTGCTCCAGCATGGCTGCGTGGGCGCGCAAATGACCAAATTCGATAAAGCCCTGCAGATCTTTGATCACTTCCATTGCCGGGTGCAAGCCTGAACTGTCATAGGTGTCCATGGCCTGCAGACACCAGGCTGACATCATGTCATCATCCATGATCTGGAATGCCTGGCAGGCACGGATAGAAAATTCATATGCCAGTTGAATATTGGTGCTTGCCACTCTTCTCGTCCACTGTAGCGCCACACGTTGCTGTTCTGGGGGCAGCGCTGCCAATCCCTGGGCTACCGGCTCTGTATGCAGAAAAGAAAATTCTACTTCCAGAATTTCATCCAATTGGCGGACAATATCGCCTTCAATCAATTGTCGAGCAGGCATGTCGAAATACCTCAGTGATCCGCAAACTGACGAGCAATGGCTTGAAAGTCCACAGCAACCTGCTTTACTGCGCGCACGATTTCCGGATCAAAATGGCGACCAGCATTGTCCTCTATGTAAGCAAGAGCCTCTTCATGAGAGAAGGCTTTCTTGTACACCCGTTCGGATATCAAGGCATCATAGACATCTGCCACAGCCATGATCCTTCCCGCCAGAGGAATGCTTTCCCCTGACAAGCCACGAGGATAACCGCTACCATCCCATTTTTCGTGATGGCTCCAGGCAATCTCTGCCGCCATCCCAAGAAAATGACTGCTACCCAGTTTCTCCTCGGCATGCATCAGCGCTTCTCTGCCATAATCAGTATGCTTCTTCATTTGTTCGAATTCATCCGGCGTCAACCGTCCGGGTTTGAGCAGAATCTTGTCTGGCACGCCAATCTTGCCAATATCATGTAGCGGAGCAGATTGGGATATCAGTTCAATCGCTTCATCATCAAGAACCTTGGCATGTTTCGACGATTGCTGCTGCAACTGCCGCGCCAACAACCTGACATAACGCCGGGTACGAATAATGTGGTTGCCTGTTTCCACATCCCGGTATTCTGCAAGAGAAGCCATGGTGTCAACTGTTGCTTCCTGAGTCAGCAATAATTCCTGTGTTCCTTTTTGCAACGCCTGCAAAGAGTTCTCCAGATTATTCAACAAACGCCCGATGATGAATACCAGGATCACAGACAACGCCATGTAGTTGCTACTGACCACGATGAAAAGCGCCAAACCATTGCCTACCAGAGCAACAGTTCCAGGAAAAAACAGCACATCCAGCATTGCCGATACCATGAGCAAAACCAGACTCACGGCAATGGTCACATACCCCGCCCGACAATCCAGTAGCAGGGTCGCCAGCACCGGCGGCAAAAACAGCCACAACCAACCTGCACCGGCGCTGCCAGTAATAATCAGCAGAGACATGGCAAGAAATTCGAGCAGCAACAACAAGCCATACACTCTTCTGCGGTAAGGCAGGGATGGTTTGAACACCAGATACAGCAACCATAGGTAGGCCAGGGTATCGGTTACTACGATTGACCAAATACCAAGACGACCTGCCGCCAACACGCCGGTTATGTAGGGAATCAGCAACAGCACTCCCGATATTCCCAACAAACCATAGAGAATGGTTTCCTGGGCGCAGCGCAACGAACCACATTGAGCATGCATACGCTGCTCGATGTAGCGGTTCAGCTTCTGGTTCAAAAAAGCCTTCACACTCAACTCAGCCCCAGTTCATCCCAGATTTCATCCACGCGTTGCTTGACCTCTTGATCCATGACAATGGGAGTTCCCCACTCACGCGTGGTTTCACCCGGCCATTTATTGGTGGCATCAAAGCCCATCTTGGAGCCCAGACCAGACACAGGGGAGGCAAAATCCAGATAGTCGATGGGGGTGTTTTCCACCATAGTGGTATCGCGAACAGGATCCATGCGCGTGGTCATTGCCCAGATCACATCATTCCAATCACGTACATTCACATCGTCATCTGTAACAATCACAAACTTGGTGTACATGAACTGTCGCAAAAATGACCATACCCCGAACATCACCCGCTTGGCATGTCCGGGATATTGTTTTTTCATACTGACCACTGCCATTCGATAGGAGCAACCTTCCGGCGGCAAATAGAAATCTGTGATTTCAGGAAACTGCTTTTGCAGGATAGGGACGAAGACTTCGTTGAGCGCCACCCCCAGGATAGCGGGTTCATCCGGTGGCCTGCCGGTATAGGTACTGTGATAGATGGGATCGGCTCGATGGGTGATTCGTTCGATGGTGAAAACAGGAAAATCATCCACTTCGTTGTAGTAGCCCGTGTGATCTCCGAAAGGTCCTTCTGCCGCCATATCATCTGCATGAATAACACCTTCCAGCACATATTCTGCTGATGCCGGCACCTGCAAATCATTTCCCAGACTTTTTGTAACTTCGGTACGTGAGCCACGCAACAAGCCAGCAAACGCATATTCCGATAAGGTATCTGGCACCGGGGTTACTGCTGCCAGAATAGTAGCAGGGTCGGCACCCAGGGCAACGGACACGGGAAACGGTTCTCCCGGATGCTTCTGCTGCCATTCTCTGAAGTCCAGCGCACCACCACGGTGTGCCAACCAACGCATGATCACACGGTTACGCCCAATAACCTGCATGCGATAAATACCCAGGTTCTGACGTGATTTTTCCGGTCCCCGGGTTATTACCAGCCCCCAGGTTATCAATGGGGCTGCATCACCTGGCCAGCAGGTTTGCACGGGAATACGGGACAAGTCCACCGCCTCATCTTCATGAATGATTTTCTGACAAGGAGCCGATTTACGCTCTTTGGGGGCCATATCCAGAACTTTGCGATACAAGGGAAGTTTGTCCCAGGCATCTTTCATTCCTTTGGGGGGATCCGGTTCTTTCAGCATGGCCAGCAGCTTGCCCACTTCCCGCAATGCGGTAACAGAATCTTCCCCCATGCCCATTGCCACTCTTTTAGTAGTACCAAAAAGATTGGTCAGAACCGGGACATCAGAACCCTTGGGATTCTCAAACAATAATGCAGGCCCACCCCCACGCAACACCCGGTCACTGATCTCTGTCATTTCCAGAACCGGGTCCACTTCAGTCTGAATACGTCGCAGCTCTCCCTGGCTTTCAAGTTGGGAAATAAAATCTCTTAGATCCTGGTATTTCATGCCGATTGGCTCTCAAGTTAGGGAAGCTCTGATCTATTCATAATATTCGTATCCCGAACATTTCAGGCACAAGATGCCATGTCATGAATCGATCAGAGCTTCCTTAGACAAAAAAGAAAATGAAAACCGCCTGGATCTATTTAAACCAGTTCAAACGGCCTAGCAGCTCGTCATCAGAAACCCCATGACTTACCAGCAAAGCTTCCATTTCCGAATATATTTGCTGCCGTTGCTCATCATCGAACAACACCAAAGCAGCTTTTACCGCCGTTTCTTCATCCGAAAGACACACTGCAGCAAGTTCATCTGCCTGAATAAGACTCTGAGGGTGCAATAAATCTGCCACCAGATTTGATTCCAGCAGATCAAAATGGGTCTTTCGCGCCAATGACTCTTCTGCCAATTCCTGTTCTGCCAGAGAATCCCCTGCCGCATTGCGTTGCACTGTACCCATGATAACGTCGATCAATTGGGCAATTGCTTGTTTGTTTGCCGACTGATTGTCAGCCAAACCGCATGCCAACTCATAATGTTTTTCCAGCTCGGCTTTGAGATCCAGGATGATTTGGGTTTCTTCATTGGGCTTTAGCTCCACAGCAGCCCGAACCAGCTTTCGCAATGATTGCAGGAAAGCCAACAATTCCTCATGATCCTGGCGTTGCACATCCAGCAGGTCTTCATTGGAAAAGTCGATAACAGGCCGGGGAAACAACGGATTGTCGATCTTGCGACGAAAATGCCGCTCGTGCCGCCCCGGGCGTTCACTAAACGCAATTTTCACCATTATTTGAACACAGGTATGGGATTGGCTCGCTGCCAATCCTTGCTGTCTGGAATGTATTCCCACAACTGCTGATCGATCAAGGTTTTCACCACTTGCCGATCACGAAACAGGTATTCAATACGCACGGTTTGAGAAACCTGGTTTTCTTCCCCTGGATGTACGCGTCGCAACACCTCGTAATTGGTCACACGAATATTCTGAGGGTCTACGGCGACATCTTTCTGCTCATCCACCATATCCGGTTTCAAATAGGAGGGTAGCGCTTCCAATTGTCCCCAACGAACTTCATGAGCGTATTCTTTGAGACGGAGGTTCATGGTCTGGTCTTTTTTAGCATTCCCAATGGTTTCACAGCCTGAAAGCAATACAGCAGACAGTAGTGTCAGTGCCGAAATCAACCTCAATGAACATTTTTTCACAATTCTAACTCCATCCTGATTCAATCAACTGGTATTATCCCAGCCCAATCCCGTAATGCAAACAATCAAATTATGCCTGATACCCATTCCCAGGAACCCATAGAAGAAGTAACCCTAGACGACAGTAAATTGACGTTGCTGGGTACCGCTCACGTCTCCAAGACCAGCACTGAGATGGTAGCGCAATTGATAGAGAATAGGGAGTTTGACGCCATTGCCGTTGAACTTTGCCCCAGCCGTTACAACGCCATCATAGCACCTGACTCCCTGGCAAAAATGAATCTGATGGATGTTATCCGCAGCGGCAAGGCATCCATGGTGATTGCCAATCTCGCCATGGGCGCATATCAGCAGCGTATTGCCGAGCAATTTGGTATCGAACCCGGCGCAGAACAGCGCATGGCAATAAAACTGGCACAGGAGCACCAGCTACCCGTGTTACTCATCGACAGGGAAATCGGCACGACACTCAAGCGCACAGCCGGAAATCTTCCCTGGTGGAAACGCTGGACCTTGTTTACCGGGTTATTGCTATCCCTGATCTCCAAGGAAGAAGTGGAAGAGGAAGAAATTGAAAAACTCAAAGAGGGCGATATTCTGGAGACCACTTTTGCTGAATTCGCTCATGACCGGCAGGATTTGTATGTTCCCCTGATCGACGAACGTGACACCTATATGGCAGCAAAGCTTACCCAGGAAGCCACCGAAAACGGGCATAAAAATATTCTGGCAATCATTGGTGCAGGACATCTCAAGGGTATCAAAACCAAATTAGGTCAAGGAATTGACAATCCCGACGAAAAAATAAGCACCCTGGAAACCGTACCCGAACCTTCAACCTGGCCAAAGATTCTTCCCTGGTTCATCGTGGCACTGGTTTTCATCGGCTTCGGCATTGGTTTTTATCGCAGCCCGGAACTGGGCTGGCAGTTGATCTGGAGCTGGGTATTGATCAATGGCACCCTGTCTGCCATCGGTGCTGCTGTGGCTGCCGCCCATCCACTAACCGTGGTTACCGCTTTCATTGCCGCCCCCATAACCTCGTTGAATCCAACTATTGGCGCAGGAATGGTCACTGCTGCTGCAGAACTATGGCTACGCAAACCGACAGTGAAAGATTTTGAACGCCTGCGTCACGAAACGACACACTGGACAGGATGGTGGAAAAACCGGGTTTCTCGTACGCTACTGGTCTTTTTGTTCAGCACACTGGGTTCGGCAGCGGGCACGTACATTGCGGGCTTCCGAATCGCGGGGAAGCTCACCGGCGGATAGTTCTCAGGGATCGTATCGATCATCCAGATTGACCGGGCAAAGCACTTCACGCATGGTTCCAATCAGTTCCAGCAATTTGCCATTACGAATACGGTAGTAAATACGATTCGCCTCTTTTCTGGAAGTAACGATATTTTTGTTACGCAACTGTTCCAGATGCTGGGAAATATTGCTTTGAGAGGTGCCAGTGCGTGAAACGATCTCACCAACCGACAATTCGGTCTTTCCCAAGGTACACAGAATTTTCCAGCGCAAAGGATGCGCCATGGCTTTGAGGGCATTCGCCGTCATTGTGGGATCTTCATCCGAAGGAATAGCAGAATCAGTTGTCTCATTCATGAGAATTCGCTCTCTTGGTTCAGGGTTTCGGCATCATCCACTCGACAATAGCCGGACATATTCTTGGCGATACAGATAATCTCGTCAATTGCTCCTTGCTGATCAACAATTGCTGTTCGAGAAAAAAGAATCGGGACACGCTGACCATTTTTTGCGATAAAGGCAGCCTCTATATCACGCAATGCTCCGGCTCGAATCAGTGCTTCCAGCCACATGCCCATGAACGCATTTGCCTGTTCCTGCCCTTCTTCCTCGAACACATCCCCAATACTCATGCCTTCCAACTCTTGCTGTGCATAGCCCAGCATTTCACAAGCAGCAGGATTCACTTGTTTGATCGCACCTTCCGGATCAAGAATGAGCAGCGCTTCTCCCATATAGCGGAGAATATTTTCGAGATGTTGATTTGTCTGATACAGCTCTTTGGTACGCTCCGCAACTTTCTGCTCAAGAATCTTGTTGAGCTCACGCTCTTTCTCGATCAGACGGAAATAGGTGCTGATCTTGTTCAGCAATTGATTATCGTCGATGGGCTTCAACAGATAATCTACCGCACCCACATCATAGCCTTTTTGCTGAAACTCTTCAGTTTTGAACGCTGCAGTCAGAAAAATTACGGGAATCTCACTGGTTTTTTTATACAGCTTCAGCATCCTTGCCGTCTCGAAACCATCCATTTCGGGCATTTGCACATCCAGGATGATTAAATCAATATCTGGATTTGCCCTTGCCAGTTCCAGCGCCTGCATGCCACTTTCAGCCTCCAGGATATGCACATCCATATGCTTGCTCACCAGGGAACGCAAGGTAAACAAATTGTGCTGGTTGTCATCGACAGCCAGTAGTTTGAAGCCGCTGTAACGTTTACTACTCGTGTGATTCATGAAGAAAAATACTGTTGCAATATTGCTTTCAAGGTATGGGCATTCATATCTGGAGACAAAACCTCATCAACACCATCTGCCTGGGGATTATCCGACAAGCCAACCATCAACATCGATTTCCTACGACTTTTGTGTAACATTCCCGTCAATTGCCGCCAATCGATTATGTTCTCTGCTACCAGTACTATATCAATATTTGCTTCATCTTCCAGGGTTTCGCGTAACTCTTCCTCATCACTCGCTGCCAGCACCTGAATATTCCAGGACTCAAGAATACGACTGAACTTCAGCAGCATATTGATATCCTGTTCAACCAGCAATGCCTTGTAACCAGAAAAATCCGCACTCGGATCATCCGCATTTTCTTTGCTTTCAAGCTGAATATCCTTGTCTTCAATCAAGATGGTTTTTGGCTCAGGGGTATCACCACATTCTGACGGAAGCAGCAGCGAAAACTCCGCCCCGACACCATAATGACTTTGCACTTCAATCTTGCCACACAAAATCAAGGCAAGCTCCCGACTGATACTTAATCCCAGACCCGTACCACCATATCGACGACGAGTCGAGCCATCGGCCTGCTTGAATGCCTCAAAAATGAGTTTTTGCTTATCGGCAGGAATACCAATTCCCGTATCTTTTACCCATAACCTCACAGCAAAGGGTTGTTCAGCAGGTTCCAAGCCAAGAACCACCTGACCTTCAGAGGTAAACTTCAATGCATTGGAAAGAAAATTCTTCATTACCTGCTTTAGTTTGTCCGGATCAGTTTGAATCACTTCGCTGGCGCGCCCATTCAGATCCAGCGATAACTTCAAACCTTTTTCTTCAAATTGGGGGCACATCAAATCCAGCAACTCCTGCAATAACACCACCAAATCCACAGATTCAATCTGAGGCAGCAAACGCCCCGCTTCGATGCGCGATAAATCGAGAATATTGTCGATCAAGCCCCGCAAATCCACACTTGCTTCGTGGATCACACGCAACTGCTGGCGCTGCTCTTCATCCAGGTTGCCATCATCTTTCACCAGCAACTTGGACAACAACAGAATCGAGTTCAATGGTGTGCGCAGTTCATGACTGACATTGGACAGAAATTCTGATTTGTAACGGTTGGATTCCTCCAGAGCACGGGTGTGCCCTTGCAACTCCTGCAGGTTCTGGGCATGGGTTTGAGACAACATGGACAGATTCTCTCCCAATTGTCGCAGTTCCGGGCTACCACGCCAACGAAACTGTACGGCTTCGGATTTTCCCACAACACGCTGGATGCCTTTGAACAGTTCGGCACCATATCGCTCCAAACGTGCGGCCACGATTCTGGCAATGATGCCAATAGCCAAAATCAATACGAATATAATGGCTAACACCCGCAGGATAAGGGCGTCTCTGAGCTCTCGCAATGGTTTGTCCTGCACATAACGTCCGACCCACAACGGACGGTCATTTTCTGTTCGCAGCAACGGCACCCAGATCACAGTATTTCCTTCTCCTCCTTCCCACATGAAAAGCTTGCGTTGCGCAAACTTTTCTTTCAGACCTGGAAAATCTGCAAATGCCGTATTTTCATGTCGTTTGATCCCTGGCGCTGAAAGATAGCGCCCATCATCATGTACCCACAGGGTTCCCTGGTCACGACGCACCAGACCGCCAATATCTACCGTCATCACCACCGCACCATAAGTTGACTTGCCTTCCCCTGGCCCCAGGGGGCTGATCAGTTGCAACGTCATGGCGCGAGAAAGATCTGTGGCTTTTTCGTCTACCACCACCGGCGTTAACAAGACGGCAGGGGTTTTTGCCTGAATAACCAGGTTTATCGAGTCAGATGACGGCAGATGCGGCGGCTTGAGCGTGGGTTCCCATAAACGGGTTTTGACATTACGGGATAACCAGAAACGCGCAATACCCTGGTCATCCAGAAACAAGATATCCACGATATCCAGTTGATCACTGAGAATACGATTGATCCATTCCGTGTATTTCAGACGCGCAAGATTTATACGGGTGTTGTCGATCTTGGGATCACCCCCCAACACCACCCCGGGCTCTGGCAGCTTTGCCAGCAAACGAATCATTTCATCCCGACTTGCCAGGTGCGTATCCAGATCAGAGAAATCCGCACGCAGATTCTGCAAGAATGCCTGACGATAGAACAACTCCACCCTATCCAACACCAATGGCAGATTTATGACTACAGCCACCAGCAATGGCAGCAGGGCAAACCCAAACAGAAACAGCAATATACGTGTACGAAGAGACATATCTATCCCAGACAATCAGACTGTGCCTATCCTAGCAAATATTGATGAAGGAAGAAGGTCAAGCTATAACCTGCCCAAATATTGATTTGGGTCAGATCCGTCATTTTCCAGCTGCCTATACTAAATTTATATCAGTAGTAAAGAGAGGTCGGCATGACTCAGCAGCCTATAGCAAGTTCTCGCAGGTTTTCCAAATTCTTCATGCTTCCATGGGTGATGGTTTTTCTGCTGATAGCCATCAGTACACCCACTTTTGCGGCATGTACTTCAGCACCTCCTGGATTGGTGGCATGGTGGGGTGGTGACAACAATTCACTGGATATCATTGGCGATCAAAATGGCACCCCCATGTCAGGAGCCAGTTACGCCACCGGCTTGACCAATCAGGCATTCAGCCTGGATGGGACAGATGATTACATTGATATACCAACCACAACGGCACAACTGATCAACGATACTGCCGGGAGTATCGTCACCTGGGTAAAACCCGCTTCTGTAAGTGGCAACGATATCATCATCTCCCTGGGAGGAAATAAACCGGGCGAGGGCATTGGATTGGGTATTTGGGGAAACGTGCGCATCTGGCACTATTTATCCACCTATGACTGGCAATCCAATGTTCCAGTGGCTGCCAACGAATGGACTCATCTGGTCTACACCTGGGATGCAACAACTGAGCGCATCTACAAAAATGGTGTGCTCAGTGACAGCAGACCGCGCAATTTCTCATACAACCCAGAAAATGCACGCATCGGTCATGGTTGGTGGGGAGACAGCGCCAACGCCTTTCCCGGTATGATCGATGAATTGCAGCTATATGACCGCACCCTGACCGATGCTGAAATCAGTAGATTGTTTGCGGCGAACAGCAGTGGCGTTTGCCGCCCTTGCACCGCCAGACCCGCTGGATTGGTTGCCTGGTGGCAGGGAGAAGACAACGCAGCAGACATCAACAACGCCTACAATGGAACCCTGGTCGGAAACACCCATTTCGTATCCGGCAAGGTAAAACGCGCCTTTGATTTTGATGGCAACGGCGACTTGGTTCGACTACCAAAATCACCTGTGTGGAATTTTGGCACAGGCAGTTTCTCGCTCAATGCCTGGTTCAACAGCAGTGATGCGGGCATTCAAAACATCATTTCCTACCATGAGTATTCCAATACCCAGGCAAACTGGTATCTACGCCTGAATGCCGGAATCATTCAATTTGTGATCGGTGAGATTGGGAGCGGGAGCACACACTATACCGTACTCAACAGCAACAGCAGCTTCAACGATGGAAACTGGCATTTTGTTTCTGCTGTTCGGGATGCTGTAAGCGGCGAATTGCGCTTGTACGTGGATGGAAAAGTCGCTGCCACCCCGCTGCCGGATCCCGGTTATAACATTGTCGGCACTGTGGACATGTACCCCAGCATCGGTGCCGCCGGAATGGATTCATCCCAATGGATTTTCGAATATTTCAATGGACAGATCGATGAAGTCAGCGTCTATAACCGCGCCCTGTCAGAAGCAGAAGCCGCCAGCATCTACAATGCTGGCAGTACGGGTAAATGCGCCTGTGCCAATCCCCCAAACGATATGGTCGGTTGGTGGGGAGGTGACGGCAACGCCGCTGATATCATCGGTGACAATCAGGGTACGCCAACCAATGGCGCCACCTATACAACCGGAAAGGTGGGAGAAGCCTTCAGTCTTGACGGAGTCGATGATTTCATCAGCATTCCCGATTCAGACAGCCTTGATATTACCGACACCATCACCCTGAGCACCTGGATATATCGAAACGATAACCGCACCAATGCCGGACTGCTTACTAAAGGTAGCATCAATGTCCTTGGGGTGTATGAACTGGCCGTGTATGAGGGGCGATTCTATTTTCGCTTGAATGGCTATGACCTGAACCTGCCGTCAATCAGCAGTATCCCCGTCGGTGTATGGACTCATGTTGCAGGCACCTATGATGGAAGCACGGCGAAAATCTATATCAACGGCGTTCTCGACAATTCCCAACCCTATTCAACACCAATCCAGACCAATGATTTACCGTTGAATCTCGGTTTCTACGGTAATCCATCACGATATTTCAATGGCGCCATGGACGAAGTGCAGATTTTCAATCGCGCTTTGACCGAGTTCGAAATACGCGCCATCTACCTTGCCGATGATTTGGGTGTTTGTCATCAATGCACCTATCGTCCCGGGAATGCGATCTCCTGGTGGCAAGGGCAATATGATGCCAGCGACTACATGGGCGTGGATGACGGCACCCTGGTGAATGGTGCCACCTTTGCGGCAGGCAAGGTAGGAAACGCTTTCAGCTTTGATGGCATCGATGACCGTATCGATTTTTCCACCAGCAGCGGAGATTTCGGCAATTCAGAATTCAGTGTGGAATTCCTGATTCGGTATGCAGGGGGAGAACAATCTCAGCTGAACAACTATGTCCTCGGAAAATCCAATCCCGATACCGGGCAAGGTTGGGACATTCGCCTGAACGACGATAGCAGCGCAAATGGCAAACTCGTGGTCACCGGGGTCAATGGCTGGAGCTTCAATATATACAGCCAGCCACTCAACCCGGATCAGTGGTATCACGTTGCCCTGGTGGGAAATGCAACAGATGTAAAACTCTACATCAATGGCAGTGTCCAGGGCAGCAGCAGTCGCAGCACCATAAGCTCAGCGCCCAATCCATTCCGCATGGGGATGACCAGCGCTTTTGGTGGCTCACCCTTTGCCGGCATGATCGATGAAGCCGCGATTTACAACCGCGCCCTTTCTGCCAAGGAAGTCGCCGCCATCTCCAATGCCGCCTGCGCGGGGAAATGTGCGGTCGATGACACTACCCCGGACAGCTTCGCTTTTACAGACCAGCAGGATGTAGCAACAGGAACCATCAGGGTATCCAATACCCTTGTCGTCTCAGGTATCAACGCCGCGACCGTCATCAGCATCACCAACTGCAGCAGTAGCAATTGTGAATACATGGTCAACAGCGGTAACTGGATCAGTAGTCCGAGCACAGTGCGTAATGGCGACCATATCCAGGCACGCCAGACATCTTCATCCAGTTATGGGGCGACAACTGATTTGAGTCTCGACATTGGGGGTCTGACTGATACCTTCAGTGTCACCACCCTGAATACCGTACCCACAGCGACTAACCTGAACCAGATCTGGCTGCCCACCGACGGGGTTACCCACGTCAACCTGGATGACATCGTGATCACCGATCCCGATGTTGGTGATACCCTCAGCGCCACCCTGAGCCTCACACCAACGGCATCTGGCACACTCACCAGCACCTCCGGCAATGGCGAGGCTTATGACACCAACACGGGCGTCTGGACGGTTACCGGCAGCATCAACCAAGTCAATGCCGCACTGGCTGCGGTCACCCTGGAACTGTCCAGCGGATTCGAGGTCGACAGCCAGATCAGCACCCACATTCAAGATGGTGCTACCACGGGTCCCGGTGATGGGATCATCAGCATACAAAGTGACCTGGATGGTGATGGCAATCCGGATATCACCGACCTGGACGACGATGGTGACAACATCGCCGACGACAGCGACAACTGCCAATGGGCTTACAACCCCAGCCAGCAGGACGCCAATAACGATGGCATTGGGAATGTCTGTGACCCAGCCAATATCTGCTCTGGCAGAAATGCGGTGTTGACCAATACCACCTTGAGTGGACGAGTCTACTGCGCAGCAGAGAATAGTATTACTGCCATGGGCGCAGATGCTCAAATCCTGATCATCGATTTTGACGGCGAGGTCACACTCAGCGCCCCAGTCATCGAATTGGCGCCCAAGGTTCAAGTCATCCAGGGAGGAATACTCAAAGCAGGCGACAATTTAGCTGCACCCTGAGCCACGGCACATCGAGTCATGCTGTATCCTGTAATGCCTGCTGAAACAGCAGCAGATAATTTCAGGTATTTCTGCTATAATTGACATTGCAATACAGCATTTTCTTCTCTTCTCCGCAGGCTCTCCATGTCCACATCCGATAAAACCCCTTCCTTTGAGGAACTGGGGCTACCCTCCGTATTACTCAAATCCCTGGCTGATATAGGCTATGAAAGCCCGTCCCCCATCCAGGCACAATGCACGCCTTTGTTGTTGGAAGGAAAAGATATCCTGGGACAGGCACAGACCGGCACAGGAAAAACCGGTGCTTTTGCCCTGCCCTTGCTGGCACAAATCAATATCAAACAGCAAAAACCCCAGGTATTGGTTCTCACACCTACCCGGGAGTTGGCTATTCAGGTAGCAGAAGCGTTTCAAACCTACGCTCACCACATGAAAGGCTTCCATGTTTTGCCCATATACGGCGGACAGGCGATGAGCCAGCAATTGCGCTTGCTCAAACGTGGTGTACATGTGGTGGTCGGTACGCCCGGACGCGTCATGGATCATCTGCGTCGCAAAACCCTGCAATTGGATGAACTCAATACCCTGGTTCTTGATGAAGCTGATGAAATGTTACGCATGGGCTTTATTGATGACGTGGAATGGATTCTCGAACAGGCACCATCAGATCGTCAGACTGCTCTGTTCTCGGCTACCATGCCGGATGTCATCCGCAAAGTGGCACACAAACATTTGCGCAATCCAACAGAAGTCCGCATCAAATCCAAAACCAGCACAGCAACCACCATTCATCAACGCTACTGGCTGGTAAGTGGTTTGCACAAATTGGATGCGCTGACACGCCTTATGGAAGTGGAAAACTTTGATGCGATGCTGATCTTTGTTCGCACCCGCATCGCGACAGTGGAGCTGGCAGACAAATTGTCTGCACGAGGCTATGCTGCTGAAGCGCTGAATGGCGATATCCCGCAGAATCAGCGCGAAAAGACCGTCGAGCGGTTGAAGAAAGGCAAGCTGGATATCCTTATCGCCACCGATGTTGCCGCCCGTGGTCTGGATGTGGAACGCATCAGTCACGTGTTGAACTATGACATTCCCTACGACACCGAATCCTATGTACACCGAATCGGTCGTACCGGGCGCGCGGGTCGGAAAGGTGAAGCCATATTGTTTGTTGCCCCCAAGGAACGTCGCTTGCTGCGTGCGATTGAAAAAGCCACCAGCCAGGCCATCGAACAAATGCACATGCCCAGCACTTCGGATATCAATGACAAGCGCATTGCCAAATTCAAACAGCGTATCGTTGACACCCTGGCAGCAACGGAAGACTGGCGTGTCTATCAGGAAATATTGGAAAATGTTCGCCAGGAAAACGACCTCGACCCCATGCAAATTGCTGCAGCACTTGCGGTATTGGCACAGGGAGATGATCCCCTGCTAATCAAGGATCAACCCAGGAGAAAGAAGGAACGAAAAGAGAACAGGGAACGAAAAGAAGATTATGCAACCAATCGCAGCAAAGGCAGGGCACGCCCCAACAAGCCCGAGTTTTCTCCTGAACCCCTGCCTTTGAAAGAGTTCCCGGATCTGGAAATGGAACGCTTCATTATTGATGCTGGCTATAACCACGACATCAAACCCGGCAATATTGTCGGCGCCATTGCCAATGAAGCCGATATCGAGAGCTGCTACATTGGCAGCATCGAGATTCATGACGACTTCAGCACCGTAGACTTACCCGAAGGCATGCCCAAAGAAGTCTTGCAGATTTTGCAAAAAGCCCGGGTTGCCGGACGCAAAATGGAACTCCGCCCCGTGGGTCAGAAATCACCCAAGGGCAAAAACATCAAGCGTGGGCGAAAGCACCATAGAGGCAGCAAGAAATAGCAGTCGCCGGGTAATTTACAGGATGTTGAAAAAGTCCTTCCATGGACTTTTTCAACCAAGGAAGCGGAAAACGGTGTTTTTCGACAGCCTGTTAACCTTTAAGCAAGGCCAGGATGTCCTTGGCATGGGATTTGGGGGTTACACCATATATGGCATGTTGGACAATGCCTTGTTTGTCTACGATGAAGGTTGAACGCTGAATGCCTCGGCGTTCAACTCCATCCTTGGATCTTGTCTGCATCACCCCATAGGCTTCGCAGGCTTCTTGATCCACATCCGCCAACAGTTCTATGGTTAAACCATGTTTGTCTCGGAAATTGCCGTGACTCACACAGGTATCGGAACTGATACCCAAAATCACTGTATCCAACTCAGCGAAGTCATCCATCAGCTCACTGAACTCAATCGCCTCCATGGTACAACCCGGCGTGTCGTCTTTGGGGTAAAAATAGATCACCAGATTTTTTTTACCCAGATAATCCGAGCGCCGCAACATGCTCATGTCGGCCGTAGGCAATTCAAAGTCTGGAGCTTGATCTCCTCGTTGTAACATATCCTCCTCCTTTTTCTATTGTGGGTTGTAACTGTGCCTTTTCAGGGAATTGTTGATTTATCCATCAACTCGCCACCTGCATGGTGGCCGGGTTAACAATTTCAGGCATGCCCCGCGACATTGTCCCGTCGGGGTAGCCACCAGCGATATAAGGCCGTGGCACTATCCGCCAATTGATCCGCAGCAATACGATGCTCCTTCTCATCGGGAGGGTTGAGCAACTGGTCTTCTTCATACATCAAAAACGCGGCCACAGGCCCCAGGCTCAAGGCCGCTTCTTCATCGCTGGCCATGGTATCCAGCGTATCTTCTCCCTGAGCATTCCACCCCATGATATAGCCTTCACACCAACCATAGGGCAAGGGTAAAGGTTGTTCATAGTTTTCTTCGACACTCAGTATCATGGGCTCAAAACTGTCTGACTCCAGCTCGGTGATAGTGCTGTTGTAAAGCTCCATGAGTAGACCCATCACTTCAGCTTCATCACCCACGGAAGTATCACCCAATATCGCAGACATCCATATATCCGGCATGAGCAAATGGGGCCCGGATACCACAGCTGCAAGATAACCATGAGCTACATCCAGGGGCATGCAGCCATCTTCTTCCATATGTGAAAGCAGAAATTGTTCCAACTGCTCCATTTTTTCCTGAGTAAATTCATGTTCCATCATTCTATCCCCGAGTGTCTCAGCAACGCTTCAATATTGGGTTCTCGACCACGAAATGCAACAAACAGATCCATGGCATCTTCACTCCCCCCTTTTTCCAGAATATTTCTGCGAAATGACAACCCTGTAGCCTGATCAAAAACGCCGTTTTCTTCGAACAGTGAAAACGCATCAGCTGAGAGCACTTCCGCCCACTTGTAACTATAGTAGCCTGCAGCGTAACCACCACCAAAAATATGCGAAAAACCATGGGCAAAACGATTCCAGGCAGGAGGGTGAACCACGGAATACTCCTTCCTGACTGCTTCCAGAGTTTCATATATACGTCCGCCCTGGTTCGGGTCGTACTGAAGATGTATCAGAAAATCGAACAGGGAAAACTCGATCTGCCGCAGTAGCTGCATCGCAGACTGGAAATTACGTGCCGCAAGCATACGTTGGTACAAATCTTCCGGCAGGGGCTCCTTGGTCTGGTAGTGACCAGAGAACAACGCCAACGCCTCTTTTTCCCAGCACCAGTTTTCCATGAACTGGGAAGGCAATTCCACCGCATCCCATGCCACACCGGATATTCCAGAAATCGACGGGTAATCGACCTGGGTGAGCATGTGGTGCAACCCGTGTCCAAATTCATGAAACAGGGTTTGTACCTCTTCATGGGTCAACAGGGCTGGCTTGTCGCCTACCGGCGGTGTGAAATTGCAGGTCATATAGGCAACAGGGAGTTGCTGTCTGTGGCGCGTCTTCATTCGCGAAATCGCATCTGCCATCCAGGCACCACCCCGTTTTTTGGGTCGGGCGTACAGATCAAAGTAAAACTGCCCCAGCAACACTTGGTCAGGATCACGAATTTCATAAAAGCGCACATCCGGATGCCAGGTTTGTACTTGCTCCGGGCTTTCCTGTATATGTACACCGAAAACCTTTCCAATAACCTCGAACATCCCGGGTATGACACGAGTCTCGGGAAAGTATGGCTTCAGTTCTTCCTGACTAATGCTGTAACGGTGCTGACGCAGTTTTTCACTGTAGTAAGGAATATCCCACGCTTGCAACTCGGATACTGAATACTGCTGTTGTGCAAATGTTTGTAACTCCGCCATTTCCGCTTCTGCCTGAGTTCTCGCACGTATCGCCAAGTTTTTGAGAAAATCAAGAACGTCTTCTGTTGAACGCGCCATTTTGGTTGCCAGAGAACGTTCTGCATAGTTTGCATATCCCAGCAGGTTTGCCAATTCGTGGCGCAATGCAAGTATTTCCTCCATGGCATCCGAATTGTCGAACTTCCCTGCTTGTGGCCCTTGATCCGAAGCCCGGGTGGCATAGGCTTCATACATTTCACGGCGTAGTTGACGATTGTCGGCATAAGTGACCACCGGAAAATACGATGGAAACTCCAAAGTCAGCATCCAGCCCTTTTCACCGCGTTGCTCAGCAATTTGTGCTGCCAAATCAATTGCTGATGCTGGCATACCTGCCAATTCGGATTTATCCTGCACCAGCTTTTTCCAGGCATTGGTTGCATCCAGCAGATTTTCTTCGTACTTGGCGGTTATTTCTGATAAACGACTGGCAATTTCGCCAAAACGCTGCTTTTGCCGGGCAGGAAGATCCACGCCCGACAAACGAAAATCTCTGAGCGCATTTTCCAGCAATTTCTTCTGTGACTGATTCAAGTCCGAGCTTTGGCTACTTACCGATTGGTAGGCATTGAACAAATCTTCATTCTGCCCCATTTCGGTGGCGTAATCAGACAGTTTTGGTAAACAGGCATTGTATGACTCACGCAATGCCTCGCTATTCATCACAGCATTGAGATGAGACACCGGCGACCACACTCTGGACAGGCGATCTTCCAATTCTTCCATGGGCTCAATGAAATTGAACCAGTCGGGTGAGGTAACCGTTTGCAGCAGTTGTTTTATCTGCTGACGATTGTCTTTCAGAATAAAGTCGATTGCAGGTTCAACGTCTTCTGCTCGAATGCTGTCAAACATTGGCAGCCCACTAAAATTCAACAAAGGATTTGGCATTGATAGGTATCAGCAATAAAACAATAAGCCGAAATATACCCCATTCAAATACGGAAAGATAACCCAAGGATCACGATGGATTGTGAATCAGCATCTTGACCCAGGGAGATGGTAAGTCATTGAATAGCCGGGCCTCGGCAGCATGGGCAGATATATTGCTCCCTGCAATACCTGCATTCCCCACATCCATGTGGGTCAAGCAGTCGCAGAGCGTACAAGGATGTATTCACAGCGTCCTGGATATTCAATGACTTACCCTTTCCACATAAAATTACGCTGAGTAGTTACAAAAAAGAGCCTAACCCAAAAAGCCCTACTACTAAGGAAGCTCTGATTGATTCTGGCGCGAGCAGATTGTGGTGAAAAATTGTTCAGTTCAAGGCGTAAACCGCACGTAATAGCTGGCTATTGCGAAGGTTTACAACGCAGAAATGAACGATTTTGCGCCGCAAGATGCCGTGTCATGAATCGATCAGGGCTTCCCTAAGGCAGGGCTTTGAAACAAATGATCCAAGCCAGTGCTGTCCCAGAACCCAATGAAATCCTTCCCTGGGTTCCAGAACAACTCTGACTTGTCAGCGTGGCTTATTTGAAGTTGATGACGGAATCCATCTGCAAACCTTCCGTAGTAGGAAGCATCTGGAAATCGATACGACCGTATATCTTTGCCGCAGTCTCCATAGACTGGTAGGCAGATTTCATGCCTTCCGCATCTTCACCCTGCATCGATTGCATCATGCCTTGCATGGCAGGACCAATAACTTTAAATACTTTGGCGGCATCATAGTCCATGGCGAGCAATGGAGCGCGTTCTGCAACATTCAATGACAACAGTTTATCCATGCCATCAGCAGCCTTGTCACCAAGCTTCAGCGCCAGGGTTGTATCTTTGATTGCCACATAGGTGGGAGGCGCCATGGGTGCCATAGCTTCCAGGGGTACTTTGACTGGAGAACCATCAGCAGGAATATCCAATTGGGCAATTTGTGGATTCAGCATTCCCAACATACCAAACATGCTCTTGGGATCGGCGGCAACCATCAGGAATTGAGCGTCTACAGCCTTTGGCGACATGGTTTGAGTATCGATCTCGACGTTGTTGACAGTCAGGTTGAACCCTTTCACGCCCATGCCAATCACCATGGGGTTGAATACGGCATCGACACCTTGCATGGATTCAGCAATGCTTTGCTCACTGACCAGTTCACAACCTTTTCCTGTCTCCAGGAAATTACGCAACATGGCTTTAATACCATCACGCACCTGAGGAAGGTCAGCGCCCATTCCAAAGCTAAACATACCGTCATTTGCCACACCGACACCAGGCACGGGAGCCACCATTTTCTGCAGCCAGCCAGCAACACCCGCTGAAGTTTCAACGGTGGCTCTCATGGCATACTTTTGACTGGTTGCTTCGGTTAAGCCAAAGCTGATCATGGGTACTGATTGCACTGTGGTTTTGATAAAGCTGCGGCATTCAGGTGACAATTCGCTAGGTTTGCTACCCATTGCCTGCAACACCTGGGCATTGATACCCTGTGATTCGCCCAAAGCGATTTCTGCAAACCGCACCAAGTCGATATAGCCATCACCATAGCCTAGGAACTTACGCTTGGCTGTAAACTCTGCAAAAGACTTGGTATCTGCCAGAGATTTTTCCGGTTTGGTTTCACCGAAAACCATTGGCAACAATTCTGCTTCAGATTTGGTCGGCAGCACCGCAACAATCAAATGCTTTTTACCAATTCCCAAAATACCCACCAAATCATCCATATCAAAACGACGATAGCTGATTTCTCCACGGGTAAGTTTCTCGCTCTTCAAGCCGCTACGCTCTTCAACCCGCCCCAGAAAGGCTTCGACTTTTCCAGCATCGAGAATTTCCAGCCAGCCTACTGGCAGCACACCCAATCCATAGAACAAGCTCCGTCCATTGATGGGAACACCCAATGATTCCAATCCCTTGGTACTCATCTTTCCTTCCAGCTCAGCCAATACCGCATCAATCAGTTTGGGTAGTTTTTCTTCAGAAGTGGCACCATCCTGGGTAGATGCTATCTGGGCGCGCAATGCGCCATTGTCGATGTTCACCGCGGAAGCTTTCAATACTTTTTCGCTTAATTCCACGGGCATTTTTCTGGATCCAACCATGACATAAGGAGAATCCGCTGGTACCAAAGACAACAAATCAAAGGTCTCAACAGCTTTTTCCACCGCTGCCAGCTCTACCTTTTCTGCTTTTTCGGATGCTTTCTTTGCATCATCGGAATCACTACATCCGGCGATGCCGACAGCCACAACACCCGCCAACATAAATTTATTCAGTTTTCCATAAGACAATTTCATGTTTTTTCTTTAACTCCTCAATTCCTCGATTACAGTTTTTGTTTCAGGACGCACACCGCGCCATAAATAAAATGATTCCGCAGCTTGTTCTACCAGCATTCCCAAACCATCCAACGCTTTCGCTGCACCGTTACGAATACCCCATTCAACGAATGCAGTCGGTTCGGAAGCGTACATCATGTCATAAACCCAGGTTTTTTTCCCCACACATGTCACAGAAACATCAGGCACTTTTCCTGCCAAGCCTGCTGCAGTACCGTTAATGATCAAATCAAATGTTGCTGCACTTCCCAGCTCATCAAGTCCGCAACCATTGACCGGCCCCAGTGATTGCAACTGAGTCGCCATCTCCACGGCTCGACTGGGGGTACGGTTTGCAATAACCAGTTCCGCAACTTTTTGCTCCAACAAGGGGCGCACCACACCCCGGGAGGCGCCGCCAGCGCCTAACAGCAGCACTCTGGCACCCGTCAGTTCAAACCCATGGTTTTGCTGCAGATCCCTAACCATTCCCACGCCATCGGTGTTTTCTCCGAGAAGCGTTCCATTTTGTTTGAGAATCAACGTATTAACAGCGCCTGCTGAATCTGCTCTGGGGCTAAGTTCATCCGCCATACGCCAAGCTTTTTCCTTGAACGGCACGGTGACATTCAACCCTTTCCCTCCTGCGGCAAAAAAATCCTTGGCGTCACAGGAAAAACATTCCATATCCCCCAGTATCTTTTCGTAACTCAGATCCTGGCCCGTCTGAGCAGCAAATTTCCGGTGTATTTCAGGAGATTTGCTGTGAGCGATAGGGTTGCCAATTACTGCATATTTATCCGTCATATTCACAAGAAAAAAAGAAAACACTATACGGAATTATCCCGAAAATTTCATGAATTCGCATGACGGTCGTATCAGGTGTTGTTTTCAGAGAAAACTGCTCCCCGGCTCTGGATTCATGCGTCGCTCTACCGCTTCCAACCAGGCAATTTCCTGATTCCAGAGCCTCCACTATCGAACCATAACATTTTCTTTTGCAGGCATTAGTTTATACCTGATTCCTCCCCCTAATCTCCTTCCCAAAACCCATGGCAACTAGGGTAAAATCCACCGGAATTCTTTATTATTAACCCAGGTTAACCCGGAAATTTCATAAATGCACGTGATGATCGCGCAGGAGATTGTTTTCACAAGGGATTTTCTGAAGGCGTCGCGTATCCGCGATTACCTGCAACTGAAGAAAATCTCTTGTGGAAACAAGAAACAAGCTAGGACGCGTGGAATTTAAGAATTTTTCGGGTTAATAGTGATCGGCAACTTTTGGTAGCCATACCAAAACCTAGAGGATGCAGCACCATGGAACTCAAAAATATCAACCAGATCGAAACCGCCGCCCAGTCTGGACGACCTGAGCTATTCCGTTTAGGGATAGGACTCCTGTTCATTATCCTGATCATGATGTTTACTGGATATGAATTTACCGAGATCCATAACGGCTTGATGCTGGTTGCTGCGGCCATGATTGGTGGCTACATGGCATTGAATATTGGCGCCAACGATGTGGCAAACAACGTTGGTCCTGCGGTGGGCTCCAGAGCATTGACCATGACCGGCGCCATTCTAATTGCAGCCATATTTGAAGCCGCAGGTGCACTGATTGCTGGCGGTGACGTGGTCAGCACCATAAAGAAAGGCATTATCGATCCGGCATTGATCAATGATACGGACATGTTCATCTGGATCATGATGGCCGCACTACTTGCCGGGGCGATCTGGCTCAACATCGCTACCGCCCTGGGCGCCCCTGTCTCCACCACACATTCCATTGTTGGTGGTGTCCTGGGAGCAGGTATTGCTGCGGGTGGACTGGGCATTGCCAACTGGGCAAAGATGTCGACCATTGCTGCCAGCTGGGTCATCTCCCCTGTGCTGGGAGGGATAATTGCAGCAGCATTCTTGTACTTCATCAAGCGAACCATCACCTATCGCACTGACATGTTGCAGGCATCCCGCGTTATGGTGCCCATCCTGGTTGCCATTATGGGATGGGCCTTCAGTACCTACCTGATCATCAAGGGGCTCAAAAAAATATGGAAGGTGGATTTCTTAACTGCTGTTGGAATTGGTTTCTTGGTTGCAGTGACGATCTATGTCATCGTAAAACCCCTGATCGCCAAGCAATCCAGAAAACTCAGTAATGAGAAAAACAGCGTCAACAAATTATTTACCGTTCCTCTGATATTCGCCGCCGCGCTACTGAGCTTTGCTCATGGCGCCAACGATGTTGCCAATGCCGTTGGTCCGCTGGCGGCCATCAACGATGCTATCTTGCATGGCGGCATTGCTAAAAAAGCAGCAATTCCCTGGTGGGTCATGACTGTGGGCGCCATTGGCATCGCCATTGGACTGGCGTTATATGGTCCCAAGTTGATCCGTACAGTAGGCTCAGAAATTACTGAACTTGATCAAATGCGCGCCTTTTCCATCGCCATGGCGGCATCGATCACCGTTATTATCGCCACCCAATTGGGGCTGCCCGTCAGTTCCACACATATTGCGGTTGGTGCGGTATTTGGCGTAGGCTTTTTGCGCGAGTTCATCAAGGCTTCCTATGCACGCATGATCGAACAAATTAAAGATCATCATGAGGGCGCTGATCATGAGGTTATTGAAGAATTCCTGAATGACTTCCGGCGTGCCTCTGTGGACGAAAAAGGTCGTATGCTGGCGGAGTTGAAAAAACATAAAACCCAGGCAGAGCTGACCAAGAAAGAGCGCAAGGGACTGAAAAAAATCTATCACAAGGAACTGGTAAAGCGCTCAGCATTGATGAAAATTGCCGCCGCCTGGGTGATTACCGTACCGGCTTCAGGACTGATGGCAGCCATGCTGTTCTACACTATTCGTGGCATGATGCTGTAACTTTATTTGATAGCGCACAAGGAAGTGCGCCAGGGAACTATTTTCAACATCACTTATCTAACTAAAA
>CAYXOS010000019.1:0-26093 GCA_964467115.1 uncultured Sedimenticola sp.
TCGGTCAAGCCGCTGAACGCTACCTTGCCCAGGGAAAATCCTGGGGTGAAGGTGGGCCCAAACTGGTGGTTCGGGAAATTTTGGACAATCTGGACAGAGATTCCATACTAAAGCAGGCCAAACAGGACATTAAAACCCGACTACAGAGTGGCTGATGAGCAAGATGAAATCTTCAGGAGCGAGGCATGAATCGCCATTCAAACAAATCGACTACGAAACATGAAATAAACGGCACCCACCAGACATAAGCCAGCCCACAGGTAGTCGAGCTTTAATGGCTCTTTCATATAAAACACAGAAAAAGGCACGAAAATACTCAAGGTAATCACTTCCTGCAACACTTTGAGTTGTCCCAGGGTCAATACGGTAAATCCGATTCGATTTGCTGGAACTTGAAACATGTACTCGAACAACGCGATTCCCCAACTGAGCAGTGCAACCACGACCCAGGGCTTGTTGCCCAATTCTTTCAAATGAGCATACCAAGCAAAGGTCATGAATACATTACTGCATATCAACAAACCGACTGTGCTTGCAACGGGATTCAACATCACTACTCTCTTTCCATAACAAGGCTCAAGCGCCGAATGTGATGTAGACCACTTCTCGCCGAAAAAATTCGCCCCGCTTAATTTTCCATATACAGCCCTATTCCAGCTCAATGGTGTAGTTGATACTGCCACCACTCTTTTTGGCGCTACTGGTTCCCTCCAAGCTGACATTGTCCAACAGACGGTAACGGGCAACAAACTCACTGCCATCAGACCCACCGCCAATATTTACCCCCACACTCAAGTCCGGGGTAATTTGTCGCCCGGTATAGATTTTGACATTCTCCAAATCATCTGATTTTTGTCCCGTCAGCAACATGGATACCACGTCCCTTTGCAATAAATCAGGATCCGAGGAAAAAGTGGACAACTGTGGTTTTTTAGCAGTACCCGACAGCTCCACACCAACCACGATGTCCTCAATTTTTCGGCTGGCGCGCAAGCGCACCCCGGGGTTGTCGATACGCCCCCCGGCATAGGAAACCCTGCCCCGTTCTATTTTTAGATTCTGACCATAGGCACGAAAACTTCCATCTTCGATTTTCAGCTCTCCATTTGCCGTAGGGAATTTTCCGGCATTTTGATTCACCGTCAATCTCCCGCCGATATCTGCTTTCAAACCAAAACCACTGAAGTGGACTTTTTCACCTAAAACAATGGTGACTTGTGCATCAATCTTGGAGTCTGCTATTTCACCGACGCTCCCATCGTCATTGGCAATGATGACGTCTGAAGAAAGGCCACGGGAGCTTTCCGGCAAATCATTCACCTCTATCAATGCTACAGGAACCCCCAAACGACCGCGGATTTTTATCAAATCCTTGTTACTTTCCAGAGTTAGGTCCGGGGTGATTTCCACTTGTGCCTCTGGAAGATTCGCCAATTGGAAAGCCTGCCCTTTGAGGCTTATCTTTGCAGGCCACCCTTGATCAGCATTGAGCAAAACATCTCCCAACAGGTTCAATTCGCCTTCGCCAGAGTGAACCCCACCACTAATCAGCAGTTTTTCCCCACCATTTCCTTTTAGCTCCATGTTCAAATCCCGAAGTTTCAGCCCTGCTCGGGGAATGAGTATTTCGGAAGATTTGATCAAGGCATGTCCCTTGACACTGGGATCACCCAATGTCCCATCCAGATTCAAGGCCACATCAACATTGCCGTCAATCTTTTGAATATCAGGAAGGAATGCACTGATCAGGTTTAGTTCTGGTACAACAATCTTAATCGCACCCTTGAGCGGTGCTGTCATGGGATCGGCATCCAGTGCCTTTCTGGGAATCAACAATGAACCTTGCAGGTCATTGGCACCGACACCCAAATGCCAGTTTGCTGACAAATTATCGTTGTCATAAATGACATCAACTTTTCCATCCCGTAGCGCCATGCTGATGGGTTTGGATAGAGGATCGAGAAAGCTGATGTTTCCCGGTTCCAAAACCAGCTTCACCGAAGCAGCCGGAGTCTGCCCCAGATCGGCTTTGGCATCCAGCTGCACTATTCCGGACAATTCACTGATTTCAGGCGGCAACCAGGGACGCGCACGTTGCAACGACAGATTCTTTACCTGAAGTTTCGCATCACCTTGTTTATCAACTCGGTTTATCTGGGTACATAGCAGACTGTCTTTATCCTGCAAACACAAAGGAGACAACTTCAACGCTTTCGCTGAAGCATACAAGCTGGCAGGTTTTTGCTGCTTCCATTGCCCCATTTCTCCAGCATCCAGATCCAATTGCTGAATATCCCCCTGCCATGCTTCTTTATCCTGCAGATAGCTCCCAGTTGCAGAAAATGCCAAATCAACTTGTTCATGATCCGCCGTCAACACCAGGGTATGCTTTTGCAATGAGCCATCCAGGTTCAACGCCAGTTCATGCAGTTTTTGTCCTGATGCCAGGAGATTTTTTCCACTGAGTTTCAAATGCGAAAGATAGCTTTCATCAAGTCCCAGATTGAATTCCAGATCACAGCGCTCACATTGAACACCTTGGGCGTCAATTCCCCGCACCTGGACATTTCCTTCTACCACAGGTTTTTTCTGAGTACCTTTTAACAGTCCTGTACCTTGAATACTGCCTTTTCCCTGTGGCACCAGGTCTGCAAGATCATCGACATCCAGCTTCCAGTCAAGCGCCCAGGTTTTTCCAAAATCACCCGCAACTGAAACCTTCGCAGAACCACTGCTGAGTTTAATGTCCTCTATTTTCAGTTCACTGCCTCGCATCTGGATACTGCCGCGCCCGGCGATAGGCTGATCACGTAATATACCTGCCAGTTCTTTGATCTCCGCCGCCAATTCAATACCGGAATCCGGGATTTTTCCCGAGCTGCTGATATCGGCATTTATTTTCCCCGGCCACTCTGGGCTCAATTGCTGGGGGTTAATGTCTTTGGTGGTTACTTCCAGATCCCAACTGACTATGGGTGACCATGAAAAATCACCGGATGCATTCAGTTTTCCATCAAGAACATTTCCCAACAGTTCATCCAGGTGCAACTTTTCCAGCCCACCTTTGCCCTGCAGTTGCCAATCACCCACGGGAATGCCGTCTCCAGACAACTGGCTTTGCAGATTGAATACATATTGGTCAGGTTTTCCTGAAGCACTCAGGTTTCCACTCGCCGCTTCGATCTGAGCTGCGCCGGTCAATGGCCATTGCAGTTTTTTCCAGTCCCCCTGAAGTTGGAAATGTTGATCTGAAAAACCGATTCCAGCCACAACATTCAGCCTCAGGTGCGAATCTTCCACTGTTTGTGGTTTGTCACTATCAGACACAGTGAACTTGATTGTGGAATCTGCTCGAACAAGATCTCCCTGAGCATCGATGTTTAAAGCAATATCGGCTGTGTGCGCCAAAGGAAGGTAGGCAGGTGGAAGTTTACTGGCAATAATTTGTGTATCCCAATTCAGCTTATCCAATACATCACGCAGGTTCGCTGAAATCTCTGCAATCAGATCGCCATCAATGCTATGTTGGATATTCAAAGCATCCAGATCACCTTTCAACCGCCCCTTGCCAGTCAGTTTTGGCAATTCAGTGGCATCTAATGCCCAATCCAGATCCAGATCCACGGGATAACGCGATCTTGGGTCTAGATGCCCTTTCCCATGGAAATCCAGCATAGGCATGGCAACGGACAACTGGGTAAGATCAATGCCGTTTTTTCCCCATCCTGCAATCAGCTTCAGTTGCTCAACAACCAGGGGTTTTGCATCGGGTTGCGAAATTATTTCCACTGACTTGGCCTGAATCAGATCCAGTTTCAATTGCAGGGGAAGATCAATATCAGGAAGTTTTATCGGTTCTTGAGACGGTTGTTGCTTGTTCTCTGATATTCGTAATTGCTGGTAACGCAATTTGTTCAGCGATAATTCACGCAGATGAAAAACACCGGAAAACAACGATGACGGGTTCCAGTTGAACACAACATCTTCCACCTCAACCCGCATATCAGCAGAGCGGTACCTGAGTTGGTGCAGTTGCAGATCACTCAACAGTGAACCTTCTGTCTGCTCCACACTGAGTTCACCGGGGATAAATCGATTTCCGATCTCGAACAACCATTGCACCCCTGACCCTGTACCAAGCAATAAACTGCTCATCCCTGCCACTACAAGGATAAGCAACAGCAGAGACAGCAGCAGTCGCTTCAACCAGATTTTCACAACAACACCTCAAAACCGAAGTGTACTTTTACATCAGAAAAGCGGGTGGCTTCCTTATCCTTGTCCACCGGCCAGGCAAAATCCAGGCGTAAGGTACCTACGGGAGAAAGCCAACGGGCACCCACACCCGCGCCAATATAAACCTTGTCCAGTTTGTCATTGAAGGCGTTGCCCGCATCCACAAACCCGGCTGCCACCCATTGATCAGCGACTTTATGGTCATACTCCAGACTGGCTGTAGCCACTTGTTTACCACCAATGACGTTATTGTCTTCATCGACAGGTCCAAGAGTTTTCCAGTCATAACCACGAACGCTATTGTCGCCACCGGCGTAGAAACGGAGTGACCCTGGATATTTCTCATAATCCCCAACCCTTGCCAGTCCCAATTCACCTCTGGCAATCACTCTTCCATTCTCGAACAGGGGCAGATAGACCCTGCCTTTTACATGGGATCGAACATAATCCGTGGAAGACAGAAAACTTGGCGCACCCCGCAAATCCGCGTATACCCCCCATGCCCAACGGGGGAACGCTCCTTTTTCAAAGAAGGTTCGCTCAGCCCTTGCACCGAAGCTCAAGAAGGCAGAATCGGTACTGGGGGCAGTGCCAACAGTGAATTGCTCGTACTTGAATTCAGTGTATATCTTGGTTATCCATTCACGCCAGGTAAGGTAATACCCGCCTTCAAGGTCAAAGGTATATCTCTCGGTATCGTCCAGAATTTCACTTTCCAGGCGGCTGGACAAGCCTAATTTCGTGGTTCGTGGGTCTTTGATGGGAATCCAGTAGTTCCCTTGAACAAGCACTTGCTTTGTCGATAGCTTCAGGCGCGCATCTGCTTTATGTCCATATTGATTGATGCGACGATGCGCCCAACGCGCAGAGAGGTTGACGCCGATGTCCGTATCGTAACCCACACCAAAGGAAAAACGCTGGCGCTTGGCCGGTTCCAAGGTTACATCCACCGGCACCTTGTAATCTTCCGCCTGTTTGAAACGGGGGTTGATGTCCACCAGGGAGAAATATCCCGCATCAACCATATCCTTCTGGATCTCGAGAAGGTTTTCCTGAGAATAGGTGTCACCGGGTTTTACATCCACCAGATAGCGTTGCACAAATGCCGGATCGAGAAAATCCTGGTGCAGGCGAATATCACTGATAAAGTATTTGTGCCCGGTATCTATATACAGGCTGATATCAGCACTGTTTTTTTTCGGATCAACGACAATTCTGGCAAGTTTTGCTTCTACATCTGGATATCCAAGGCTGTCTGCCAGTTCCAGTAGTGCTGCTTTTGCCTTTTCATATACCTGATGGTCAAGAAAGCTGCCTTCTTTTACCGGAAAATCAGTCAATGCTTGCTCAAGCTTTGGCTCTTTCACACCTTCGCCACTCAGCTTCACATCAACTTTACGAATTTTTACCCGAGGTCCAGGGTCAACAATATATCTTGCCAACCATTTGCCATCTTGCTGCTGTACCAGGGAGGAATCAACCTGGACATTGTAATAGCCAAAAGGCTGCAAAGCGGTTTGAATATCTTTCGCCCCACGTTCATACAGATGCTTAATCCACAATACGGTCAGATGAGGATCATCTTTTTTTCTCAGCAAGCCGAGATACGCCTGGGCGTTTTCCAGCATGGCATCTTTCAGCCCCAATATTTCGACTTTCAGTTGCGGCCTATCACTAACAGGGGATGAGGATTGATTTACGGCAACGTCAGCAGCCTCTGCTTTGCCTTCAGCAGGCGCAACTGTTCCAGTTGCTTGCACCTGTGCCAGTGAAGCAACGGCCAACAGCCCCAACATCAGTACCTGCTTTGCACGCCTGCAAAATCCTTTGTGATCAACATATCCTACAATCATTTTCCCAGTCCATAGCGGGTGCTACCGCATCAAATCCACCGCAAAGCCTTTTTCCCGCAGAGCATCTGCTCGATGCTGTACAAAACGCTGAAAATTCGGCTGATGCAAATAGGCTGCGGTTGCTACGTAATCCAACACCGCATGCAAATGAAAGCGCTTCAACCAGGCTTCTGAGCGAAATACTTCTTTTCCTTTTGCGTCGAAATACACCATGCTAGGCGCATAGGACAGATTCAATTCTTCTGCCCATTTTTTAGCGCTCAACATTCTCCCATCGGGGGTTTGCAGCTGCTGTTGAGAATTCATATCCAGTTGCACAACATCAAAAGCACTCAAAGCCATAACGATGCTTTCCCGCTTAAAAATATCTTTGTGCAATTCCACGCAGGAATCACAGTCTCTCTGTTCAAACAACACTAACAGTGGTCGCCAGGATTGCTTGCGGTTATCAGCCAGTTTCAGGGGATGAGGGAGGAAAAAAGGTTCATCCATCAGTTTCCCGGCTTTTTTCGACTTGATATGGTTGGCATAGAAGGCCGATAACTTCATCGTCTTTTCATGCTTTCCTGCTACGTAATCCAGCACCACATCAAACTTGTTTGGCGCATAGTAACCGTTGAGACGCGCTACACCCTTGCCCTTCTCGTCAAGAAACAACAAGGTAGGGGTGTATTGCACCTTCAAAGATTCGGCAAACTGTTTTTCCGTGGTAGGCTTGCCAGCCATATCAACGACTTCCTTGTCGCCCCACAGGTTGATGGCGATAACATCAAAATTTTTCCGCGTTTTGCTGGCAATTGCGGGGTTACCAAAATTATCTTCCAACAATTTGGCGCAATAGGGGCAACCATCCTGATAGAAATACAGAAGCACGCGTTTGTTTTCATCTGCTGCTTCCTGAACATCTTCACGCAAATCTAGAAACGATTCTTTAAACCAGGCGGGTTTCTCATGATAGCCCGGGTTGACCATTCCCTGACTGAGTTGCCCCTCTGAGGCGGCAAACAGGAATTGTGATACAGACAGCAATGTAAGTATTAATATAATACGCATGGATCTCATCCTCCTCGTGGCAGACTATTTCTGCCCGTTATAGAATCCGAATTCCTACTAATACCTTCCCTGGACAATGCTATCCGGAAAATTATGTCTTCCTATTTTCGTGCCCAGGGTGAAGGCCGGGGTTTGTTTTGCAGCCTTGACCCAGGACGTTGTAGCGTTCCCCAACGCCGTTTGTCCTTGATACCTGTAATACGCAACAAGTCTTTCTGCTCTTCTTTTTCAAGCTCCCGCCACATTCCTGATTTGACCTTGCTGTTCAGAATAATGGGGCCGAAGCGCACTCGTTTGAGGCGATTCACTACCACCCCAACGGCTTCCCACATGCGTCGTACTTCGCGCTTGCGCCCTTCCATCAACACAACGTGATACCAGTGGTTGCTTCCTTCTCCACCGGAAAAAACAACCTCTTCGAACCGTGCAGGACCATCGTCCAAAGTGACGCCGTTGACCAATTGTTTGAGCATGTCTTCGGTAACACGTCCATGCACCCGCACTGCATATTCCCTTTCAATGAGTTGTTTGGGATGCATGAGGCGATTTGCCAGTTCACCATCATTGGTAAACAACAGTAGACCGGCGCTGTTCACATCCAGCCGCCCAACAGCAATCCAACGTCCTTGAGGCAAACGCGGTAATTTTTCAAATACTGTTTTTCGTCCTTCCGGATCATGGCGGGTAACCAGTTCACCTTCCGGTTTGTTGTAGATAATGACAAAACGCTCATTGGCTGCAAGTTTTTTACCTGATACCAGCCGCCCATCTACCGTAATCTGATCCTTGAGCGTTGCCCGATCACCAAGTTTGGCAGGCTTGCCATTGACCTGCACCCTGCCTTCACGAATCCAGGTTTCAATTTGTCGCCGTGATCCCATACCGACGTTGGCCAGCATTTTTTGCAGACGTTCGCCCTGTATTTCAGCTGTTTTTTTCATTTTCATCCATATTTGCTGTGGTGGCTGGTTCTGGTTCTGGTTCTGGTTCTTGCTCTTGCTCTTGCTCTTGCTCTTGCTCTTGCTCTTGCTCTTGCTCTTGCTCTGCAGTGTTGGATAACTCTTCATCTGAAACAACATCTTCTGCCGAATCATCCACGGCTTGTTCTTTATCCGGCTGATCTTTATCTGCGGTGTCCGCTGTATTGGGATCTTGCAGGTTCAGCTCTTCATTGATGATGTCCAAATCACGAATTTCTGCCAACGTCGGCAGTTCATCCAGGGACTTCAGTCCAAAGTAATCGAGAAACTCCCGTGTGGTGCCATACAGAGAAGGCTTGCCCGGCACATCGCGCTGCCCTACCACACGTACCCATTCACGCTCCAATAAGGTGCGCATGATATGGGTGCTGACACTCACCCCACGAATATCTTCTATTTCACCCCGGGTGATGGGTTGGCGATAGGCGATCAGCGCCAATGTTTCCATCAAAGCTCGGGAATAACGCCCCGGCTTTTCTTCCCACAAACGGGACACCCAGGGAGCACACAGCTTGCTCACCTGAATACGCCAACCAGAGGCCACTTCTTTTACTTCAATACCCCTGCCTTGATAATCCTCGCTCAATTCTTCCAGGACAGTACGCAATGCTTTCTTGTCCGGCTGTTCCATTTCATCGAACAATTCCTGGAGTTTATCCAGGGTCATTGCCTTGCCCGAGGCAAGTAAGGCAGCTTCGACGATATGCTTTAAATTGTCACTCGGATTCATGTTTCGCTCACGCTATGGGCTTTGACATGGATGGGACCAAAAACCTCGCTCTGTACCATTTCGATCAAGGTTTGTTTCAGGAGTTCCAAAATTGCCATAAAAGTCACCACCACACCATCACGTCCTTCGGTAATATCGAACAGATCATGAAAGTCGATAAAATGCTCTGCATTAACCGCTTCCAGCACCCGGCTCATGCGTTCCCGCAGAGACAGGGGTTCTTTGGTAATGTGATGATTGCTGAACATATCGGCGCGTTGCAATACATCTTTCAGCGCCAATAACAACTCCTTGAGTTCCAGCTGGGGAGGTTCCTGGCTGATATGTTTATCCGGCACCTCAACTTTTACGGGAAACACATCCCGTCCCAGCTGAGGCATTTCGTGCAGGTCTTCTGCTGCCTGTTTGAAGCGCTCGTATTCCTGCAGACGACGAATCAATTCAGCACGCGGATCTTCTCCGTCTTCTTCCTCGGAGACCGGTCGTGGCAACAGCATGCGAGATTTGATTTCCGCCAACATTGCTGCCATGACCAGGTATTCTGCAGCCAATTCCAGGCGCAGTTCTTTCATCAGACCAATATATTCCATGTATTGCTGGGTGATTTTTGCCAGGGGTATATTCAGAATATCCAGATTCTGGCGTTTGATCAGGTATAGCAACAGATCCAGAGGCCCTTCAAAAGCATCCAGAAACACTTCCAGGGCATCGGGAGGAATATACAGGTCTTTGGGCAACTGATATTGGGGTTGCCCTTCGACTATCGCAAAAGGCATCTCCTCCTGCTGGGGCGCAGGTTCAGGAGACAGCACTTCGGCGATAGTGATTTCTGGGTTCATCGATATTCCAAAGACATCACGTGACGCACTTCATCCATGGTTTCCCGCGCTTCATCACGGGCTTTTTCGCAACCTTCATTGATGATATTTCGCACCAGGTCTGGATCGCTTTCAAATTCAACTGCGCGTTCTTGAATAGGTTTGAGTTCTGCCAAAACCGCATCAATCACAGGTTGTTTACATTCGATGCAGCCAATGCCCGCACTACGGCAACCCTCTTTCACCCAGTTTTTCACCGCATCATCGGAATATACCTGATGGAATTCCCACACCGGACACTTTGCCGGATCACCGGGGTCAGTACGTCTGACCCGTGCGGGATCAGTCGGCATGGTGCGCAATTGCTTTTCCAATTCGTCAGGCTTGGCATTCAAAGGTATGGTATTGCCATAAGATTTGGACATTTTTTGGCCATCCAGGCCGGGCATTTTCGACACCTTGGTCAACAATGCCTGGGGTTCTGGCAATATCACCTTGCCACCACCCTCCAGGTAACCGAACAAACGATCACGATCACTGAGGTTGATGTTTTGCTGGGATTCGAGCAGCGCCCGCGCTGCCGCCAGAGCGTCATCATCACCTTGTTCCTGATAGGCTTTGCGGTAATTGGCATACAGTCGGGCATTCTTTTTGCCCATTTTCTTCATCGCTTCTTCTGCACGACTTTCGAAATCGGCTTCACGCCCATACAGGTGATTGAAACGACGCGCAATTTCCCGGGTCAATTCCACATGCGCCACCTGATCTTCACCCACAGGCACCAGTCCGGCGCGATAGATCAGAATATCTGCAGCCTGCAACAGGGGATACCCCAGAAAGCCATAGGTTGCCAGATCACGCTCCTTGAGTTTCTCCTGTTGATCCTTATAGCTTGGCGCACGCTCCAGCCACCCCAGGGGAGTGAGCATGGACAACAACAGGTGCAGCTCTGCATGCTCTGGCACACGAGATTGAATGAACAAAGTCGCTTCACCAGGATTTACCCCCGCAGCCAACCAATCGATCACCATATCCCATACACTTTCGGGAATGATGGAAGGATCATCATAGTGGGTCGTTAGCGCATGCCAATCGGCAACAAAGAAGAAGCACTGATATTCGTGCTGAAGTTCTACCCAGTTTTTCAGTACACCATGATAATGCCCCAAATGCAGGCGACCGGTAGGACGCATGCCGGACAGCACACGTGCATGTTGAGTTGCTACGTTTTCCATGAGTTTCCTGGTTGATCGAGTTGGATGTTGATAATGTTCAAGACTACATCAGCCCTGCGACTGAAGAAGCAAAACTGTGTACCAGTTGCAGCATGGGACTCATCAACGGCCACAATAGGCCACTGACCATGAGTCCGATGAGAATAAACAATCCCCAAGGCTCCAATTTGGCATAAGAAAAAGACAGTTTGGGCGGCAACAAGGATGCCAACACCCGTCCCCCGTCCAGGGGCAATATGGGCAACAGGTTTAGCACCATCAAAATAGAATTGATCAGAATGCCCCCCACAGCCATATGTGACAATGGCTCTGACACCCAGGCGGCAGATTGCCCTATATCCTGACTTCCCCTGAGCAACAATGCCCAGAGGATAAGCATCACAAGATTTGATGCTGGTCCTGCCACGGCAGTCAGTGCCGTATCACGACGATAGTTCTTGAAATTTCGGGGATTGATGGGAACGGGTTTAGCCCAACCAAAGATCAATCCACCGCCACCAGACAATGTGGTCATGGCGTATAGTGCCAGAGGCACCAGCACCGTTCCCACCGGGTCGATATGGGGAATGGGGTTGATCGTAACTCTTCCCATTGAACGGGCGGTATGATCACCAAGCTTGTCAGCCACCCAACCATGGGCAGCTTCATGCACGGTAATTGCAAATATCAGTGGTAGTACGAAGACTGCCAGCTGTTGAATAAGGTTGAGATCTTGAGGCATGAGAGAATTATATCCTAAGGAAGCACTGATTTATTCTGTACGAAGCAGATTATGCCTGAAATGTTCGAGAACAAGGCGGAGTTCGCCGCTAATAGCCAGCTATTAGCAAGAACTTCAACACAGTTATCGGACATTTCAGGTATGAGATGCGAGTTCATGAATAGATCAGCGCTTCCTAATCAAAAAGTTGCGTATCGCCCTTGCCTTCCCGGGCAATCCAGGGCTCATCATCTTCCATAACCACTACAGTGGTCGGGTCGTAACCGCAATACCCGCCGTCGATGATCAAATCAACCTGATGCTCCAGAGAGTGTTTCATCTCGTAGGGATCCATCATCGGCATGTCATCACCAGGCAATATCAGGGTACTGCTCAGAATGGGTTCATTCAGGTCTTCCAACAATGCCAGGGCTATCCGATTGTCTGGAATACGGATGCCAATGGTTTTTCGCTTGGGATGCATCAAACGTTTGGGCACTTGCTTGGTTGCCTTCAGGATAAAAGTGTAAGCCCCAGGCGTCAGACTCTTGATCAATCGATATTGCTGGTTGTCCAGCTTGGTGAAATTGGATATTTCAGACAGATCCCGACACACCAGGGTGAAGTTGTGTTTGTCATCCAAACGCCGAATCTGCCGAATACGATCCAGGGCTGCCTTGTCACCAATATGGCAACCAATGGCATAGCTGGAATCCGTGGGATAAACAATCACCCCACCTTTTTCCAAAATATCCACTGCTTGACGAATCAGGCGTGGCTGGGGGTTGTCCGGATGAATTTGAAAAAACTGTGCCATATCAAAAATGCTTCCAAACAGGTTTACAACCTATGGGCAATGTCGGTAATTGTCCCAGGTTGATCCAGGGGTTTTCTGGGCCGTGAAAATCTGAACCGGCTGACGCCAGCAAATCAAAATCCTTAGCGTGTTGTGCCATGGTGAAATATTCATCCTTGCTGTGGCTGCCCGACACCACTTCCAGCCCAGCACCACCCAGTTCTTTGAATTCGGCAATCAATCGGCGTAATTTCCCTCGGGTCATATTGTAACGGGCAGGATGGGCAATCACTGCCAGTCCACCCGCATCACTGATCCACCCCAGGGCATCTTCCAGGCTTGCCCATTGACCGCAAACATAGCCGGGCTTGCCCGCCACCAGAAACTTTTTGAACACCTGTTTCAGGTCGGCTGCCTGCCCTTTCTCCACCAGAAAGCGGGCAAAATGCAGCCGCCCTACCAAGGCACCGGTAGCCAGGCGGCAAGCGCCTTCATAAGCGCCGGCAATCCCTTTCTTTTCAAGCTTGCGGCCGATCTCCTGAGCACGCCACTGGCGGTAATCACACAACACAGCCAAGCCCTGTAACAAACCCTCGTTCTGCGGGTCAATGTTCAAACCCAATATATGCACGGTATGCTTGTTCCAGGATACAGAAATTTCCACCCCCGGAACCAGCCGTATCCCATGGGCATCAGCCGCTATTCGCGCCTCAGCACAGCCAGACACATTGTCATGATCAGTAAGGGCGAGCACATCCACACCAGATTGTGCTGCCAACTCAACCAATGCCGTGGGACTCAAGGTGCCATCCGATACTGTCGAATGGCTGTGAAGGTCATATTTCAAACACATAGCCGTGCATTTTAGCATTATTACTAGCGCAGTTTCTGCAAACCCAACATGCCTGCTTGGACTGCATCATCTGAGGAAGCTCTGATTGATTCGTGACACGGCATCTTGCGGTGCAGAATCAATCAGAGCTTCCCTAAGCTTTTAAGTCATTGAAAAAGTGGGCGTGGTGTCTGCTCGGAAAACCTCGGAGGCAGGGAAGCCGACGCGGAGCGTACGATGTGCATGGATGCACGAGTGCCGCGTTGGCAGGATGCCAAGGAGCGGCCATGGATGTATTTACGGCGTTTTTCCGAGCAGATGCCACCCCTGCCAAAATTTAGATGACGGAACCCTGACATGCCCTGCTGGATTTTGCACAAAAGTAATTTTCCACAGCCACAGAAACCGCTATACTCGCGCACTAACCCGATTTCTAAAAATAATTTTTTCAAATATTTCATGCCCATACGAATACTTGGCTTTCTGCTTCTAATCTCTGTCAGCTTACTGGCAGGTTGCTCCAACGGTCCTGACACCGAAGGCCTGAAGATCTATCGACATTCCTTGAAAGGCTCGCCCACCAGTCTCGACCCTGCACAAGGTGCGACAGTCTACGCCAACCACATCATCGTAAACATCTACGATACGCTATATTCCTATAAATATCTGGCTCGTCCCTATCAAATCAAGCCCAATCTGGCGACGAGTATGCCAAAGGTATCGGAAGACGGATTGACCTATACCATTCAGATTAAAAAGGGCGTGCATTTTTCCGATAACCCGGCTTTCCCCGACGGTAAAGGTCGGGAGCTACTGGCTTCGGATTTTGTTTATTCGATGAAACGACACTTTGATCCTAAAGTCCGATCCCAGGGAAGTTGGTTGTGGGAAGGAAAAATCAAGGGGATGAGCGCCTGGAAGAAAGCAGGTTCAGATTATTCCAAGCCCGTTGAAGGTCTCAAGGCGCTGGATGACTACACCATACAGGTTACATTGAACAAACCATTTCCCCAATTGACCAATACCTTTGCCCAAGGCTTTTCTGCCATCGTCCCCCATGAAGCAGTGGAATACTACGGCAGGGAATTTGGGGTGCGCCCTGTCGGCTCAGGACCTTTCATACTCGATACATTTGATTCAGTACGAGCCGTAATGGTCAGAAACCCAAGCTTCCGTCAGGAACCCATCGATCTTGCCTACGAAGGCTATGATGAAGCCATTCACGGAAAATATGGCATAAAAGAGATCGAGGGCAAGATTCCCCCCTTGGTGGATCGCCTGGAAATCCACTTCGTTAAAGAATCCCTGTCCCGCTGGAACTCTTTTACCAAGGGTGATGAAATTCAATACTCCAGCATTCCAAAAGAGTTATTGGATGACGTGCTGGCGCAGAAAAAACCCACTATCCGGCTCAAACCTGAATACGCAGAACGCTTTTTCATGACCAACGGCATTGAAACAGGCTTTGTACACACGGATTTCAATATGCGTGACCCGGAGATCGGTTATAACGACGATCCAAAGCGGGAAAAAATGAATCATGCCCTGCGTTGCGCCATTCGCTATGCCTACGATTGGGAAGAGCGCAACGCCACTTTCTATTCAGACATAGGTTTTATTTTTCCAGGCATTATCCTTCCGGTTACACCTGAATACGACCCCAACATGTCCAAGGCTGCTTTGGAACACAACCCTGAAAAAGGACGCAAGCTTCTGGAACAAGCAGGGTGGACGGCAGAAAACCTGCCCGTTCTCGATTATGGCGGTGTCGCCCAGGTCGAAACCCGACAGATGTTTGAACAATATCGCGGTTGGCTTGCCGATATTGGCTACCCCAAGGAAAAGGTGGTTTTCGACTCTTACGCCTCATTCGGTGATTTCAACAAGGCGGTCAAAAAAGCAAAAATCAAAATCGTGGGCATGGGTTGGGCGCTGGATTACCCCGATTCAGAAAATACCTTGCAGATGTTTTACGGACCCAACGGCTCCCCTGGTTCCAACAATGCCAACTTCAATGACCCGGAATACAATCGTTTGTATGAACAGTCTTCGGTAATGCAACCGTCTCCGGAACGCACAAGGCTTTATCGAAAAATGAACCAGATCTTGCTCGACTCCTGCGTCACCATTTCTGGACTATCAAGGAAAAACATCTATTTGTGGCAAAAAAATGTGGTGAGTTTTCCCGATGAAGAAATTGTTGGTGGCTTTCACCTGAAATACGTTGATGTATTGGAGGATAATAAATAGCCATGGAAATTCTTCAGTATGCTTTACGCAAATTCATCACCGGCATTCCACTAATCCTTGGCGTCACCCTGATCAGCTTTCTGCTCATGGTTTATTTTGGTCCGGACAAGACCTATGAACTGGTGGGAAAAAATGCCACCCAGGAACAGATACAGGAAATTCGTCATCAATTGGGTTACGACAAACCTTTTAGCGTCCGTTACCTGGAATACCTCAAGGAACTTGCCACGTTTGATTTCGGCTATTCAGATTCCACGGGTGAACGGGTCAACAGCATTCTCAAACGTACCGTACCCATTTCACTGGCGTTGATCATTCCTGGTTTTGTACTGGGTAACTTGCTGGGCATTGCCCTGGCTTTGGTTGCTGCCTACCACCGGGGTCGCTGGCTGGACAAGGTCATCATGGGCGGTTCCGTGGTGGGCATGAGTGTCAGTTTCTTGATTGTCATCATCGCTTTCCAGATCCTGCTGTCATCCAACGATGGCTTGGGGTGGTTCCCCGTCAGGGGCTGGAACATCTACAGTTTCTGGGATTATTTACGCTATATCACTGTGCCTACCCTGGCAACGGTATTTGTCGCCCTGGGTTACAACACCCGCTTCTATCGCGCTGTCATCGTCGAAGAAATGGGACGTGATCATGTAAGAACCGCCAAGGCATTCGGTACACCACCAAGAGAACTGCTGTTCAAGCATATTCTGAAAAACGCCATGATTCCAATCATCACCCGCATCATGTTTTCCATTCCCCTGGTGGTGATTTCAGGCTCACTGTTGGTGGAGAGTTACTTTGGCATTCCCGGTGTGGGAAAAGTTACTTTTGATGCCATCACCACGGGTGACCAACCCATACTCAAGGCAGTCGTCGGAATAACTGCCGTTTTGTTCGTGATTGTGCTGATTCTCAACGACATCTTTTACAAACTTGTTGATCCACGGGTATCCCTGAAATGAATACGCTGGCAGAAGACATCAAGCTACCAAAGGAGAGTGAATCCCTGTGGGGCAAGGCATGGTATAAATTCCGACGAGATCGTACCGGCATGATCTCATTGGCAGTGGTGATCTTCTTCTTTCTCATCGCCCTGGGCGTGTGGGCGGGTTTGTGGGGTCAGGGATGGAGCAATGTCGATGGCGCCATGTGGAGCGGCCCCAGTAGCGAGCACTGGCTGGGAACCAACATTATTGGGCAGGATATTTTCGAGCGTGGTATCTACAGCACCAAAACGGCCTTTGAAGTCGGTATGGTGGTTGCCATACTTTCTACCATTCTCGGTGCTGTTTTAGGCGCGTTATCAGGTTACTTCACCAACAGCTGGATCGATGAAATCATTCTGTGGCTGATGGGTGTACTCGATTCCATTCCTTTCTACCTGTTTGTTGCTGCCATCGCCTATGCCTTGCAGGGCTACCCCTACTCCATGCATGTCGCCATGATTGCGACCTTCTGGACAACAACCGCCCGCCTGGTTCGAGGTGAGGTGATCAAATTGAAAAACTTTGAATTTGTCGAAGCGGCTCGCGCCATCGGGCTACCACAGAACAAAATCATCTTCCGTCACATCATGCCGAACACATTTCATATCCTGCTGGTTCAGGCAACCATTGTCTTTGTCAGTGCGATCAAATCTGAAGTCATACTCAGTTTCCTCGGCCTGGGGGTAGTGGATGGCGTTTCCTGGGGACTGATGATTGCTGAATCAACCCAGGAAGTGCAAGCCGGGCATTATTCCAACTTCCTGACCGCCTCGGCTTTCCTGTTTGCCTTGGTGATGGCGTTCAATATGTTTTCAGATTCCCTGCAGGATGCCCTCGATCCCAAGAAGGTGAGCGCATGAGCCAGCCACTACTCAGCGTTAAAGATCTGGTTATCGAATTTTCCACCCAACGCGGTATCGTGCGTGCTATCGACGGCGTAAGTTTCGACATCATGCCAGGAGAAACCCTGGGGTTGGTGGGCGAGTCTGGCTGTGGTAAATCCGTTACCTCTCTGGCAATTCTGGGGCTTATCCCGTCTCCGCCAGGACGCATTGTTTCTGGAAGCATCCAGCTTGAAGGGCGGGAACTGGTGGGGCTGCCGGAATCAGAATATCGTCATATTCGCGGCAAGGAAATCTCCATGATATTCCAAGAGCCAATGACGGCGCTCAACCCAGTATTCACCATTGCTACGCAAATGACCGACGTTTTGATGCGCCACCAGGATATGAGCCGCAAGCAGGCAAAAAACCATGCTATCGAAATGCTGGCGCTGGTGGGCATCCCCTCACCGGAAAAACGTATCAATGAATACCCGCACCAAATGTCTGGCGGTATGCGGCAGCGGGTAATGATCGCCATGGCATTGTCCTGCAATCCGAAACTATTGCTTGCAGATGAACCCACCACCGCCCTGGATGTAACCACCCAGGCACAGGTGCTGGAGCAAATGGTCAAGTTGCAGGAAGAACTGGGCACTTCGGTGGTACTGGTCACCCATGATTTAGGGGTAGTGGCACAAACCTGTAACCGCGCCGTGGTCATGTATGCCGGACGAGTGGCTGAAGAAGCGCCCATCCATCCTCTGTTCAATACACCGCAACATCCCTATTCAGAAGGCCTGCTCAAATCCATTCCCCGTATTCGTGAGAAGAAGCTGGACGAATTGCCCACCATCCCCGGCACAGTGCCTGATCTTCTGCATTTGCCCTCAGGCTGTCGGTTTGTCGATCGCTGTTACAAGGCAGACGACGCCTGCCATCAGCAAGAACCCTCGCTAAAATGGGATAAGCAATTGGCGGTTGCCTGTTTTCATCCCAATGCTGCCCCGGGAGCTGAGACATGAGCACCTTACTGGAAGTCAAAAACCTGAAAAAACACTTTCCCATCAAAGGCGGTTTCTTTCGCCGCGTGGTTGGGCAACTCAAGGCAGTGGACGATGTCAGCTTCAACATTCTCAAAGGTCAGACTTTTGGACTGGTGGGGGAATCGGGTTGCGGAAAATCCACACTGGGACGCGCCATTCTGCGCTTGCACGAACCCACCAGTGGTCAGGTTCAGCTCGGCGATACGGATATTACGGCGCTCAATGCCAAGGAACTGGTCGCTCATCGCAAGGACATGCAGATTATTTTTCAAGATCCCTACGCGTCCCTGTCACCGCGTCGAACCGTGATGCAAACCCTGTTGGAACCCCTGGAAACCCATAACATCGGTGATGCAGCATCACGCAAAAAGAAAGTTTTGGAATTACTGGATATCGTGGGCATGCGCGCCAATGTCTTGCACCGCTATCCCCATGAGTTTTCTGGCGGACAGCGCCAGCGTATTGGCATCGCCCGTGCCCTCACCCTCGATCCCAAATTCATCGTTGCTGATGAAGCCGTATCCGCACTGGACGTCTCTGTACAATCCCAGGTATTGAATCTCATCGCTCGCTTACAGCGAGAATTGCATATTTCTTTCCTGTTCATATCTCACGATCTGGCAGTGGTGCAGCATATCAGCCACCAGATTGGCGTCATGTATCTGGGAAAGCTGGTGGAAATCGCTTCATCTGAAGACCTGTACCGAGAACCACGCCATCCATACACCAAAGCCCTGCTGTCTGCCATCCCCGATCCAGACCCGGATCAAAGCTCACAGCGCACCATACTTCAAGGTGATGTGCCTTCACCCCTGAATCCGCCATCAGGCTGCCCTTTCCGCACCCGTTGTCCTGAGGCCATGGATATCTGCGCCCAGAGCATGCCCCAGTTGGAAAATATCACGGATGCCGATGTCCCTCACCAAGTGGCTTGTCACTTGTTCGAGAAATAGTGCCCAACCCGGGGATATACCCCGGGGAAGCGCTGAGTTACTGCGCCCTCCCAACAACAGGGTGGTCACAAACCAGGCAGCCCGAACACAAACTATCCTCCAGTGCTGTCAATAAAATCCATAAAAAAGGTATAATGGACGGCTTCTGTCCACTAACTGCCTGTAACCATGCCAAAACACCCTACAGACAATCTGCGCATTCGAGACACCCAGGAAGTGATTCCCGCTGCTGTATTGCATGAACGCTACCCCAATACGGAAAAATCGTCGCAAACTGTGTTCGAAGCGCGTCGGGATATTCATCGGATTCTGCATGGAGAAGATGACCGACTGCTGGTTGTCATCGGTCCCTGTTCAGTACATGACCCTCAAGCTGCCCTGGACTATGCCAATAAGTTACTCCAGGCCAAGCAACAGTTGGCAAAGGACTTGCTCATTGTTATGCGCGTCTATTTCGAAAAGCCTCGTACCACCGTGGGCTGGAAAGGTCTGATCAACGATCCCGATCTGGACAGCTCTTTCAAGATCAACAAAGGTCTGGAGCTGGCGCGCAAACTGCTGTTGGACATCAATGAACTGGGCTTACCCGCAGGCACCGAATTTCTGGATCTGATCTCACCTCAGTATGTTGCCGATTTGGTGAGCTGGGGTGCCATCGGAGCACGCACCACAGAGAGCCAGGGACACCGTGAACTGGCATCTGGGCTGTCTTGTCCTGTTGGCTTCAAGAATGGTACCGATGGCACCATGCGTGTCGCTGTAGATGCCATGCGTGCCGCTGAGCGTCCACATGTCTTCATGTCCATGACCAAGGAAGGGCATTCAGCCATATTCAGTACCACCGGAAACAATGACACCCACATTATTCTACGCGGTGGAAAACGCCCTAACTACGATGCTGAATCCGTTGATCTCGCCGCTGGGGAAATGGAAAAAGCAGGCGTGATCCCCAGATTGATGGTGGATTTCAGCCACGCCAACAGCCACAAGCAATACCAAAAACAAATCGATGTGGGACATGATGTTGCCAGGCAAGTGGCTCGGGGTGATATTCGCATCATCGGCGCCATGATCGAAAGCCACCTTGTCAGCGGCAATCAATCATTGAATTCAGACAAGGCGTTGACCTACGGACAAAGCATCACAGACGCCTGTATCTCCTGGGAAGACAGTCTTCCCTTATTGGAGCTCCTGGCGAAGGCTGTGCGGGAGCGTCGCCAGAGTTAATGATGCAGCTCCCCTCGCGGGGTTACAATCACATCTCATCAAAACCCGCCTTATGGAACCATTCCCGGGCCTTTTCCTGGTCTGCTTCCACCCCATTCCCGTCCTGATACATCATGGCAATGGTGGTCATAGAGCCTTGCAGACCTTGTTCTGCGCCCCGGGTAAACCATTCCAGTGCCTTTTCAGGATTCTTGTCCACACATTCTCCTTCCAGATACATGAAACCCAGTCCGTGCTGGGCGAAAGCCAAACCAGATTCTGCCGCTGACTTCATGTGTTTATATGCCTGTAACTGATTCTCCACCATTCCCAGACCATTCTGCGCCATAATCGCAACTCGGTACTGGGCTTCAGCATTTCCAGCTTCTGCCAGGGGTTCCAGCAGTTCCGCTGCGCGCACAAAATGCTTGGCTTCAAAAGCGGCAATACCGCTGTTGAGGCTCATCTCTTCTTCCATACTGGCGTTGTTGTCTGACATTCAAGGACTCCGAAATCAACTTGTAATTTTATTTATTGTAGCCTATACCTCAATTTTCTATTCACAGGCGTGATACAGGGAAAACCCCTATTGCAGCTCAGGAGCATTCCCCCTAATGTTGGAGGATGAAATCCCAGACAAAAAACAGCCTGAACCTGACAACGATTCTGATTGTGCTTGTCCTGATCATTGTCAGCAATATTGCTCAGGCAAATATTGCCACAACTGCGCAACGCAAGACTTTCCAGGCATCGGAAAAACTTGCTTTGGCGGGAAAGCCCGTTCCCAAGCAACTCAAGGCCGTCATCAAGCACTATCCACTCTACCCCTACTTGGCTTATGCAGAACTCAAAACACATTTGCATAGCGCCTCGGCAAAAGAAGTATCCAGCTTCCTCAAAACTTATGCAGACACCCCCCTGTCTGCACTGCTGCTCAGCCGCTGGCTAAACCTACTCGCAAAACGTCAGGACTGGAACAACCTGATCAAATTCTATACACCACAAACCAACATTTCCCGCCAGTGCCACTACCTCAATGCTTTGATCCATAACGGTAAGAAAAATGAAGCCTTTGCACAGGTAGAAACATTGTGGCTTTATGGAAAATCCCGGCCGAAAGCCTGTGACCCGGTATTCAAGGCTTGGAAAAAAGCCGGATTACAGACCCCGGATCTGACCTGGCAACGCATCGCCCTGGCAATGGACAAGGGGCAGATCAAGCTGGCAAGGTATCTGAAAAAATCATTACCCCTCAAGGATCAAGCCTGGGTGGATACCTGGATCAAGGTTCACAGCAAACCAAGTCTTGCCCTCAGTGACAGACGTTTGAAGAAAAATCATCCACAGCGCAACAAGATTCTGAAAGATGCCGCTTTTCGGCAAATTCGGAAAGATCCTTTGCTGGCGATCGATTATTGGCGACAAATGCAACAGCATTTTTCCTTTTCACATCTGGAAAAACATCTGATCGAGCGGAAACTGGCGCTTTGGCTGGTGAGAAACCCAGACCCCAAAGCCATTACTTTCATGGCGAACCTGCTGCCTTGTGGCCATGACAATGTATTGCAGGAAGCTTTGATTCGCTCTGCCCTTTTCCATCAGGATTGGCAACAGGTACTATCCCGTATTTCACAAATGCCTGCACAAGCCCAACAAAGCGACCGCTGGAAATACTGGCTGGCGAGAGCATTTGAACAAACACGCCAACCCGACATCGCCAACAAGCTCTATACTGCCCTCGCCAGCGAACGCAGCTACTATGGTTTCCTTGCGGCTGACCGAGTTGGGAAGCCTTACCATTTTGCGCCCAATGACAACAAAGTCACTAAAATCGAGGCAAAATCTATTCAGAACAATCCTGCTGTGCAACGAGCGAAAGAGTTGCTGGCACTGGATCGTTTTGTTGACGCACGACGTGAATGGCGGTTTGCAACCCGCAACTTCAGCGCTGAAGAGTATATTGCTGCTGCTGAATTGGCTCAGACCTGGAAATGGCATGATCAAGCCATCTTCACCCTGGCAAAATCAAACTATTGGGATGACTTGGAGTTGCGTTTTCCACTGGAACACAAATCAGAAGTAAAACGTTACGCCGGGAAAAACAAGCTCGATATCGCTTGGGTATACGGTGTAATCAGACAGGAGAGCGCCTTCAATGCCAGTGTACGCTCTTATGCTGGAGCAATGGGGCTGATGCAATTGATGCCTGCCACAGCACGTTATGTCGCCAAAAAACTACTGAGAAAGAAGCACTCCCCGAAACGCAAGGATTTGATCAACCCCAAAACCAATATCGAACTTGGCACGGCTTACCTTGCTGATGTTTTTGCCCGTCTGGGAGAAAACCCTGTACTCGCCACTGCTGCCTACAACGCAGGACCTCATCGTGTAAAACGCTGGCTGCCCAAGTCTCGCTTGCCCGCAGACGTGTGGGTTGAATTGATTCCATTCAAGGAAACCAGAGGCTACGTGCAACGCGTCTTTACCTATGCCGCAATCTATGACCATCGTTTGAAACAAAAGTTGACGCGACTCTCGGAACGCATGCTGCCCATTCAGGGCACAGAAGGAGAACAAACAGCTCAGACAGGTAATAAAAGCAATGCCACTCTTTGAGTGCAAAGAGCGCGTATGTATGTTGGATCAATCCTGTTTGGCTACAAATCCGCGGATGGGAAAGAAATATTGTAACTACTCAGCATAATTTTATGTGGAGATGCTGAGTAGATGCGAAATATTAGTGGTTAGCAAGCATCTGACTTACATAGTGCTGTAAAACCAGTTTGTCAGCGTCAGGTAATTTGTGGAATTCACATCCAAAACGATAACTGTTCTGTGACAGTCGATGACAGAACAACACCCGGCAACGGGTCTGCAGTTCCCGATCAGAATCAGGTAGTGAAAAAGCGATATCGACATATACGCCAAACACAGGACCCGGCATTTTTCGCTCTTCAGGCATGATTCGACATTGCGCACCGCTATCACACAAAAAATCCAACCCTGCTTCGGAAAGCTGTTCAATAAGAACGGGTTGGAGTTTGGAACCACGAACACTCAATTGAGCTCGCAATGTGGTTTTCACACGATGTAATTTCTGTTTACGGGCGTACATAATTTTTTCCAGTGATCCCCCTCCACCTTGAACAGGAACACTTTACTCAATTTCGACCGGATAATTTTTCCCGTGTCCGACCTAGAATGTCTGGATCTGTCACCAACTCATAGAAACTGTTTCCACTTTCCTCAGATGGACTCAAGAACCGCTCCCCATCCCAATGCTTCATCAAACTTTGGCGAACAACCTGCCATCGAGTTTTTCCAGATGCATCGGGAAAACGCCCCACATAATAGTGGTCGTTAGTGTCCTTACCGTAGCTGGAAGCCTTTATCTTCTTCAACACCACCTCTTCAGACAGGTGTTGAAATGCCGGCAAATCCAACTCTATTCCATTAACATTATATCGACAATACTGAACGTCGCCTGAGACAGCGTTGGCAATCTGTTCAACTTCTATCACTTCTACTCCCCAGCTTCTATTATTACAGAAGCCTGCAAAATCCCGCTTTGTGCAGGACGACAAGCGATCAGCCTTGTTTATAGCCGGGGAAATCGTTATTTTACGCCCAGCATCGAATAAATAGCAAGGGGCTTCGGCAACATAGGAAATTCCGACCCCCAATTCCAATTCTGGCAAACCCAAATGCTTGCTATCCCGATTTCGCTGCAGCACCAAGCTGATAATGTCATAAGCCAACCGACAAGCTCTGGCAACCACCTGGGAAGGAGGGCTACTGTAATCCAGCAACATCAATATAACCGCATCCCCCTCGATAAAAACTTTTTCCGCCCCATATTTCTGTAACAAGGTATTGATAGGGTCGAACAAGTTCTGACTGAAATGTGCCGCAGGATTCAGCCCTTCTTTGATCATGCTCGCCGTCAACTCGGTTGAACCACGTAAATCTGCCTTCAAAATCACGTGTCCCTGAACCTGGGGAGCCTGCCCTTCCTGCTGTAACACAAACTCCTGCAATAAATCGTTTGCCCGAGACAGGGATAACTCACTGTTCTTTTCCAGTAACCGGATGGAATCCATGGCTCTGTACATTTCCCAGGCAAGTTTCAGGTCACGGCGCATATGGGCATAACCATCTACAACTTGAATCAGCCACTCTCTGCGTTGGGTGATGGAGGCCTGTTTTATTTCCTTGCGTGCATTTTCCATCTGCTCCACATAGAAATCCAGATTGGTAATGTCCTTGAATTGCTGCAGTATTGCGGTCAGTTCCTTCCTGCTCCGCCCGCCCAGAAGGTACTCATACAACAAACGCAAAGAACCTTTACGCCCCAGTTTCCGGAACAAATCTGGCACCAGAGCACTGGAAAAAACCATTTCCAGAAGCCCTGATTTATTGAACGCCTTTTCCAGATCCTGTAACAGATTATTTTTGAAGCCCTGCCAGCGCTTTTCATCCCAAAAGATGGGACGATCACGGTCACCATCCCCCCCCATCAACCAGGAAAGATTTGCCGGGTCGTCGAACCAGCTGCTTTCAGCACGCTGATATTCGGGTTGAAACATCACTGCCCGCAAATAGGCTTCCACTTGAGCATAAGCAGGAAAATCGCCCTGATCCCGTCGTAACTGCAGGTTACTCAGTTCATCTTCCTGCTCTCCCTGGAATCTTCGAACCGGACAATCCGGCAATCGACGACACAACACATCCAACAATTGCCGTTCAAATTGCTCGAACACCGCTGACTTGATCAACATGAAAGGATAAATTTCAATGAACCCAGACTCATCACTCAAGTCGCTGAGCTGCAGCATGGGGTTGAAAAGCATCTCTTCTGCCACAGGCCAGGATAATGCCAGGATACTTTTTCGATGCCGGCGTCCGATCAATTCAAAACTGTGTAAGCGCTCTATGATTTCGCGGCTGACAAGATAGCGAACCTTCGCCTGATGACGGCTGAAGCGCCATAGCTTCTCATGACGTGATACGGTATTGCCGCTGGAAATATCACCCACGGTTGACTCAATATCAAAGCCATCGCGACAATCCTGGAGTTGTTGATCTACAATCAGGTAGATTTGTTTGATTATGGAAAGAATAAATAGTTGATAGATTTCCCGACGGGAAGATTTTCTTGCCTGTTGCGCTACGATCACGCTCATTTCATTAAAACTTTTCTTCAACGCATCGGGGGAAAATCCTTCTTCTCCCAGAAACTCCGTACTCAAGGGGATTTGCAACTGACGCATATGCTTCAACATACTCGCCGCCACTTCTGATTCTATGGCGCTCTTTAATGTCGGCTCAAGACGCACATCGATTCTTGAGTTATCCATACCCTTGGGAAAGGTATCCAGGCGCAAGGATTTCCTCTTTGGAATGGTCAATTCTTCCTGCAACAATGCCGCAGAACTCTTGTCACTGAAACCACTAAGCAACGCCATGATTTGCCCTCAAAAACCGTAAAATATATTTTTCCCTTGCTCTCAAGCTCTTATACCCTAAACTCAACAAAGTGGCGTAACAAATTACTCCAACGTTTTTAACCCGGAAATTTCATAAATTCACGTGATGATCGCGCAG